>JAUIFX010000178.1 GCA_030429865.1 Gammaproteobacteria bacterium | reverse complement strand
CTGGGAGCGCATCGCGTCGATCGGCGCGGCGACCACCGAGGAACAGGAAATCGACCATAGCGCGCAATCGCGTCTCGTCATCATCGGCGCCCAGTTCCGCATGTTCAAAGACTACCCGGTCGGGCTGGGTTCGCGGACCACCGCTTATCTCAGCCGCGATTACCTGGCGACCGAGTGGCTCACCGCGGCGCGCGGCCAGGATCGTGCGAGCCACGGGGCGCGCGCCTCGCACAACTCGATCATGAGCGTGGTCACCGACCAGGGCGTGCCCGGCATCGTCATCAGCCTGTTCGCGCTGGCTGCGATCATCCAGATGTTCCGGCGCATGCGGCAGTATTCCCGCGCGGGCAACGACCCGACCCTGGCGTTGATGGGCGCGAGCTGCTGCGCCGCGCTCGTCACGGTGTGGACCGCCGGGCTGTTCACCAACTACCTGCGCGCCGAGATCCAGATCTGGTGCCTGGCGATGCTCGCGGCAATCGTCCAGCTGCCACAGACCAGGGAGGCGGCGGCGGCGACGCCCGTGCGCTCGCGCTACGCCTGAGGCGCCGCGCCGAGTGATGGACGCGGTGGCCGTCTTCCCGGCGCGTATTGCGAACGCGGCATAAACTGTCCGCGTTCGGCGACGCTATAGTGGACATCGACACCTCAGCCACCACGAACAGGGAAAGGAATGCCGTCTCCATGAAGAAAGTGCTCGTCACCGGCGGTGCCGGTTACATCGGCAGCCATGTCGTCAAGCTGCTCGGCGAGGCCGGGTATCATCCGGTCACGCTGGACAACCTCGCCAAGGGCAACCGGGACGCCGTGCTTTACGGCGAACTCGTGGTCGGCGATACCGGGGACCGGGAACTCGTCACCCGCCTGCTCCGCGAGCACGACATCCGGACCGTGCTGCACTTTGCCGCCTGGACGATCGTGCCCGAATCGGTATCCGATCCGCTCAAGTACTACGGCAACAACACGTGCAGCACGCGCAACCTGATCGAGTGCTGCGTGGCCGCCGGGGTCGAGCATTTCGTGTTCTCGTCGACCGCGGCAGTCTACGGCATGCCCGAGGGCGGCCTGTGCGGCGAACAGACGCCGACGGCGCCGATCAATCCCTACGGCATGTCCAAGCTCATGAGCGAGCACATGCTGCGCGACACCTGCGCGGCGCACCCGATGCGCGCGGTCGTGCTGCGCTACTTCAACGTCGCCGGCAGCGACCCCGATGGCCTGATCGGGCAATCAACGCCTGGCTCGACGCTGTTGATCAAGGTCGCGATGGAAGCGGTCCTCGGGCGCCGCGACGCGCTGCGCGTGTTCGGTTCGGACTACCCGACGCCGGACGGCACCGGCGTGCGTGACTACATCCACGTCAGCGATCTCGCGGCCGCCCACATCGACGCGCTCGCCTACCTCGAGAACGGCGGCGAGACGGTGACGCTGAATTGCGGCTACGGTCACGGTTACAGCGTGCGCGAGGTCATCGAAACCGTCGAACGCCTGGCCGGTGCCCGCGTGCCGGTCATCGAAGAAGGCCGCCGCGCCGGCGATCCGCCCGAGCTCATCGCGCGTGCGGAGCGTATCCGCGAGGTGCTCGGCTGGACCCCACGCCACGACTCCCTGGACACGATCGTGCAGACCTCCCTCGACTGGGAACGCACGCTCGCCGCGCGGGGCAAGTGATCACGATGCGCTCACGACTGCGCCGGGCGGGCATGCTGATGCTCGGCCTGGGCGCGCTCGCGCACGGCCCCGCGCGTGCCGACGCCGGACTCGTTGAAACCATTGCCAGGGTCAAGCCGTCGATTGTCGGCATCGGGACGTTCTCCGCCGTGCGGCGCCCTCCCGCCCAGCTGCTGGGTACCGGTTTCATCGTGCACGACGGGCGTCATGCAGCGACCAACCACCACGTCGTCGATGCCGAACTCGACACCGAGCGCAAGGAACACCTGGTCGTGTTCGTGGGTGCGGGACGGGAAGTCGCCTACCGCCCGGCGCGCGTCGTCGCGCACGACGCGGAGCACGATCTCGCCGTGCTCGCGTTCGAGGGGCCGGCCCTGCCGGCGTTGCGCGTGCGTCGCGACGACCGGCTGCCCGAAGGTTCGCCGGTCGCGTTCACGGGCTTTCCCATCGGCGCCGTCCTCGGGTTGCACCCGGTCACCCACCAGGGCATCGTCTCGGCGATTACGCCCATCGTCATCCCCGCGGGCACCGCGCGCGAGCTGACCGCGGACAAGATCGCCGCGCTGCGCGATCCCTACGAGGTCATACAACTCGATGCAACCGCGTACCCGGGCAACAGCGGCAGTCCCGTGTACCTGCCTGGCGACGGTTCCGTGGTCGGCGTGATCAACCAGGTTTTCGTCAAGGGCAAGAAGGAGGATGTGCTGCGCGACCCGAGCGCGATCACCTATGCCATCCCGGCGCCTTACCTGCGCACCCTGTTGGACAGGCTCTGACCACCCGGACACCCCTTCGATTCTGCACAGACTCCTGCGATCAGCGGCAAGACAGCATGTCATACCTCCTGCACCACACCCTACTCGCGACAGCGGCCCGCATGCCCGAGCGCACCCTGCTCGTCCATGACAAGTACGGCGACATCACCGCCGAGGCGTTCGTCAACGAAACCCGCTCCCTGGCGGCCACCCTGCAAGCGCTCGGACTGCATCGCGACGAACGCGTAGGCGTTTTTCTGCCCAAGGTGCCGGCGAGCGTATACGCGTTCTACGCCGCGAGTCTCGCCGGCGGCGTTTTCGTCCCGATCAACCCGGTTCTGAAACCGCACCAGGTCCAGCACATCCTGAGCGACTGCAACGTCCGCATCCTCGTCACCAGCCCGGACCGCGCGCGCCATCTCGCCGGCGTCTTCGCCGAGTGCCCGGACCTGCGCCACGTGCTGCTCACCGAGGCGGGCCGCGACGACCTCGAGTGTCCGCTGCCGCTGAGCGTGTGGCATCCGGCGCAGGACACCGCCGCGTTCGATGCGCCGCCACGGGTCGATAACGACATGGCCGCGATCCTCTACACGTCCGGCAGCACCGGGCGTCCCAAGGGCGTCATCATCTCCCACCGCAACATCGTCGACGGTGCGCGCAGCGTGGCCAGCTACCTCGAAATGACGCAGGAGGACCGCCTGCTCGCGGTGCTCCCATTCAGCTTCGATTACGGGCTCAACCAGCTCACGACCTGCGTGCTGACGGGAGCGACCTGCGTCCTGTTCGATTACCTGCTGCCGCGCGACGTCCTCAAGGCGCTCGAGCGCCTCGCGATCGGCGGCCTGGCCGCCGTGCCGCCGCTGTGGGCGCAGCTCGCCCCGCTCGACTGGCCGGATGCCGTCACGGAGCGGCTGCGTTACATCACCAACTCGGGCGGCGCGATGCCCGACGGCGTCCTCGCCCGCCTGCGCTCGGTCCTGCCGCGCACCCGCCCCTACCTCATGTACGGACTGACCGAGGCTTTCCGCTCGACCTTCCTGCCGCCGGAGAAGATCGACGAGCGGCGCGGCTCGATGGGCAAGGCCATACCCAACGCGGAAATTCTCGTCGTGCGGCCCGACGGTACGCCGGCCGCGCCGAACGAGCCGGGCGAACTGGTACATCGCGGCGCCCTCGTCGCGCTCGGTTACTGGAACGACCCGGAACGCACGGCGGCGCGCTTCAAACCGGCGCCCGGCCGCCCGGGCGGGATCCCGACGACCGAACTCGCGGTGTGGTCGGGCGACACGGTGCGCATGGACGAAGACGGGTACCTGTATTTCATGGGCCGCAGCGACGGCATGATCAAGACGTCGGGTTACCGCGTCAGTCCCGAAGAGATCGAAGAGGTGGTCTACGCCCACGGTGGCGTCGAGACCGTCGCCGCGATCGGCGTCCCGCATGACACGCTCGGCCAGGCCGTGGTACTCATCGTCCGCCTGCTGCCCGGCTGCGAGCTCGACGAAGCCACGCTGGTGGCGGTGTGCCGGCGCGAACTCGCCAACTACATGGTCCCGCAGCGCGTGATCTTCACCGACGAGATGCTGCAGAATCCGAATGGCAAGATAGACCGCACGCAACTCGCGCGCGGTTATGCCGACCTGTTCGAGAGCGCCACAGAGACGGACGCGTCATGAGCAAGCCCCCCGCAACCCACGCGCGCCTGCAGGCGCTGGCAGCGCGTGACGGCGAACTGCTGATCAACGACGTCCCGCTGGGCCGCCTCGCCGCCCGCGTCGGGCGCACGCCGTTCTATGCCTACGATCGCGCCGCCCTGACAGCGCGCGTGAAACAGCTGCGCGGCGTGCTGCCGGAGCGTGTCTCGCTGCATTACGCGATCAAGGCCAACCCGATGCCGGCAGTGGTGGCTCACATGCGACCGCTGGTCGAGGGCTTCGACGTGGCGTCTCACCGCGAGATGCTCGTTGCCCTGGACAGCGGCATGCCAGCCCACGAGATCAGTTTCGCCGGGCCGGCCAAGCAGGAAAGCGAGCTTCGCGCCGCGGTTGCCGCGGGGATCTGCGTGAATTGCGAATCCGAAACCGAGCTCGAACGTCTCGGGGCGATTTCGCGCGAACTCGCCGTGCCCGCCCGCGTCGCGCTGCGCGTCAACCCGTCGTTCGAACTCAAGGGCTCGGGCATGAAGATGTCGGGAAGCCCGCGCCAGTTCGGCATCGATGCCGTGCGCGTGCCTGCCGCGATCGCGCGCCTGGGCGAGCTGGGCCTGGACTTCGACGGACTGCACATCTTCTGCGGCTCGCAGAACCTGAGTGCCGACTCCATCGTCGAAGCCAACCGGCTGACGGTGGAGCTGGCCGTCGAATTGATGGCCCAGGCGCAGCGACGGCCGCGTTTCCTCAACATCGGCGGTGGCTACGGTATCCCCTACTTTCCGGGCGAGCGTCCGCTCGACGTGGCCGCGGTCGGCGCGGCGCTGCGCACGACGCTGGACGCGCATGCCGCGGCCATGGAATCGATCGAGATCGTGCTCGAGCTCGGCCGCTACCTGGTTGGCGAAGCCGGCTATTACGTCGCGCGGGTCAGCGACATCAAGGAATCCCAGGGCCATACTTTCGTCATGGTCGACGGTGGCCTGCATCACCACCTGGCGAACTCGGGCAACTTCGGCCAGGTGCTGCGCAAGAACTACCCCGTCGTCATCGGCAACCGCCTGGACGCGGCCAAAACCACGCAGGTTTCGATCGTCGGGCCGCTGTGCACACCGCTGGACCTCGTCGCCGATCGCATCGACGCCCCGCCGCCGGGCATCGGCGACCTCGTCGTCGTCCTGCAGTCCGGCGCCTATGGTTACACGGCCAGTCCGCACCTGTTCCTGAGTCACCCGCCGCCGCTCGAAGTCCTCGTCTGACGCGCGCCGCGGGCGCGGCGTTCACTCGGCGAGTTCGTGGGCGCCGGCGTCGCCGTGGGCGCCGCGCGCGCGCGCCGCCGCCGGATGCACGTACTCGTAGCGCGGCGCCAGGCGCCGTGCGGCGCGCTCGTCCAGTGCTACCGCCGCGCCCTGCGCCGGTGCGCGGGCCTGCAGCGTGTAGTCCAGCGCGGCACGGCTCGCGATACCCGCACGGTCGGCCGCTACGCGCTGATTATGGCTGCTGCCGGCCACGCCGCCGAGACCCGCTCCGCGCGGGCCGAGCCAGGCATCGGTGGCGAACACGTTGCCCACCAGCAACGCCGCGCCTTCGACGGCGCGGCGCCCACCGATCATCAGGTTGTTGTACAGGTGCGCGAGGCCGGTGGTGTTGTTCCACACGAAACTGCCCCCGGCGCGGTCGTTGACCAGCGTGTTGTGCACGACGTGCAGGACGTCCCCGCCGCGCGCGCCTTCGGGGCCGAACGCGATCAGGCGGCGATTGCCGCTGTAAGGCCCCTGCTCGAGCTCGTTGCCGAGGATCACCGCCTGTCCGCCCTCGGAGAGATCGATGGTGTAGTTGCTGCGGCCGTTGGCGCCGTCGACGATGCGGTTGTACTCGATGACGTTGCTGCGCGCGCGGCTCTTGACCGCCGACCCGATCACCGTGCCGTGCAGGTAGCTGCCGCGCAGCACGAACTCGGCACTGTCGCTGATGTAGACCTGGTGCGCCTGCCCGTCCGGGTGACCGTTGCCGGCGAACTCGGAGTACTCGACCACGATGCGCCCGCCAGCGACGGGATTGGAGAGGATGCCGGTTTCGTTATCCAGGAAGCGGCAGCGCCGGACGTGCAGGCCGGCGCCCTCGGCGCGAATGCCGGCGCCGTTGTGGTCGCGGCTGCGTGCGCCGCTGAAGCTGACCTGCTCGATCCGCATGCGGTCGCCCTGCACCAGCCAGGCGGCTTTCTCTCCGACCAGGCGCGTGCCGTGGACGTCGACGCGCGCAAAGCCGCCGACGCCGCGGACGACGAGGTCATCGGCCCGCCAGCGTACGCTCTCGCCAGCGTAAACGCCGGCCGCGATCTCGATGAGGTCGCCGTCGCGCGCGACCCGCGCCGCGGCGCCCGGCGTCGCCAGGTCCTCGCCCGGCCCGACGCGCAACACCCGTGCCGGCGCGGCGGCGCGCCGGGCGGCGTCGGCCGGCGCGCCGAGCGGCGCCGCACGCGAGGTCGCCTGCAGCCCGAGTTCACGGAGCACACGCTGCGCGCGCCAGCTGTGCAGCGCGTCGTGCCATTCGAGCGCAGTGCCGCGCACCAGCTTGCCGGCATCACGTGCGCGCTCGTAGGCGCCGCGCGGCCCCAGCACGAGCACGCCGGCCAGTAGCACCAGGCCGGCCAGGTTGACGGCGAGGCCGCATACCACCAGGTAACGCCGCACCCAGCGCGCGAGGCGCCCGCGCACTGCGTTCACGCGCCGTCGCCGGCGGCCGCCTGCAACCACTCGAGCGTCGCGTCTTCGACCGCCATGCGCCACTCGGCACTGGAGAACGTGTGGTTGGCCGCACGCATCGCCACGTGCGTCACGGACGGACGCCGGTCGAGACGTTGCCACTCGGCAGAGGTTGCGCACAGCTCGCGGAATTCGTCCGCGGTGAGGTCGTCGCCGCTCAGGATCAGCAGCGTGCGGCCGGCAAATCGCGACCAGCCTTCCGCCATGCGCGCGATGAAATGACGTGGCGCGGCCGTCGCGTCGCGTCGCTCGAGCGCCATCCGCAGGTAATCGCGCAAACTGCCGAGCGAGTCTCGCCAGTCGATCTGGCCGCCGCGTAGCTTGCGCCAGAAATCGGCGTTCGCGAGACGCCCCAGGTAGTAGGACTTGAGCCGCACCCGCGCCTCGCCCTGCGGCGAATGCACCCACGGGTTGGCGAGCGCCAGGCCCACGACGCGGGCGTCGTGATGTGCGTACATCATCGCTGCCGACGCGGCATCGCACAGTCCCCACAGCACGAGCCGCGCGACGCCGCTGCGCGCCACGAGGACATCTGCGGCGGCGCGCAGGTCTTCGTCGACGTTCTCGAACGTATGCGGCTCGCCGGCGCTGTCGCCGATGCCGCGGTAATCGAAGCGCAACACCGGGTACCCCGCCTGTGCGAGGCGGCGGGCCAACAGGACGAACTGGCGATGGCTGCCGACCCGGTACTGCGGGCCACCGACGATCAGCAACACGCCGGCCGCACGCGTCTCGCCGACGGCCTCGTGCAGCACGCCAATCGCGGGATCGCCCGCGATGTCGAACGTGATGCCGCGCTCGATCGCCCGCTGCGTCATGATGCCCACCGGCGTGTCACCGCGTGCGCGCGGCCCCGCTGCCGCCTCATCGCGCTGCCCCGCCATCGCCGAGTGCCGCAACGGTGCGCGAGACGATCACGCCCGGCGCGCTGATCTCCTGGGTGCTCCAGAACGCCTCCGCTGCCAGCACCTCGGCTGCCGCGGCGCGGCCCTGCGCATGCAGGGCCTGCGCCAGCGCGGCGACCGGGGCGCTCGGTTCGCCGCCTCCCTGCGGTTTGCATTCGAGCAGCGTCGCGGCCGACAGTTCGGCGAGACCGGCCGCGTCGACGCGGGCGGCAGCAAGCGCCAGCGCCAGTGCCGGCGACAGCGTGTAGCCGGCGACCTCGAGCGCCTCGCCCGTACGGAAACGCTCGAGCAGCTCCTTGACCGACTCGTTGCGGCCGGCGAACTTGGCCGCCATCACGCGCGTGCGCAGAAACTGCTGCAGGAAACGCTCCCCGTTCAGGACGGGTTGCCAGGCCACCAGCGCGGCGTCCGCGAGATCCAGCGCTGGCGCGAGCAGCAACCCGCTGCGCACCGCGAGCACCGCGCGCCTGCCGGTCGCCCGCGACCAGTCGTACTGCGCGGCCATGCCGCGCACGTCGTCGCACCAGGTCTGCCAGTCGGCGGCGGCGAAATCGCCCGCGCTGTCGCCGGTTCCCGACAGGTCGAAGACGAGCGTCTCGCAGCCCGCGGCGGCGAGCGCGCGTGCCGTCAACGCGGTCAGGCGCCGGCAGCGGTTGGCTTCCTCGGCGAACGGCGGCAGCACCAGCACACGACACCGCACCGGGCCCTGCGGTGGGTGGCGCACGACGAACAGCGAGCGCCCGCCGACATCGACGAACGCCGGCTCACCGGCACTCATGCCGCGCGCCGCCGCGTCCGGGGGCTGACCGTTTCGCGCGCCGGCTCGGCCCACCGGCGGCGCCGGTCAGCCGGCCACCTTGCCATCGACGAAGCGCTTCAGGGTACCGACGGTTTCGAAGATCTCCGCATCGACCTCGTCGTCATCGATGACGATCCCGTAGTGGTCCTCGACGGCCGTGAGGATCGAGACCACGGCCATCGAATCGAACTCCGGCAACGCGCCGTTCAGCGCCGTGTCGTCGTCGAGCGGCGTGCTGGCCGGGTCGAGCGCGAGGATCTCGGTGAGTATGCGTTCAATCTCTCCGTCATTCATGGTAGGTCACATTCAGTTGGGAACAAGGGATATTCGTCGCGCGCTCGCAAGCCGCCGCGTTCGCCGCGCGCGCAATCAGCGTGCAACCGCTTCGACCACACGCACGAACTCGCGCGCGCGCTGCTCGCGGGCGCAAGCCGCGACGAACGAATCGTCGAGAAAACGCGCGTCGCGGTCCCGGCGAATCGTGCCGAGCGCATCGCGCAGGGTCGCGGCGATCTCGGCACGCGCCTGCAAATCGGCGACCCAGCCGACGCCGGCCTGCCGCAGCAGCTGCGCAGTGTCGCCCCGTGGGTCGGTGAACGCAATGATCGGGCGCCGGGTGCGGAAATACTCGTAGACCTTGGCCGGGATCTGGAAATTACAGTCCGCCGCCTGGAACAGCAGCAGGCCATCCGCCCGCTGCATTTCGACGAGCGCCTGCGCATAACCCACGGCCGGTTCGAAGCGCACGACATCGCCCAGGCCGAGTTCCTTCATCAACGGCTGGTAGTGGGCATCGTGACCGGAACCGCGCAGGGAAATCTCGACCTCGCCGGGCCGCACGGTGCCCTCGTCCATCAGCTCGCGCACGGCGGCGAAGAACTGGCGGGGATCGCGCTCGCCGGGATAGAGAATGCCGGCATGCACGAGACGCAGCGGTCCTTCGCGCCGGATCGTGTCGGGCTCGACGCCGCCCAGCGCCTGGCGGAACAGCGCCTCGTCGTAACCGTTCTGGATGACGACGCTGCGCTCGCGCAGGCCATCGCCGAAGATGTCGCAGTAGTAATCGAGGGCGCCCGGCGCGGTGAAGAGCACGCGGGCGGCGTGTGCGAACACACGTTGCTCGATGCCGCGGAACGCGCGCCACACGCGCGGGTCCGGCGGGTAACCGTCCTGGGCCATGGGATCACGGAAATCGGCGATCCACGGCGTGCCGGAGACGCGGTGCAGGAGATAGGCAATCAGGTGGGCCGACGCGATCGGGTAGGTCGAGAAGATCACCGACGGACGGTGCCGCAGCAGGTACACCAGGCCCGCCGCGACGCCGGCCGCCACCCAGGAAACCCAGCGGTCGGGAATGGCGAGAAAACCCGGGTACTTGTCCTTGATGGTCAGGTGACGCATCG
>JAUIFX010000177.1 GCA_030429865.1 Gammaproteobacteria bacterium | reverse complement strand
GCCCGCCAGGAGCACAGCCCGGGACGTAGCCCCAGGACACCCCGCACGAGCCTGCCGGCCGGCACCGCCGTGGCAGCGCTCCTGCGGGGCTTCCCGCATCAGGATTTGCAACCCATCCAGGAGCGTCTTCCATGACGGAAACGTACAACTACAAGGTCGTCCGCCAGTTCGCGGTCATGACCGTGGTGTGGGGTGTGGTCGGCATGCTGGTCGGCGTGTTCATCGCCGCGCAGCTCGCCTGGCCCGCACTCAACTTCGACATTCCGTGGCTCACCTTCGGCCGCCTGCGGCCGTTGCACACCAACGCGGTCATCTTCGCTTTCGGCGGCAGCGCGCTCTTCGCGGGCTCGTACTACATCGTGCAGCGCACCTGTCACGCGCGCCTGATCAGCGACGGCCTCGCCGCGTTCACGTTCTGGGGCTGGCAGCTCGTCATCGTGCTCGCCGCCATCTCGCTCCCGCTGGGTATCACTTCGTCGAAGGAATACGCCGAGCTCGAATGGCCCATCGACATCCTCATCACCGTGGTGTGGGTGGCCTACGCGCTGGTCTTCTTCGGCACCATCGCCAAGCGGCGCGTCAAGCACATCTACGTCGCTAACTGGTTCTTCGCCGCCTACATCATCACCATCGCCGTGCTGCACATCGTCAACAACCTCGAACTGCCGGTGACGATGACCAAGTCCTACTCGCTGTTCGCCGGCGTGCAGGATGCCATGGTGCAGTGGTGGTACGGGCATAACGCCGTCGGCTTCTTCCTCACCGCCGCCTTCCTCGGCCTGATGTACTACTTCGTGCCGAAGATCGCCGACCGGCCGGTCTACTCCTACCGCCTGTCGATCGTGCATTTCTGGGCGCTCATCTTCACCTACATCTGGGCCGGTCCCCATCACCTGCACTACACCGCGCTGCCGGACTGGGCGCAGTCGCTCGGCATGGTGATGTCCCTGATCCTGCTCGCACCCTCCTGGGGCGGCATGATCAACGGCGTCATGACGCTCTCCGGCGCCTGGCACAAGCTGCGCACCGACCCCGTGCTGCGCTTCATCATCGTCTCGATCAGCTTCTACGGCATGTCGACCTTCGAAGGCCCGATGATGTCGATCAAGACGGTCAACGCGCTCTCGCACTACACCGACTGGACCATCGGCCACGTGCACTCCGGCGCACTCGGCTGGGTCGGCTTCATCTCGCTCGGCGTGATGTACTACCTCATCCCGCGCCTCTACGGCCGCGAGCTGTACAGCCTGAAGCTGGTCGAGGTGCATTTCTGGGTGGCGACCATCGGCATCGTGCTCTACATCACCGCGATGTGGGTGTCGGGTGTGATGCAGGGCCTGATGTGGCGCGCCGTCAACGACGACGGCACCCTGACCTACAGCTTCATCGAGTCGGTCAACGCCATGCATCCCTTCTACGTCATCCGTTTCCTCGGCGGTCTGCTCTACCTCGCGGGCGCCCTGGTGATGGTCTACAACCTGCTGCGCACCTGCGCGGGGAGCGCGCCGGTGACGGCGGAAATCCCGGCGCCGGCGACGGCCCACTGAGCGGAGGGCTAAGGCCGTGCTGAAACACGAAAGCATCGAGATCAACATCGGTTTCATGATGGTGCTGATCCTCCTCACCATCAGTATCGGTGGCCTGGTCCAGATCGTCCCGCTGTTCTTCCAGCAGACGACCACCCAGCCGGTCAAGGGCCTCGAGCCCTACGGGCCGCTGGAACTGACCGGGCGCGACATCTACATCCGCGAAGGGTGCTACGTCTGCCATTCGCAGATGGTGCGTCCGTTCCGTGCCGAGACCGAGCGTTACGGTCACTATTCGCTGGCCGGCGAGTACGTCTACGACCGCCCGTTCCAGTGGGGTTCGAAGCGTACCGGCCCCGACCTGCACCGGGTCGGCGGGCGCTACAGCGACGAGTGGCACCGCGTGCACCTGATCAACCCGCGCGACGTCGTGCCGGAGTCGATCATGCCGGGCTACCCGTGGCTCGAGACCAACATGCTCGACGGCGACGACATCCAGGCCAAGATGCGCGGTCTGCGCAAGCTCGGCTCGCCGTACACCGACGAGCAGATCGCCAACGCCCCGGCCGCGCTGGAGGGCAAGTCCGAGCTGGACGCGATGATCGCCTACCTGCAGGGACTCGGCACCCACGTGAAGACCCGCCGCTGAGCATGGGCTGGCTGTTCTCGGCGTGGACGGTACTGGTGGCTGCGGTGTTCTTCGGCGTCGTCATCTGGGCGTGGTCGCGTAAGCGCAAGCCCGAATTCGACGAGGCCGCCCGCATCCCACTCGAGGATGACGACGACGTCAGCGACGTCAATGGAGAAAAAGGAAATGGCTGATTTCAATAGCGTGTACTGGAGCATCTTCATCGGCAGCGTCACGCTCGTCAGCATCGTGGTTCTGATCTGGTTCGTGTGGTCGCAGGCGAAAGCGCGTCCGCCGGTGGATGCCGACAACCCGGAGACGATGGGACACAAGTGGGACGGCAACCTCGAGGAGTACAACAACCCGCTGCCGCGGTGGTGGATGAACCTCTTCTACCTCACGCTGTTCTGGTCCATCGGCTACCTCATCGCCTACCCCGGCCTCGGCGCCTTCAAGGGCCTGCTGGGCTGGAGCCAGGTATCGCAGTACGAGGCCGAGGTCGCCGCCGCGGAAGCCGAGTACGGCCCGCTCTACGAGCAATACCAGAAGACCGACATCCCGACGCTCGCGCAGAACGAGGAAGTGCTGGAGATGGGTCAGAACCTGTTCGCCAGCTACTGCACGCAGTGCCACGGTTCGGACGCGGGCGGCGCGCGCGGCTTCCCCAACCTGACCGACGACGCCTGGCTCTACGGCAGCACCCCGGAAGCGATCGAGCACTCGATCCTCAAGGGCCGTGCCGGCGTGATGCCGGCCTGGGTGGCGGTGATCGGCGAAGACGGTGCGCAGAAGGCAGCCGACTACGTCGAGCACCTCGCCGGGCGCGACATCGCCGCCGACAAGGTCGAGGCCGGCAAGCAGACCTACAACCAGGTCTGCGTCGCCTGCCATGGTGCCGAGGGCAAGGGCAACCCGATGCTCGGCGCGCCGAACCTGACCGACGACGCCTGGCTCTACGGCGGCACGCGTACCGCCATCGTCGAGTCCATCGTCAAGGGCCGCAACGGCCAGATGCCGGCGCACGAGGAATTTCTCGGCCCGGCCAAGGTCCATGTGCTGGCGGCCTATGTCTACAGCTTCACCCAGGGCAACACGCCGACGCGCTGAGCGCGCCGGCTCGCCCGGGACGAAGACCCGAACGGGCTGACGAGGGATCCGGCGGGCGGACACGATGACAGCCGCGCACATCACGGGGCACCGCGTTCACGACCTTGAACGCGACCTGCCGATGCGTGCGCCGCGCTGCTGACACCGCCCTCACCGGTATCGTTCGCCGGTCTGCCTACGAATCACGCGGAGGGGAGAACGCAACGTCATGGAACTGCTGGCCAAGACTCGCTGGATGCCCGTACCGCAGCGCTTCGGCGCGGTGATGTGGCTGTCTTTCCTGATGGCCACCGCCGCAACCGGTGTCTTCTTCAGCATTCTCGATCCGGACGACCTGCGTTACTGCGTGCCGTTCCCCGAGGTCAGCCGCATGGCGGCCTACACCATCGGGTTTTTCCTCTTCTGGCTCCTGACGGCGGCTTCGGGCGTGTTCGCCGTCATGTTCACCTACCCGCCTAATCCGGACGAGACGCCCCGCAAACATGGATGACACCTCCACGGCCCCCAAGGCCACGACCACGGCCAAGACCACGGCCGCCCCGACGGTAGAACAATCACTCTACGAGAAGCGCCAGAAGATCTACCCGCGCGAGGTGCACGGCACGTTCGCCGCCCTGCGCGTCACCGCGGTCAGCGTGCTGCTGGGGCTGTTCTACGGCGTATGCTGGCTGCGCTGGGATGGCCACCAGGCCGTGTTGTTCGACCTCCCGGCGCGCAAGTTCTACGTCTTCGGCCTGACCTTCTGGCCGCAGGACTTCCTGCTGCTGACGCTGCTGATGCTGCTCGCGGCGCTGTCGCTGTTCTTCTTCACCGCCCTGGCCGGGCGCCTGTGGTGCGGCTACGCCTGCCCGCAGACGGTGTGGACCGAGGTCTTCCTGTGGATGGAGCGCAAGATCGAGGGCAACCGCCAGCAGCAGATGAAGCTCGACAAGGCGCCCTGGTCGGCGCGCAAGCTGCGCATCAAGGCGACCAAGCAGTTCGCCTGGATCGCGTTCTCGCTGTGGACCGGCTTCACCTTCGTCGCCTACTTCACGCCCGCGACCGATCTCCTGGCCAAGACCGCGGCGCTGTCGCTCGGGCCGTGGGAGACGTTCTGGATGCTCTTCTACGGCTTTGCCACCTACGGCAATGCCGGTTTCATGCGCGAGCAGGTGTGCAAGTACATGTGCCCGTACGCGCGCTTCCAGAGCGCCATGTTCGACAAGGACACGCTCATCGTCAGCTACGACGAAGCGCGCGGCGAGCCACGCGGCTCGCGCCGCCAGGGCGTCGATCCCAGGGAAGCCGGCCTCGGCGACTGCATCAACTGCACGATGTGCGTGCAGGTCTGCCCCACCGGCATCGACATCCGCGACGGCCTGCAGTACGAATGCATCGGCTGCTCGGCCTGCATCGACGCCTGCGACGACGTCATGGAGCGCATGAACTATCCCAAGGGACTGATTCGCTACACCACCGAGCATGCGCTCGAGGGCAAACCGACCCGCATCGTGCGCGCCCGCACGATCATCTACAGCGTGCTGCTGCTCGGCGTCGCGAGCCTGTTCTTCTACCTGCTCGGATCGCGCGCGCCGCTCGGCCTCGACATCATGCGCGATCGTAACCAGCTCTACCGCGAGCGCGGCGGGCTGATCGAGAATGTCTACATGCTCAAGGTACTCAACCTGCGCGACGCCGAACGCGCCTTCGAGATCACGGCCGCCGGCATCGAGGGCATGCTGATCGACGGGCCGGGCGAGCCGGTCAGGGTAGCCGGCGGCGATGTCGCCGAGGTCCCGGTGGTGCTGCGCGCGAGCGAAGCGGAGCTGCCCGAGCGCAGCACGCCCGTCACCTTCACCCTGCGCGCCGCCGACGATCCCACGGTCAGCGTGACCGAAGGCGCCAAGTTCCTCGGTCCGGGACGATGAACGAGCCCGTCACCCGCTGGTACCGCGAACCCTGGGCCTGGTTCGTGTTCGCCATCCCGCTCGGCACCATCGCCATCTGCGTCGTGCTGATCGGTATCGCCAACACGACCAGCGACGGCCTCGTCACCGACGACTATTACAAGCGCGGACTCGAGATCAACAAGACGCTCGACCGCGAGGCGCGCGCCGCGGCGCTCGGACTCGATCTCGAAGTGACCGCGCTCGGCGACGGCCGCTGCGAGTTCACGCTGCGCTGGGAGCAGGCCGGCGAGCCGTTGCCGCCGAGCGTGCCGGTGCAGCTCTCCCATGCCACCCGCCCCGGCGATCGCCAGCTCGTCGCGGCCCATCTCGGCGATGGCCGTTACAGCGCCGATCCGGGCACACTCAGCGCCGGACCGTGGTACGTCGACGTCGCCACGTCCGAGTGGCGCGTGGTCGCACGCCGCGTCGTCGACTGAGGGCGTTCGCGCGCACGTCGCGCCGGCAGCACGGCGGCGGGTGGACTGGTAATCCTTCAAAGATTTTTGCTGGGTAGTGTTGTCATCTTGCCTGGCGGGTTCCCGTGCCGGTCACGGCTCGACTCGTAACACGGCGCGGATCGTCCACGGACGGCACCGCGCGCGAGCCATCATCGGACCGCAACCTGACGCCGGCAGGGCGCACGGAGGCAACATGTACCAGGGAACTCATGGCGCCGCGTGGCGCCTGCTGGCCGGCGCCTGCGCGCTGTGCCTAACGACGGCGGCGAACGCCGCGGCGGTGCTCGAAGCGAGCACCTTCGCGCGCATCCTGAGCGGGAACACCCCCCAAGACCAGGACAACCTCTCCACCACCCTGCTGCCCGGCACGACCACCGGTACGACTATCGCGCAGACCGCGAACGGCCTGGCGCGCAGCGAAGCGGCCAACTCGGCGGCCGGCAACGGCATCACGGCCGAATCCTTCTGGTCCGGCTCGAGCGTGCTGCTCGCCCCCAACCAGGGCACCAGCAACACGCTGACCGCGGGCGCCAACCTCTCGTTCGAAGACATCATCACCGTCAGTTCGGCGACGCTGCCGGTCGGCACGCCGGTACAAGTGCAGTTCGCGCTGTTCGGCGCCGCCGACCTCGCCGTTGCGCACGACATCGCCAGCAGTGCTTCTGATAACCGTGCCGATGCATCCGTGTCGTTGACCGGCCGTTTCGGCGAGACCATCGCGTCGGGTCAGCGCGTCGACTTCGGCGGTAACAACGTCGCCGCAACGAGCACGGGGATTGGCGCCGTGCCAACCGCCACGGGCCTCTTTGCGCCCGCGTCCGCCGGCCTGCTGTATACGCTCGACACGCAGGTCGGCCGCACGCTCGAACTGGTCTTCCGCCCGCGGAGTGCGGTCACCGGCGGCGTCTCCACTGGCGGTACGCCGTTCGGCGTCAAGAGCGGCCAGGCAAGTTCGAAGCTCGCCATCGTGTTCGGTGCGAGTGCCACGCTGAACGACGTGGCCTTGTTGTCGGATTTCTACGGCGGCGCGTTTCCCGCGCTGAGCCTCGCCAGCGACGGTGCCGCCCAGGCCCTGCTCGGCGCCGCGCCCGTGCCGCTGCCCGCCCCGTTCCTGCTGCTGGCCGCGGCGCTGCCGGCGCTGTTCGCCCGGCACCGGCGCAAGCCGCGCGAGGCGGCCTGAGGGCAGCGGCGCCGCGTCCCTCGGCAGGACGCCGGTTCGAGGGGAATGTCGGGACCGTCGACTCAGTGCGGCTCGACGCTTGCGATCGAACCGCACGGAGAAGACCGCCCCGGCCGCACCCGCGACGACCCGCCGCCCGGCAATGCGCCGGCCGCGCACCTTGCGCGCATCGCCGATGCCTTCCTCGCCCGAGTGCAGCGCAACATGATCGCGGCGCGGGCGCGCGGCGCTTGACACGCAATTGATAGGAATATCATTGTTACGGACCGGAGCAGCGTGGCGCCCCTTCCGTGTCCGCCCGTTCCGGGGATGATCGCTGCGTGACGGCCGCAACGCCGTCACCGGGGAGGCGCCGCGCGGACACGCTCCCGCGCGGCAAACCGTTTCTTATCCCGTCAGCCCCACGGGCATACGGGACCATCGTGGCGAGGGGAAGCTCATGAACGGCGAGGACTTCATCAAGGCGCACGACCGCGTCAAGGATTTCGACTGGGAAGCGTCTTACGCCCCGGCACCATCGCGCTACCGGATGCCCTACCGCATCCCGGCCAAGACCAGCGACCCGTTCCGGCACCTCGTGCGCGACTACTGCAGCATGGAGCGCGACAAGGACGACCGCCAGTACGGCGCGATGAGCGACGTCATGGCGCGCGCGAAGATGCCCGCCAAGGCCTCCGAGCGCTGGACCGAAGTCCTCAAGATGGTGCTGCCGGTGACCACCTACGCCGAGTACGCGGCGATGAAATGCACCGGCCAGCTCGTCGAGTCGGTGTCGAACTCGGAACTCCGCCAGGGCTACCTCGCGCAGATGATCGACGAGGTGCGCCATACCAACCAGGAAGCGCACCTCGTGCGTTACCTCGCCAAGCACGCGCCCGATCCGGAAGGTTTTACCCAGGGCTTCCGCCTGCGCAACACCAACTTCATCACGCGCGCCAGCCGCGCGGCATTCGACGGTTTCTTTGCCGGCAACCCCATCGAGGGCGCGCTCAACCTGCAGGTCGTTGCCGAGACCGCCTACACCAACCCGATCTTCGTCACCCTCACCGAGGTCGCCGCCGCGAACGGCGACCAGGCGACACCGACGACCTTTCTCAGCGTGCAGTCGGACGAGGCGCGCCACATGGCGAACGGCTACTCGACGCTCGCGGCGGTCGCCTCGGTCGAGGACAACCTGCCCCAGCTGCAACGCGATTTCGATACCGCGTTCTGGCGCCAGCACACCTTCCTCGACTCCTTCGTCGGCGCAGTCTACGACTACTTCCAGGAAAATCGCGGCGGTTCCTACCTCGAAGCCTGGAAGGAATGGATCGGCGACGACTGGGCCGGCTCCTACATCCGCAAGCTCGAGCCGTTCGGCGTCAGCCTGCCGCAGCACTGGGAGGAAGCGGCCAACCGCGTGCAATGGGTGGGCCACACCGCGATGATGCTGTTCGCCGCGAGCTGGCCGATGCAGTTCCTGCGCGTCGACCCGCTGACCGCCAAGGACTTCGACTGGTTCGAGAAGAAGTACCCCGGCTGGTACGACCACTACGGCAAGTTCTGGGAGGCGTATGCGACGATGACCGATCCGGCCGATGGCCAGATCCCGCTCAACCTGTTCGAAAGCCGGCCGACCTTCTGCCGCGTGTGCCAGATGCCGTGCGTGTTCCCGCGCCCGGACATCTCCACCGCGCGCATCAAGACCCATGCCGGGCGCAAGCACGCGTTCTGCTCCGACGGCTGCGAGCACGCCTTCAGCATCGAACCGCACCGCTACGCCAGCAACTACGCCTGGGACGAGCATTTCGAAGGCTTCGAGCTCGGTGACTGGCTCGAGCACTGCGGCCTGCTGCGTGCCGACGGCAAGACCCTCATCGCCCAGCCGCACCTCGACCGCAATCGCATGTGGACCATCGACGACATCCGCGCGCTGAACTTCGAGATCACCAACCCGCTCAAGGACCTGCCGGCCGACGGCGAAGTGGTGGTGCTGCAATGAACGCGCCGGCGACTGGCACGGCAGCCAAGGTCAAGACGGCCCGCGACTTCACCTACATCAAGCCCAAGCGCCGGCGCCTCACCGAGTACGAGGCGCTGACGGTGCACATGCAGCCCGACATGCTGGCCTTCGACCATGCCGGCGGGCGCATCAAGGAGCCCGAGTGGTACCTGCTGCGCGACGACGGCACGCCGCTGTGGGACCCGGCCTCGACCGCGCTCGACGTGCCGGACTGGTTCGAATGGCGCGATCCCTCGCAGCACTGGCAGCGCACCTACGTGCGCCACCAGGAGCAGCAGGAAGGCGCCATCGAGCGCATGACCGAGGACGCCGCGCTCGACGGCAGCCTCGCCGAGATCGACGGGCGCTGGATCCGCGGCGTGCTGTGTGACCATTACCGTGCCTGGTCGTTCTTCGAATACGCGGTGTTCCGCTCGCTCGCGCCGGCGCAGCGCGAAGCGCTGTCGGATACGCTCGGCAATACATTGTGCTTCCAGTCCTTCGACCACCTGCGCCACGCCCAGGACGTCATCTGCTACCTGGTCGAGCTCGAGCATCACTCGGACGCCGTCGACGACGCCGCCGGCAAGCGCAACTGGATGGACAATCCGGCCTACCAGCCGTCGCGCCGCCTGGCCGAGGAGATCATGGGCTGCCGCGACTGGGGCGAACTCATGCTCGGGCTCAACCTCGTCGTCGCGCCGCTGCTGCAGCAGCTCGCCGTCAGCGAACTCGTGCGCCGTGCCGCCCTGCCCAACCGCGATGCCGTCGCCGCACACATCGTGCTCACCGCCGAGCGTGACCGGCGCCGCAACGTCGCCGCCGCGCAGGCGCTGGCCGAGTTCGTGGTTGCCGAAGGCAATCCGCGCGCCGACGCCAACCGCGCCTGCATCCAGGCGTGGCTCGACGACTGGACCGCGCGCGCGGATGCCGCCGCGGTCGCGCTCGCACCCGCGTTCGACGCCGTGCCCGTCGCAGCGACCACCCACGCCGAGGCACTCGCGCGTGCGCGCGCGGCGACCGCGGCGTTGGTCACCGGCCTCGGTTACACGAGTCCGCTCGGAGGTGGGGCATGAGCGAGCAGGGCCGCGACGACGTCTCGCTCATCCTGATGCAGGGCTCGCCCGAGGCGCAGGCCACCCTCGACGTGCTCGAGGACGAGGATCCCGGCCTGGTCATCACCGATCACGACACGTTCTGGAAGATCACCTCCC
>JAUIFX010000176.1 GCA_030429865.1 Gammaproteobacteria bacterium | reverse complement strand
CCGGCGGCGAGCTGTTCGGCACGCCGCGCCATCCGCTCGACGCCCATGCCATCGCGGCCCTGCGGCAGCGCGCTGCGCACTATCCCCATGCCGCCGGCTGACGCGCCGGCGCGCCGCGTCGCGGAGCTGCGCCAGGCCATCGAGCAGCACAACTACCGCTACTACGTTCTCGACGATCCGAGCATCGACGACGCCGAGTTCGATGCGCTCATGCGCGAGCTCGAAGCGCTGGAGGACGCGCACCCGGAACTCGTCTCGCCCGACTCGCCGACGCAGCGCGTCGGTGCTGCGCCGTCGGCGCAGTTCGCCTCGGTGAAGCACGCCATGCCGATGCTCTCGCTGGGCAACGTGTTCGACGAACAGGAGTTCCGCGAGTTCTACGCGCGCGTCGTCGCCGAACTCGAGCGCGAGACCATCGAACTCGCTGCCGAACCCAAGCTCGATGGCCTGGCCATCAGCCTGCGTTACGAGCACGGCGAGCTGGTGCGCGCGGCAACCCGCGGCGACGGCAGCCAGGGGGAAGACGTCACCGCCAACGTGCGCACCATCCGCGCCGTGCCGCTGCGACTGCGCGGTCAGCCGCCGGCGCTGCTCGAGGTACGCGGCGAGATATTCATCGAGAAAGCGGGATTCGAAGCGCTCAACGCGCGCCAGGCCGAGCTCGGCCAGAAGACCTTCGCCAACCCGCGCAACGCCGCCGCCGGCAGCCTGCGCCAGCTCGACTCGCGGATCACGGCGAGCCGTCCGCTGACCCTGTACTGCTACGGCATCGGCGAACTGGACGGCGCCGCGCGGCCCACCGGGCAGGCGGACACGCTGGCCTGGCTGCGCGAACTCGGCCTGCGTGTCTCACCCGAGTCGCAGCTGCTGCGCGGCTGCGAGGCCTGCGTCGATTATTTCCGCGCCATGGGCGAACGCCGCGCCGGCCTGCCGTACGAAATCGACGGCATCGTCTACAAGGTCGACGCGGTCCGCGACCAGGACCGCCTCGGGCATGTCGCGCGCGCGCCGCGCTGGGCCGTCGCGTGGAAGTTTCCGCCCGACGAACGCACCACGCGCGTGCTCGCCATTGAAGTGCAGGTCGGGCGCACCGGCGCGCTGACCCCGGTGGCGCGTCTCGACCCGGTCGCCGTCGGCGGTGTCACGGTGACCAATGCGACGCTGCACAACGCCGACGAGATCCGGCGCAAGGACGTGCGCGTCGGTGACACGGTCGTGGTACGCCGCGCGGGCGACGTCATCCCCGAGATCGTGCGCGTGCTCCTCGAGCGGCGCCCGGCCGACAGCGTGCCCTACGAAATGCCGGACTCCGTGCCCGACCAGGAACGGGCCAGGCAGGTGCAGGAGATCATCCATTTCGCGTCGCGCCGCGCGCTCGACATCGAGGGCCTGGGGCAGAAGATCGTCGAGCAGCTGGTCGGCGCAGGCCTGGTCGGCAGCCCCGCCGACCTGTTCACTCTCGAAGCGGGAACGCTGGCCGCGCTCGAGCGCATGGGCGAGAAGTCCGCCGCCAACCTCGTCGCCGCCATCGACCGCGCGCGCGAGACGACGCTGGCGCGTTTCATCCACGCGCTCGGCATTCCGGAGGTCGGCGAGGCGACGGCAGCGAATCTCGCGCGCGCATTCGGCACGCTCGAGGCAATCATGGCGGCTGACGCCGAGGCGCTCGAGCGGGTCGAGGACATCGGCCCGGTCGTCGCCGGCAGCATCCGCGCGTGGTGCGCCGACGACGCCAACCGCGCACTCGTGCGCCAGCTGCAGGAACTCGGCGTCCACTGGCCGGAAGAAGCGCCGCCGGCGAGCTCGGAGGAAGGCGGCCTGGCCGGACTCACCTGCGTGTTGACCGGCGCACTGTCGCGCCCGCGCGACGAAGTCAAGCGCGAGTTGCAGCGCCTCGGGGCCAAGGTCAGCAGCGCGGTATCGAAGAAGACTGATTTCCTCGTCGCCGGCAGCGACGCGGGCAGCAAGCTGGCCAAGGCGGAATCGCTCGGCGTGCCCGTACTCGACGAAGACGCCCTCGGCGTGGTGCTCGACGAACCGGCAGCGATCAGTCGCTGGCTGCCTGGGCCTCCGCGCACGTAGCCACGCACACGCGGTTGCGGCCACTGCGCTTGGCCGCGAGCATCACCTCGTCGGCGCGCTGCAGGAATTCGGTCTGCGATTCACCGGCCTCGTAATGAGCCACGCCCAGGCTCGCGGTGACCTTGGTCTGCGGCGGCAGTGCATCGAAGCGCAGGCTCTCGATGCTGGCGCGGATGCGCTCGGCAAGCAGCTCCGCCCCGACGGCGTCGGTGCTAGGCAGCACCGCGACGAACTCCTCGCCGCCGTAGCGGAACACGCCATCACTGGTCCGGGTGCAGCCGACGATGCGCTGCGCGACCTGGGTCAGCACGACGTCGCCCACGATATGGCCGTAGCGGTCGTTGATCGATTTGAAGCGGTCAATGTCGATGACCAGCAGCGACAACGGCGTCGCCTGCCGTTGGGCGAGGGAGATGTGGTGGTTCAGGTGCGCCCCCATGCTCGCGCGGTTGCTGACACCGGTGAGCGGATCCTTGAGCGCGATACGCAGCGCGCTTTCGTACTGCAAGGCATTGCGCAGGGGGTAGATGAGGGTGCACAGGAGGACTTCGAGCGTGGCGAGCTCGTTCTCGGTAAGCGGCTGGTGCCGCGAGAAGGTGACTTCGCCGAGGTACTTGCCGATGAGGTTGAGTTCGTAGCTGTAACGATTCATCTCGCCGGCGCCATCTTCGACGGTCAGGCGCTGCCCACTATGGTGGTAGCGCACCACGATGCCGCGCACGATGCGCCGGGCCTCGCGCGCGAAGCCGCGGATGATGTCGCGCACGTGCAGGCTCGACTGCAGCGCGGTCGCGATGCGCAACTTGGTCGAGTCGGAGACGAGGTGACGCGTGTCGGCGTTCTCGGCCGAGAAGGGCAGAAAGTCACGGCTGAAATCGCCTCCCTGCCATGGCGCCGATTCGGAAATCTGCTTCATCGGTGTGCTCATCTTGTGCGTGCCGCCTGGTTCGTGTCGATGCGACCCGGTTCAAGCGAAATTCGTGCCATAACTTGGCGAAGTGATTTCGAGCCAGATCGGCGAAATCGAAACAATCTATTGATTTTAAATATTTTTACTGGTTTTGATGGCGAAATTTCCGGGCGCCTGCCGGCCCCTCTGCAGGTCGCCGGCGGCCGTTCGGCGGGTCGACGTCAAGATCCCGACGCACGCGCGACGCGTCGCGCGTCGGAAACGCGGCACCCGGGGCGCGGGGGCGGCAATTGCTGCCGCGCAGGCGGCACTCAGCTGCCGGCCGGCGCCGGCACGCGAACCAGCGTGCCGTGCGGCGCGGCGTCACCGAGCAGCGCGAGGTAGGCCTCGACGACGCAGTCCGGCTCGGGCAGGCTCATCGCGTCGATGGCGGGAAAGGCGTCCATGCGCAGCTTCGTGCGCAGCGGTGGCGGCACGACCGCGTTGACGCGCAGCCTCGTATCGTCGCGGGATTCCTGCGCCCACAGTTCGAACAGCCCGCGCAGCGCGAACTTGGACACCGCGTAGGCTCCCCAGTTGGCTTTCGCTTCGTAGGCTTCGTCGGCCAGCGTGAAGACCACGCGGCCGTGCCCGGACTGCCGCAGCAACGGCCGACAGGCTTGCGCGAGCAGCAGGCTGGCATGCAGGTTGACCTGGAACACGCGGGCCCAGGTGACCGTGTCGTAATGCGACAGCGGCGTGAGGTCGCCGAGCATGGCCGCGGCCAGCACCAGGCCGTCCAGCCCGCCGAGGCGGGTCTCGATGTGTTCGGCGACGAGGGCATAGTCGTCGACACCGGCGGTCTGCAGGTTGATCGGCACCAGCAACGGCTCGGGGCAGCCGGCCGCAACGAGTTCATCGGCCAGCGCCTCCAGCGCGCGCACGTTGCGTGCCGCGGCGAGGACGGTAGCGCCGGCCCGCGCGCAGCCCCGCGCCACGGCCTGGCCGAGCCCGCGGCTGGCGCCGGTGACGAGGATGCGGTGGCCGGCGAGAGGTTGGTCAGCGTCTTGGTTCATGAACGGAAACTCTGCGTGCGTGGAAGAAGCAACCGCCGCGTGCCCCCCGGCCTGCCCGCCGAGCGGTGCCGCGCGCCCCTAGCTGAAGTCGCCCGGGCGAACGATGGTGTCGCGGCGGTAATTGACGTCGTCCACCTCGGGATAATCCAGGGTGTAGTGCAGTCCGCGGCTCTCGCGGCGCTTCTTCGCCGAGCGGATGATGAGCTCGGCGACCTGGATCAGGTTGCGCAGCTCGATGAGGTCGCCAGAAACGCGGAAATTGCTGTAGAACTCGCTGATCTCGGCACGCAGCAGCTCGACGCGGCGGCGCGCCCGCTCGAGGCGCTTGGTCGTGCGCACGATGCCGACGTAGTCCCACATCAGGCGGCGTAATTCGTCCCAGTTGTGCGAGACGACGACTTCCTCGTCCGCATCGGTGACCAACGACTCGTCCCACGGCGGGATGGCCGGCACTGGCGGCACGTCGGCGAGCTGCGTGCGAATCGCGTCGGCGCAGGCCTCGGCCATCACCAGGCACTCGAGCAGCGAGTTGCTGGCCATGCGGTTGGCGCCGTGCAGCCCGGTACAGGCCGCTTCACCGATCGCGTGCAGGCCGGGCAGGGTAGTGCAGCCCTGGATGTCGGTGACGATGCCGCCGCACAGGTAATGCGCCGCCGGCACCACCGGGATCGGGTCGCGCGTGATGTCGATGCCGTACTGCAGGCACTGTTCGTGCGCGTTGGGGAAGTGTTCGATGATGAAGTCGCGCGGCTTGTGGGTGATGTCCAGGTAGACGCAGTCGAGACCGAAGCGCTTCATCTCGTGGTCGATGGCGCGCGCGACGATGTCGCGCGGCGCGAGCTCGGCGCGCTCGTCGAAACGCGGCATGAACCGTTCGCCGTTCGGTAGTACCAGGTACCCGCCCTCGCCGCGCAGTGCCTCGGTCAGCAGCAGCGTCTTGGCCTGCGGGTGGTAGAGGCAGGTCGGGTGGAACTGGACGAACTCCATGTTGGCGATGGCGCAGCCGGCGCGCCAGGCCATCGCGATGCCGTCGCCGGTCGCGACGTCCGGGTTACTGGTGTAGAGATAGACTTTGCCGGCCCCGCCGGTCGCGAGCACCGCGGCACGCGCGCCGATCGCCTCGACCTGGCGCGAGCGCAGGTCGAGCACGTAGGCACCGATGCAGCGATCGGGTGTGCGGCCGAGCTTGCCGGTCGTGACGAGATCCATCGCCATGTGGTGCTCGAGCACGGTCACGTTGGGGTGCTCGCGCACGCGCTCGACCAGGGTTTCCTCGATCGCCCGGCCGGTGGCGTCGGCGGCGTGGACCACGCGGCGATGGCTGTGTCCACCCTCGCGGGTGAGGTGGAATTCGACCACACCGGATTTCGAGGTACGCGTGCTGAACGGCACACCCTGCGCGATCAGCCACTCGATGCGCGCACGCCCGTGGCGCACGATCGTCTCGACCACGTCCGCGTGACACAGCCCGGCGCCGGCCGCGAGCGTATCCTCGATGTGGGATTCCACCGAGTCGGCGTGGTCCATCACCGCCGAGACGCCGCCCTGAGCGTACCAGGTCGCACTCTCGGTCAGTGCCGCCTTGCTCAGGACCACGACCCGCAGTTCGGACGCCAGCGCGAGCGCGAGACTGAGCCCGGACGCGCCGCTGCCCACGATCATGACGTCGTACGTGTCGATTGCGCTCACTTGGCGTGAAATTCCCGGGTCCTGGCGGCGCGTCGCGCCGTACGCGGGCGGCGCTGCAGACGGGCCGCGGTGGCGGCGCCTGCAGCACCGGTACTGCTTGTTATAATCCGCCGGCGATCCGAGACGTCACCCGCCCGAACTAACACCGAACTCCATGGTCTATCTCGAAACCGCCTGTCCGGCGTTGCGTCCATGATACAAGGATAGAGCCAGCGTGGGCGACAACATCACCGACAGCGAGCTGGTCCGGCGCGTGCAGGACGGCGACCGGACTGCCTTCGATCTACTGGTTCTCAAGTATCAGCACCGCATCGTGAAACTGGTATCCCGTTACGTTCGCGAACCCAGCGAAGCGCTGGACGTGACCCAGGAGACCTTTCTCAAGGCCTACCGCGCGCTGCCCCGCTTCCGCGGCGACAGTGCCTTCTATACGTGGATCTACCGCATCGCGATCAACACCGCCAAGAACCACCTGGTCTCGCTGACACGGCGGCCACGCGAGGTCGACATCGAGAATGCCGACGGCGAACCGATCGGCCTCGACGAACTGCAGCGTTCGCTCGACACGCCCGAACACCTGCTGCTCACCGACGAAATCCGCGAGACCATCCTCGAAGCCATGCGCCGCTTGCCCGACGACCTGCGCGAAGCGATTACGCTGCGCGAGGTCGACGGGCTCAGCTACGACGAGATCGCGCAGGTCATGGATTGCCCCATCGGCACCGTGCGCTCGCGCATCTTCCGCGCCCGCGAGGCGATCGACGAGCGCTTGCGGCCACTGATCGAGAACTAGTCCGAAAACCCGGATCGAAAACCGACCGAAACCTGACGGGATGAGATGACCATGAACCAAGAAGAGCTCTCCGCGCTCGTCGACGGCGAAGTCGTCGACCACGATCTCCCGCGCCTGCTCGACGCCCTCGGCGAAGACCGGGGCGCACGGCGTGCCTGGTCGCGCTACCACCTGATCGGCGATGCGCTGCGCGACGACGGCGGCGTGCTCGCCGCGCCGGCCGCCGAGGTCATCACGATGCCGCAGCGGCGCCGCGCACCGCTGGCCGGGCTGGCCGTGGCCGCCTCGGTCGCCGTGCTCGCGGTGGTGCTGATTACCGCCGGCGGTCGCGGCGGGCAGGCGCCGGGGCTCGAAGTCGCCGACACGCTCGCCCCGGCCAGTCCCGGCGATGCCGGCGGCGCCAGCGTCGCGGCCGCCGAATCCCTGGCACCGCGCCCGGTCGGCTCGGTCGCCGACACGCCGGCGGCCGCGCTCGAACCCGTCGGCGTCTACGACCAGCGCCTCAACGGCTATCTCGTCAACTTCAACGAGCAACGCCAGCGGCTCGGCGTACCCGGGGTACACCCCTACGTGCGCATCGTCGGTTTCGAGGCGCCCTGAACCTTGCCCGCGTCGGCTCCGAAGCGGCTGCTCTCCCGGCTGCGCCACGCCGGCCTGTTGCTCGGCGTGCTGGCGCTGGCGGCGCCCGCGGCGGCACAGCCTTCGGCGCAGGACTGGCTGCAGGAAATGCACGACGCGACGCGCCGGCTCAACTACGAAGGCGTGTTCGTCTACCAGCGCGGCGCCCAGCTCGACGCCATGCGCCTGGTGCACCGCTACGATGGCGACATCGAACAGGAGCGCCTGATCTCGCTCTCCGGCCCGGCCCGCGAAGTCATTCGTGACGGCACGCTCGTGACCTGCCTGTTCGCCGATGACCAGGCGGCCATGGTCGAGAAGAATGCGCCGCGGGACCTCATCGGCATCGGCTTCTCCGCGCCGGTGGAGAGCCTGCGCGACAACTACGGCTTCTCCCTCGAAGGCCACGATCGCGTCGCCGGACGCGAGGCGGCGGTGGTCGGTGTGCGGCCGCATCGTGACGACCGCTACGCGTATCGCCTGTGGATCGACACCGCGTCGAAGCTGCTGCTCAAGTCGGTCATCCTGGGGCGGGGCGGGCGCGTCCTCGAACAGGTCCAGTTCACGCAGGTCAATCTCTACGACACCATCGACCCGCAGCTGTTGCGGCCGGAGATCGGCGGCAGCGGGTTCACCTGGCGTACCGATCTCGAGGATGCGGGCGATGCGCAGGCGTCCTCGAACGCGGTCAGCTGGCAGGTGCAATGGGTACCGCAGGGGTTCACGATGCGCGAGAGCAACATCCAGAACATGGCGACCAGCCACGTGCCGGTCGACCACCTGGTGTATTCGGACGGTCTCGCCATGGTCTCGGTGTTCATCGAAAAGCAGATGCCCGGCGAGACGCCGCTGCAGGGCTACTCCGCGCGCGGCGCCGTCAACGCGTTCAGCCGCGTCGAGGACGCCCACCAGATCACCGTGGTCGGCGAGCTGCCGCTGCCCACGGTCCGCCAGATCGCCGCCTCGGTGGTCCGCGTCGAATGACGCGCCGGCGCGCGCGCCGCGGGCGGCGCGCCGCCGTCCCCGCCTGCGGGACGCGGGGCGGGCGTGTAAACTGCGCACCATAGACGATCCGTGCGCTCCGCCCCGGCGTAACGTGCCGGTCATCTCCGCAACGGAACCAGGACTTCAACGCCATGTACCGACTGCTGCTCGCCATCGCTCTCGCGGCCACCGTGCTCACGGGCTCCGCCCTGGCCGCCGATGCGCCCATCGCCAGCCTGCCCGACTTCACCGAACTCGCACGCCGCAACAGCCCCGCCGTCGTCAACATCAGCACGACCGTCAAGCCGAGCCGCGGCGAGGGCCGCCTGCCGCCCGGCTTCTCGGTGCCCGACATGCCCGACGACGGCCCCTTGTCGGAGTTCTTCCGCCGCTTCTTCGGCGACGAGGGTCCCGGTGGCGCCCCCGGCGGCATCGATCCGCGCTCCTCGCTGGGTTCGGGCTTCATCATCTCCGACGATGGCTACGTCATCACCAACTACCACGTGATCCGCGAGGCGGACGAGGTCGTCGTGCGCATGTCCGACCGCAGCGAGCACGTTGCCGAGGTCATCGGGTCCGATCCGCGCAGTGACATCGCGGTACTCAAGATCACCACCGACGCCAAGCTGCCGGCGGTCACGCTCGGCAGCTCCGAGCAGCTCGACGTCGGCGAATGGGTGCTCGCGATCGGTTCGCCGTTCGGCTTCGACTACTCGGTCACCGCGGGGATCGTCAGCGCCAAGGGGCGCAGCCTGCCCAACGAAAACTACGTCCCGTTCATCCAGACCGATGTCGCCATCAACCCCGGCAATTCCGGCGGCCCACTGTTCAATCTCGATGGTGAAGTGGTTGGCGTGAACTCGCAGATTTACAGCCGTACCGGCGGCTTCATGGGCGTCTCGTTCGCGATTCCGATCCACGTCGTGATGGATGTCTACGAGCAGCTCCGCGAGAAGGGCAGCGTCACGCGCGGCTGGCTCGGCGTGCTGATCCAGGACGTGACCTCGGAACTTGCCGAGTCGTTCGGCATGGCCAAGCCGCGCGGCGCGCTCGTCTCCAAGGTGCTCGACGACAGCCCCGCCGGCAAGGGCGGTCTCGAGACCGGCGACATCATCGTGCGTTTCGCCGGCAAGGCGGTCGACCAGTCGTCGGACCTGCCGCCCATCGTCGGCGCGACCCGGGTCGGCCAGAAGATCCCGGTCGAGGTCATCCGCGGCGGCAAGGCGAAGACCCTGACCGTCGAGATCGGCGCGCTCCCCGACGAAGAGGAAGCCGTCGTCGCCGAGAAGAGCGGGACCGGCAAGACGCGTGTGGACGCACGCCTCGGCATTGCCGTGGCCGATCTCGACGCGGATGCACGCAAGCGCCTCGACCTCGAGCAGGGCGGGGTGCTGATCGACGAAATCGAGGAAGGCCCGGCACGCCAGGCCGGACTGCGCGTCGGCGACGTCATCCTGCAGCTCAACAACGTCGCGATCGACGATGCCGCCCAGTTCCGCGACATCGCCAAGGGTCTCGCTCCCGGCAAGACCGTGCCCGTGCTGATCCAGCGCCAGGGCGGACCGATGTTCCTCGCGCTCAAGACACCGCCGGAATGAACCCGGCGTCGCCGCCACCGGTCCTCGCCCTGACGCTGCTCACGCGCGAGGACTGCCCGTTGTGCATGGAACTGCGCGAGGCGCTCGAGGCCTGGAACGCGGGCCGCTACACGCTCGCGATCGACTTCGTCGACGTCGATGACGACCCGCTGCTGCGCGCGCGGCACGGCACGCGCGTCCCGGTATTGCTGCTCGGTGACACCGAGATTTGCGCCGGCCATTTCGACGCCGCGCGCCTCCACGCACTCGCACCTGCCTGAACGCGGCCGGCTGCCCGGCCGGCCCCGCGGAAGGATCGAGGGTGACGATCGTCCGG
>JAUIFX010000175.1 GCA_030429865.1 Gammaproteobacteria bacterium | reverse complement strand
ATCACCGACCAGGTCCGCGCGCGTCCCCTGCAGGCCGCGGCATCGTCCGCCGCGACGTTCACCGTCGGCGCCGCGCTGCCGCTGGTGGCCGCCTGGCTGGCACCGGGCGGCGCGCTGATCCCGGCCCTGGCGCTGCTCGCGCTCGCCTCGCTCGCCGCGCTCGGCGCGGTCGCCGCACGTGCCGGCGGCGCGCCCATCGCGCGCGGCGCGGTGCGCGTGACGTTCTGGGGCATGGCGGCGATGGCGCTCACCGCCGGCGTCGGCCACCTGTTCGGCGTGCGCGTCTGAGCGCGCGCCGCTGCCCGCGGGCGGTCTGGCTGCCGGCGGCGCCGGGTACCGTCCGGGGTGCGGCCCCGGGGGGCGTCAGGGATAGACGATGCTGAGCGCCTCGGCCACCAGTGCCGGTGTCTCCTGGCCTTCGACCTCCATCGTGTTCTCGAACGTCAGGCGCACGCCGTCGTTCTTGACGTCGTCGGCGGCCAGCAGCTTCTGGCGCAGACGCACCCGCGCTCCGGCCGGTACGGGCGCCGTGAAGCGCAGCTTGTTGAGCCCGTAGTTGAGCCCGCGGCTGCGGTGCTCGATGGCCCAGATGGTCGCGCCGAGACGCGGAATCAGCGACAGGGTGAGGAAGCCATGGGCAATCGTCCTGCCCCCCGGCATCTCGGTCTTCGCGCGTTCGACGTCGACATGAATCCACTGGTGATCGCCCGTCGCCTCGGCGAACTTGTCGATCGTGTCCTGGTCGATGAGGACCCAGTCGGAGACGCCGATTTCCTCGCCGACGAGGCGCTTCATGTCGTTGGGATAAGCGATCACGCGCATGCGGGGCTCCTGGTGCTGGCTGGCTGCGGGGGCGATAGTTTACTGCCCCCGGCGCCCCTGCGTGAGCGGCGCGCAGCGCCTCCCTACCACTGACGCGGACGGCCGACGTCGAGGTGGACGAAATCGGACTTCGCGTAATAACCCACGCCGCCGAGCGCGAGGCCGGCGGCGACTTCGCGCAGGCGTCGCGAGCGGGTGTCGGCGAGCCGGACGTCGATCGCCTTGCCGTCCATGTGCAGGCTGCGCCGGGCGACGCCGTTCGAGCGTGCGCGCAGCATGTCGTTGGTGGCCGGCGAGCGATAGCCGGAGATGACCTGGAACGGCGCGTCGGAGCCGAGCGCCGCGTGCACGAGGCTCAGCTGGTCGAGCAGCGCGGTCTCGATGGGAAAGGTGTCGCCGGTGCGGAAATCACGCAACAGGTGGTTGATCGCATCGAGCGCGCCGCGGTCGTAGCGGCCGTGCGCGTAGTAGGTCACGGCCAGTTCCTCGCCGGTGTGCAGGTGCGAGAAGGCGAGGCTGCGCGTCGGCGCGCTCGCGGCCCGCGCCCAGGCCGGGAGTGCTGCTGCACCGGCGGCGGCGAAGCCGAGACCGAGCAGGCGGCGACGGCTGACGAGACGGCGGGGGCGGACGTGCGGGCGGGGCGGGAACGTCATCACTAAAGGGTCTCCGGGATGTCGTAAGCTGGGCGGGCGCCAATGGCGTTCGCGCGGCGCCGCTGGCGGCGCGAGCGCAGACCCGGTACCGACCCGGCGGCAGAATGATTCGGCGCGACGGCGCAACATTCTGCCACCGGTTTTGACAAACGGCACGGTGTGCCGGCAAGCGAGGAGACGATACCTGTCCCCGATCAGATTACGACGTGCGTGGGCCGCGCTCGCAATGGTGACGCTCCTGGTGTACGGCGGCGGCGCGCTCGCCGAACCGGACGAAGGCTTTGCCGCCGCGCTCGCGGAACACCTCGCCGGCGATGCGCCCCAGGTCCGCGTCGCCGGCGCCGTGCTGTGGTCGACGCCGTTCCTGCGCGAGGTCTACGCGCCGCCCGTGACGCTGTGGACGCCGGCGCGCCTCGCCGCGCTGCGCGCGGAAATCGCGCGCGCTGCCGATGACGGCCTCGACCCGTCGGACTATCTCTTCGACCGGCTCGATGCGCCGGGCACGCTGACACCGGCCGAGCGAGAACTGCTCGCGAGCGAGGCGCTCGGGCGGCTCGCCTTCACGCTGCACTTCGGCAAGGCCAACCCGGCCGCGCTCGATGCCGACTACAACTATTCGCGCAGTTTCGGCCAGACCGATCCCGCCGCGTGGTTGAAGCGCACCATCACCGGCGAGGATCTCGCCGCGGCGCTGGACGCGCTGCGCCCCCGCGGCGTTTACTATGAACGCCTGGTGGCGGCCCTCGCTGCCTACCGGGCGCGCGCAGCGGCCGGTGCCTGGCCGGCGGTGCCGGGCGGCGAGACGCTGAAACCGGGGATGCTCGACCCGCGCGTCCTGTCCTTGCGCGCGCGTCTCGCGGCGTCTCCCCTCGGCGACCCGGGCACGCTGCCGGCAGGCACGCCGGCGTACTACGACGACGCTCTCGCCGACGCGGTGCGCGCGTTTCAGCGCCGCCATGGCCTGCTCGTCGATGCCGCAGTCGGACCGCGCACGCTGGCCGCGCTGAACGAGCCGATCGGGGCGCGCATCGACGCCCTGCGAGTCAACCTCGAGCGGCTGCGCTGGGTGTTCCGCGATCTCGGCGAGGAATTCGTCGCGGTCAACATCGCCGCGTTCCGCGCCGTCTACGTGGCCGATGGCGCGCTGCGCTGGCATGCCCGCGCGATCGTCGGCCGGCCGTACCGGCAGACGCCGGTGTTCAGGGATGCGATCACCTATCTAGAACTCAATCCCACGTGGACCGTGCCGCCGACCATTCTGCGCAAGGACATCCTGCCGCGCCTGCGCGAGGACCCCGCCTACCTGGCCGCGAAGCACCTGCGCGTGATCGACCCCAACGGCGGCCCCGTCGACAGCGCGACGATCGACTGGCGCAGCGCGCGGGCGAGTACGTTCCCCTACCTCCTGCGCCAGGACCCCGGTCCGCACAACGCGCTCGGGCGCATCAAGTTCATGTTCCCGAACCGGCACGCCGTGTACCTGCACGACACGCCCGCGCGCGACCTGTTCGCGCGCGCGGAGCGCGTGTTCAGCTCGGGCTGCATCCGCATCGAAAAGCCACTCGAACTCGCCGTCGCCCTGCTCGACGACGCGGCGCGCTGGGACCGCACGGCGCTGGAAGCCGCCATTGGCAGCGGGCGCACCCAGCGCCTGCGCCTGCCGCGTCCGGTACCCATCATGCTGCTCTACCTCACGGCCTACGCCGATGAGAACGGCGCGATCAACTTCCGCCACGACGTCTACGGGCGCGATGCCGCCGTGCTCGCCGCGCTCGACGGGCCGCTGCGCTGGTCGCCGCCGCTGCCGCGGTGAACCTCGCACGCGCTCGCCGGCTCCAGGTGCGCACGGTCACGGCGGCGACAGCGCCTCGTATCGTTTCGCGACAGCTTGCCCGCGGTATAGACTCGAAGTCCCTCAATCGCGCCAGGTCAGGTCGCATGATCGTGCAAGGACGCGGAGCTTCCCAGGTAGGGCGCCATGCGCTGGCGTGACCGCCGGCGCAGCGCGAACGTCGAAGATCGGCGCGGCCGGCGCCGCTCGATGGCGGCACTCGGTGGCCGCGGTCCGTCGCTCCTGCCCCTCGTGATGCGGCTGACGCGATCGCGCGGCGGCTGGATGATCCTGCTCTGCGGCGCCGCGCTGCTCTACCTGTCCGGCGCGGACCTCGGCACCCTGCTCGGCCTGGCCGGTGGGCCGGCTCCGGGCGCGCGCCCGGTGCCGGTCAGCGAGAGCGCGGCCGAGCGCGAGCAGGTCGAGTTCCTGTCGGTGGTGCTGGCCGATACGGAGGACACCTGGCAGGCCCTCTTCGCGGCCAGCGGACAGCGCTACGCGGAGCCACGCCTGGTGTTGTTCCGCGATGCCACGCAGTCGGCCTGCGGTCTCGGGCAGAGCGCGATGGGGCCGTTCTACTGCCCGGCCGATCAGAAGGTCTACCTGGACCTCGCTTTCTTCGACGAACTTGCGCGGCGCTTCGGCGCGCCGGGTGATTTCGCGCAGGCCTACGTCCTTGCCCATGAGGTCGGTCACCACGTCCAGACACTGCTCGGCATCAGTGCCCGCAACCACGCCGCGCGGCAGCAGGCGAGCGCGGTCGAGGCCAACCGGCTCAGCGTGCGCCAGGAGCTGCAGGCCGATTGCCTGGCCGGCGTGTGGGCGCACCACGCCGATCGCGCGCGCAACATTCTCGAGCAGGGCGATGTCGAGGAGGCGCTGGGTGCGGCGAGCGCCATCGGTGACGATCGCCTGCAGCGTCAGGCGCAGGGGCGCGTGGTGCCCGATTCGTTCACCCACGGATCGTCGGCGCAACGCGTACGCTGGTTCCGCGTCGGGCTCGAGCACGGCTCGCTCGCGCGCTGTGACACCTTCGGCGCGGCACGCCTGTGACGCGGCCGCGGCGCGGGCGCGACCGCCGCGCGGCCGCGCATCGACGCCACGTTCAGCGGGTAGGCTTGCGCCGGAGCAGCGGGGTCAGTGCGGCGCCGAACAGCAGCGCGGCGGGCGGCAGCGGGACGGGGGTGACGCTGAAGGTATAGCCACCGGCACCGGCGATGCCACCGAGCGAGACGAGCGCCTGCGGGCCGCCGTCGAAACTCACCGGCAGTTGCATGTTGATGACGAACGAGGCGGCGTTCTCGAGCGCGCCGCTCGCCTGCGGCAGCATGACGTCGTCGAGCAGGCCCGCGCCCTGCATCAGGACCCCGGCGAACGAGAGGGCGACCGTGGCGTTCTCGTAGAGCGTGCCGCCGAAGGTCTGGTTGAACGGCACGGTATACGAATTGAACAATTCGAGCGCGCTCGGGCTGGTGCGCAGGCCGAGTTCGACGACATCGAACTGTGCCGGCGCGATGCGATTGACGAAGCCGATCTCGCTCTCGTCGCCGGTGCTGGGCGCCGGGCCCGCGGCGGGCTCGGGCGTGCGCTGGGTGGCGAAGACCACGCCGTTGATCTCGACTTCGCCGCTGGTCACCGCGTCGCGGTAGGTGACCTGCTGGAACAGGCTGTTGTCGTTTTCGACGTAGGGCGTACGCGTCGTATCGATATTCATGCGCAGCGCGACGGGCACGTTGGTCGTCGAACCGCGGGCGACGCCGAGCAGATCGGCGACGGGGTCATGGATGACCGCGAGCAGTGACAGCTGCGCCGTGGTGGTGATTTCGTAGCGCAGCGCGGCGGCGCTGGCGGGTGCTGCCGTCGCGAGCAACGCGCAGCCCAGTACGAAAGAGACGCGTCCCTTCATCCGTGGTCTTCCCTGATTTGGCCGGAATCTCCGTCGCGGCACGCGTGGCGGCTCGCGGCGGCTGACAGGTTTCATGCTAGCAGCAAGGTGTGACGAAATGTGTCGACGATTACCGCTCTGATGACACAGAAAGTGGCACCTTACGGCGCGGACCGTGGTCAGTGCAGGGCGCAGGGATCGAGCACGGCGAGCGTGATGTCGTCGCGGCGCGCCGTGGTCACGCCGGCAATGGCATCGACGATGCTGTCGATCCGTGACGCCGGTGGCAGGCGGCTGGCGCGCGCGATGAGCCGGGCGAGGCCGCGCAGACCGAGCTCTGCGCCGTCGGCGTCGCGCGCTTCGCTGATGCCGTCGGAGTAGAGATAGAGGCTGGCCTGCTCGAGCGACAGTCTGTGCGCGGTGAACGTGATGCCCGGCACGATGCCGAGCGGTGGTGTCTCGCCGCCCTCGACCAGCGCGATACCCTCGCCGTCGCGCCACAGCAGCGGCGGCGGATGACCGGCACAGACGATCTCGACCTCGCTCGAGCGGGCGTCCCATGCGCCAGCGATCATGGTCACGAACATGCCCCGGACCGCGGTCTCGGCGAGTTCGTCGTTGATCACCGCCATCACTTCGGCGAGCGTGCCGAGCCGGCGGCCGAGACAGCGGAAGAGGCTGCAGGTCTTGGCCATCAGCAGGGCCGCGGTCAGCCCCTTGCCGGCGACGTCGCCGACGTTGAACAGCACGCGGCCGTCGGTGCTGTCGAAATAGTCGTAGAAATCGCCCGAGAGTTCGTGGGCGGCGACGTTGCGGGCCCAGATCGGCAGGTCCGCACGCACCCGTTGGGGGAGCAGGCTGCACTGGATTTCGCGCGCAACCTCGAGTTCGCGCGACAAGCGCGCGGCCAGCGCGTCGCGTTCGGCGAGGGTCCGCTCGAGCTGCCAGTTCATTTCCTGGAACGCCGCGTTCTCGGCGGCGAGGCGGGTGTTGAGCCTTTCCCCCAGCGCGGCCAGCTCGGCCTGAGCCGCGACGCGCATGCCGAGGCCTGCCGCCGCCGCGGCGACCTGCGCGGGAAGCGCGGCGATGATCGCGTCGGTCTCGTTGCCGGTGACGTCGAGCAGCGTGGCGAGCCGCGCGTGCGCGCCCGCGAGCGCGGCCGGGTCGCCGTCGCGCGCATGGACCGCGGCGATCCAGTCGGCAGCGGCCAGCACCCGCGCGAGCGCGGTGCCGGGTGCTTCGGCATGGTGCCCGGTGATCGCTTCGGCCAGCGCCGCGGGCAGGCTCCACAGCGACGCGAGCGCTCCCAGCACGCCGTCGTGGGTGTCGCCGCACAGGGCCTGTTCGAGCGTGCGCCGCGCGTCGGGCGGCGCCGCACGCAGACCGTCCCACTGTGTGCGCGTGACCAGCGGGTTGAGGAACGCGAGCACGAGCAGGCCGAGGTCCTGCAGCAGTCCGGCGGTGAAGGCGTCGTCGGCGTCGATCCCGGCGCCGGCGGCGAGCAGGCGCGCGGCGCAGGCACGGTGCAGGGCATCCTCGATGAAGCTCGCGGCATCGAAATGCGGCAGCTCGAGCGCGCCGGTCACGGTGCGGACCGTCAGGCACAGCACGCGGTTGCGCAACGCGTCGAGCCCGAGCACCGTGACCGCCCGCTCGACCGAGGCGATGTCGTCGGCGAGACCGAAGTAGGCCGAGTTCACGACCTGCAGCAGGTCGGCGGCGAGCGCCGGGTCCGCGGCGACCAGTGCGGCTATGGCGGGCAGCTCGGCCGACTCGTCGGCGCAGGCACGCAGCACGGCCAGCACGCTGCCGGGCGGCCGCGGCAGGTCGCCCGGACGCAGCGGCGGAATGTCACCCGAAACGAAAGACGGACTCCCCATGCTCGTGATTAGCGGCCGCCGCGGCACGATATTGACCATCCGTGCGCCGCCGCGCCGTGGCGTACGCCTGCGCGCGAGCGCCGCCCGCCCGGGCCGGGCGATGCGGCCGGGCGATGCGGCCGGGCGTGGCCGGTTTCGCGGCACGCCGCGGGCGAATGTGCTAAACCGCATGGCGGGCCGGGCGAATATCCATCCAGGGAGGATTGTGACGATGAGGCCAGTTCCCATGCCGCGGCGGATGCTCGCCGCTACCTGCGCGCTGTGCGCGCTGCTCGTGGCCGCGCCGGCGCGCGCCGCACTCGATTTCGCGCTGCAGCAGGTCACCGACATCAGCGCGCTCGGTTTCGGCGGCGTCGGCGGCCTCGCCTGGGACCCCGCAAGCGGCGAACTGTGGATGACCGACGCGGCCGGTTCGTTCTTCGCGCCCGGGCCCGGCAACAGCAACCGCGTTGCGCGCATCAACCCGCTGACCGGGGCGGTGTCGGTCGACTTCGATGCTGCGGCCGCGAACATCTTCCTCGGCCCGGACGCCGTCGCTTTCGACACCACGGCCGGTGAGCTCTACCTGTTCTCGGCTTTCCGTGACGTCGTCGCCGGGGTCACCGACACCGCGGGTACGCCGGTGCGCACGCTGACCATCGATCCGCGCGCTTATGCCGGAGCGGCCTTCGATGCCAGCGGGTCCCTGTGGGTCGTCGACCGCGAACCGCTCACCTTCGAGCCCGATTTCCTGCGTCGCCTCGACCCGGCGAGCGGCAGCCTGCTCGGTTCGCTGCGGATCACCGGCGCGAGCGTGAATCCGAACCTCAGCGCGCTGGCCTTCGATCCGCTGAGCGGAAACGCGGTCGCCTTCGACACCGATCGCCAGGCGCTGCTCGAAATCGACCCCGTCACGGGCGCGGTGCTCGGCGAAACCTCGGTTGCGGCCTGGTTCTCGGACAGCGGCGTGCCCGGAGGCATCGCGTTCGACGCCGGCGGCGGCCGGCTGTTTCTCGGCAGCGGCCTGCCGCTCGGCCACCCGAGCGGCATCGTCTCCGAACTCCTCGTGCTCGAGCGTATGCCGTCCGCCGTGCCGCTGCCCGGTGTTGGCGCGCTGGTCGCGCTGCTCGGAGGCGGATTGCTCGCCCGTCGTCGCCGGTCCTGAGCGCGCCGCTGCGCCGCGACGGCCTCAGAGCAGGCCGTGGCGGCGGCAGAAGTCGGCGGTGATGTCGGCGATTCGTGCCGGATCCTCGAACATCGGGTAATGGCCGATGTCCGGCAGGTGCACGCCTTCGCCCTTGGGCAGCGCGGCAACGGTCTCGTCGACGAGTTCCTTCGGCACCCAGAAGTCGTCCTCGCCGCGCAGCACCATCAGCGGGCACTCGACCGCGCCGAGGCGCGCGAGCACGTCGTGCTGCGACCAGCCTTCGAGGTCGCCGACCGCGCTGACCTGCGCGTTGCGATGCTGCCAGCGCAGCTCCTCGACCAGGGCCGGCGCCGTGTTGCGTCCCAGTGACTCGATCGCCGCGCGTTCCATCATGTCCTGCCAGCCCGGCGCCCACGACGGGTGCACGGCGTGGCTCGGACAGGGGAAGGTCGGCGAGCGGCCGAGGCCTTCCATGGCGATGCCGCCGGCCATTTCGCGCCAGTGGTGGGCGGCGTAATCGAGCGTGATGTTGCCGCCGATCGAGCAGCCGGTGATGACGGGTTTCTCCAGGCCCAGGGTACGCACGAACGCGTGGACGAACTCCGCGTGCTCGTGGATCGAGCGATGTTGACGCCAGTTGACCGGGTAGGAGCGCGAATGCCCGGGCAGGTCGAGCGCGTAGGCATGGAAGCCGCGCTCGGCATACAGCGGCAGGATGTAACGGTACTCGAGCGAACTCGCGCCCGCGGTATGGATGCACACCAGCGGCCGGCCTTCACCGATCTCGTCGTAGAAGGTGCGCGTGCCGTCGACGCTGATGTAGCGGCCGGTGATGTCTTCGGGGGTCGCCATGGGGTGCTTCTCCTGCGCGATGGGCGGGCGCGCGGCTCAGGCCGCGACGCTCCGCAGGGTATAGGCCAGTTCGAACGTCGCCTCGGTCAGGCGCCCGGCCTCGACGAGGTTGCCTTCGATGCGGATGTCGGCGCTCAGCTCGCCGACGCGCTCGAGGCGCGGGTCGTCATCGAAGCGCCGCTTGCCGGGATAGGTGAGGTCGGCCCACAGGCGTTCGCCCGATAGCAGCATCCGCCACGAGGCTTCGGGGCCGCGCAGCTTGAACGTGTAGCCGAACGGCGATGGCGCGGTCTGGTGATCGATCACGCGCCCCTTGTAGATCTTGAGCCAGAGGCAGTCGTCGTCGACCTCGAGCTGGATCGCGCCGTCGAATACGGCGGCCTGGGTCGCGAAAGCCTCGTTGGCGTTGAGCGCATCGACGAAGCGCTGTTGCAGGGCGGCATCGGCGAGAAAGGACATGGGCGGCTCCGTGGTCATGGGCGTTGGACGGTCGCCGCGCATTCTCGGCAACGCCCGCGGGAGGCGCAAGTCGCCGCCGGCGCTGCGCGCGGTGGTGCGTCGGATTCGTACAGGGGGCGGCCGATGCGGGCGCAGGAAGCGGAGCGCGGCACGCCGCGCCATGGCCGATGCTGCGGCTCCCGCTGCCCCGCAGCCCATCGGAGCAACCGAGATGACGAATGACCAGGAAACCACCGGCAAGCGCCGCGTGCTCGCCGCCGGCCTGATTGCGCTGACGAGCTGGATCCTGCTGATCTGCGCGCTCGCCGCCGCCCTGCAACAGCCACTGCTGGTGTGACACGCAGCGCGGTCCACGGCACATTGCGGCGGTACCGTGTGCCGGCCGCGCGTTGACTCGCCCGGAGGCGGCGATTACCGTCCCCGGGCTACGCGGCCGTGCACGGCGGCCGGGACACGGTGGTGTGCCCCGCCAACCCGGTAGAGGGCTGTGGGCAAGGCGACCAGTGGTCGCAGGGCTGGTGGGCCTTTGCCGACCCCA
>JAUIFX010000174.1 GCA_030429865.1 Gammaproteobacteria bacterium | reverse complement strand
TGCATGACCTCGGCGTCGAAGGCGCCCGGCGCGAGTACGGCCGGAATACCCAGCACGCCGAGACTGTTGAACATGTTCGAGCCGAGCACGTTGCCGAGCGCGATGTCGTGCTCGTTCTTCCACGCGCTCGCAATCGAGGCGGCGAGTTCCGGCAGGCTGGTACCGACGGCGACCACCGTGAGGCCGATGACGACGTCGCTGATGCCGAGGCGCGCGGCGATGTCGGCTGCCCCGCTGACGACGAAACGCGACCCCAGCAGCAGCAGGCCGAGACCCAGGCAGAGCCACACGGCGGCCCGCACGCCGGACATGCGCGGCGGCAGCTCCTGGTCGATCTCGGCCACGATGGGATCGCCGCGCTGCACGTGGAGCGCGAGCCACACGGTCACGCCGATCATGACGACCATGCCGCCGAGCAGCAGCAGGCCCTCGGCGCGACTGAGGGCATCGTCCCACAGCGTGGCCGTGGCCGCGGCGAGGACCACGAAGAGCAGCGGGAACTCGCGCGCGAGGATGCCCGAGCGTACCGTCATCGGTATCAGCAGGGCGGTTGCGCCGAGCACCAGGCCGATGTTGGTGATGTTCGAGCCGATCGCGTTGCCGATACCGAGCGCGGGCCGTCCTTCCCAGGCAGCCATCCCCGAGACCAGCATCTCCGGCGCACTCGTGGCAAAGCCGACGATGACGAGCCCGACGAGGATCGCGGGTACGCCGAGGTTGGTCGCGGTCGCGGCCGCGCCCTCGACGAAACGGTCGGCGCCGTAAGTGAGGATGACGAGTCCGCCGCACATCACGGCGAAGGCGATCAACATGACGTGGAGGCAGCGTGCGGGCGGTCGGCGGTCTGTCGGAGGCGGCGCGACGGCGAGGAGCTTGAGCGAGCGGCGGTTCCGGGCATCGGCCGCATGATGCCAGAACGGCCGAGGTGGTGACACGCCCGGCGGTGGCCGGCGGCCGCGTGTCGCGGCGCTGCCGCGGCCCTGCTCGAATCCGCGGGCGCGCAGGAGGGATAATGGCGCGACCGATCGTGACGAGCGCCGAGACTGTGAAAGCGATGATCCTCGCGGCCGGACGCGGCGAGCGCATGCGTCCGTTGACCGACACCACTCCCAAGCCCCTGCTCGAAGTGGCAGGCGAGACGCTGATCGAGCGTCACCTCGCGCGGCTCGCCGCGGCCGGTTTCCGCGAGATCGTGATCAACGTCAGCCACCTCGGGCACCTGATCGAGGCGCGCCTGGGCGATGGGCGTGCCTGGGATGTCGACATTCGCTATTCGCGCGAACCGGGGGCGCCGCTCGAGACCGCCGGCGGCATCGTGCGCGCGCTGCCGCTGCTCGGCGCCGAACCGTTCCTGGTCGTCAACGCCGACATCTGGACGGATTACCCGTTCGCCGCGCTCGCGAGGCGGCGTGCCACGGCGCACCTGGTGCTCGTGGCGAACCCCGCACACCATGCGGACGGCGATTTCGATCTCGAGGGGGAAACCGTGCGCCGGCGGCGGCGCGGCGGGGCATGGACCTTCGCCGGCATCGGTGTGTACGCGCCGGGCTTCTTCGCCGGCGTGGCCGACGGCCCCGCGCCGCTCGCGCCGCTGCTGTTCGCGGCCTGCGCGCGCGGCGAAGTGAGCGGTGAAGTCCATGCCGGCCGCTGGCTGGATATCGGCACCCCGCAGCGGCTGGCCGCGGCGCGCGCCGAAGCCGGCGCCGAGCGCCAACAAGTGTGAACCCGGCCGCACTTCGCTTGACCCCGGCGCCGGCCGGGGCCATGATGCCGCCGCGCTCAGACAACAACAGCCCCCCACGGCGCCGTACGCCTGCGTACGCCGCCCGATGCGAGCGCCGCCCAGTCTTCTTTCTGATCATTCGGCCGCAATGCGATGAGCCTCGTGCAACAGCATTGCCGGCAGGCCTCGAGTCGCCGGCGACGAACGCGTCTGTCCCGTGTCCTGACGGGCCTCGCCGCCGTGGCGTTGAGCGCGCTGCTGGCGCCGGCGTCCAGCGCAGCTGCGGGCGACGACGTGCTGCGCGTGCTCAAGCTGCGCCACCAGGACGTCAATCACCCGCACCGTGACACCGCCGCCGAGTACCGCCTGCTGGCCGATTTCGCGCGCCGCGAGGGCCTGCGCATCGAGTGGCTGGACGGCGTCGAGCCGGCCGAACTCGCCCGCCGGCTGCGCCGCGGCGAAGCCGACCTGCTGATCGCCGACCTCGCGCCCGACGTCGCCGCCGGCAGCGGTCTTGCCGCCGGCCTCGCCATGGGCAGCTACCGGCACGTCGTCTACGGCCGGGGTGACATCGAAGCGCGTGACCCGCGCGACCTCGAAGGGCTGCGCGTGGCGGTGAACCTGTCTTCGCCCTTGTGGCCCTACCTGAACGAACTCGCCGCGGTGCGGCCGATGAGCGTCGTCGTGCTGCCCGACAACACCTCGCGCGAGGCGCTGCTTGCCGGTATCGGAACCGATGCCTGGGACGCGGCTGTGGTCAGCGCGCGGGCCGGGGAGAACCCGGCCCTGGCGATGCCGCGCGTGCAACCCCTGTTCGAGCTGTCGGCGGGCAATCTCGCGCGCTGGCGCTTCGCGCCGCGGCACGCCGCGCTGCGCGATCGGCTCGACGCTTACCTGCTGCGCTCGCATGCCGGCGTCACCGCCCCGCCCCAGGTCGCCCTGGGGGATCTCGATGCGATCGGCAAGCGTCACGTCCTGCGCGTGATCACGCGCGTCGACCCGCGTAATTATTTCGTGCGTGACGGCCGGCCCGCGGGGTTCGAGTACGAACTGATCCGCCTGTACGCGCGCCGCCACGGGCTGAGCGTCGAGTTCCTGGTCGGCGAGTCCGACCAGCAGATCCTCGAATGGCTGCGGCGCGGCATGGGCGACATCGTCGCGACGCGCGTCAACGCCGACGCCGTCCGCGTCGACCCCGCGCTGACCCAGTCGCGCAGCTATTTCCACAGCGCCTCGGTGATCCTGCACCGGAGTGGCCCGCGCCTGCTCGGCGTGGACGATCTCACCGGCCGCCGCGTGGCCGTGCTCGGCAACAGCGTGCAGCATCGTACGCTCGGCGACCTCGTCGCCGCGGGGCTCGCCGTCGAGACCGTGGTTTTCGCGCCGGATACGCCGCTGCCCGCGCTCGCCCGACGCCTCGAGCAGGGCGAACTCGATGCCGTCGTCGTCGATGCCCACGCGGTCAACGCGCTGCGCGAGGACTTCCCGCGGATCAGCGCCGGCGCGTCGCTACCGGGCAGCTATCGCTATGCCTGGACGGTGCGTACCGCCAACACCCGTCTGCGCGCGTCGATCGACGGCTTCCTCGAACGCCAGTTCCGCAAGGAGTCCTACAACGTTCTCGCGGCACGCTATTTCGACAAGCCGGGGAGCGCGCGTTTCACGCGTTTCGAACGCATCTCGCCCTACGACCACCTCATCCGCCGCTATGCGGAGGCGAGCGATTTCGACTGGCGCCTGATCGCGGCGCAGATGTACTGCGAGAGCAAGTTCAACCCGCGTGCCGAGTCGGTCACCGGGGCGCGCGGGCTGATGCAGCTCCAGCCGCGCACCGCGGTGGCCATGGGCGTGGCCAACCCGTTCGACCCGGAGGCCGGCATCCGCGGCGGGATCGGTTACCTGAAGCGGATGCGTCAGCGTTTCCCGGGCAGCATCGCGCCGCGCGATCGGACCTGGTTCGCACTTGCCGCCTACAACATCGGTTACCAGCGCGTCGAACGGGCGCGGCGCCGGGCCGCGGCGCAGGGGCTGGACCCGACCCGCTGGTTCGGCCACGTCGAGCAGGCGATGCGCCAGCTCGCGCGAGAGGACCGGCGCGTCAACTGGGGCCAGACGGTCGCCTATGTCCGCGCCATCCGCTCCCTGTACAGCACCTACAACCGCCTCCAGGACACCCTCACCGCGGGACTCGAACCGCTCGACGCCGTACGCGTCGACAGCGGCCATTCCTGAATCGCTTACCGCTCCCGCCCGCGGACCTGTTCTGCGCGCTTCAGCCGCGCGCCTGGTAGACAGTCGGGTCGGCGATCGCGGCGGCGGCGAAGCCGTCGCGGCGCAGCCGGCAGGCATCGCACACGCCGCAGGCGCGCGCCGCGGCGTCCGGTGCGTAGCAGCTCACCGTGGCGCCGTAGTCGACACCGAGGGCAGTACCGCGCCGGATGATCTCGGCCTTGCTGAGATCGATCAGTGGGGCGACGACGCGCACCGGGTGGCCCTCGACGCCGGCCCGCGTGGCGAGCGCGGCGAGACGTTCGAACGCGGCGACGAATTCCGGCCGGCAATCGGGATAGCCCGAATAATCCACCGCGTTGACACCGATGTGGATCTCCCCGGCCTCGACGACTTCGGCGAAGCCGAGCGCGAGCGCGAGCATGACGGTGTTACGCGCGGGCACGTAGGTCACCGGAATACCGGTGCCCGGAGTATCCGGCACGGCGATGGCCGGGTCGGTCAAAGCCGAGCCGCCGAGCTGGCCGTAGTCCAGCGTGATCACGCGATGCTCGCAGGCGCCGAGCCGCGTGGCGACGCGCGCGGCGGCGTCGAGTTCGCAGCGGTGGCGCTGGCCGTAATCGACGCTGAGCGCGTGACACTGCCGTCCCGACGCACGTGCCATGGCGAGCACCGTCGCCGAGTCCAGGCCGCCGGAGAGCAGCACCACCGCGCGCGGTGCGTCCGCTCCGGTCGATGATGTCGTCGAAGCGCTCATCGTCCCGGCTCGTCGCCCCACAACAGCTTGTGCAATTGAAGCTGGAAACGCACGGGCAGGCGATCGGCGACGATCCAGTCGGCCAGCCGGCGCGCCGGCAGCGTTCCCTGCACGGGTGAGAACAACACGTCGACCCCGGTCGGAAGACGCCCGAGCTGTGCCACGCTCCAGTCGTAATCCTCACGATCGGCGATGACGAACTTGATTTCGTCACCCGCGGCGAGGTGGTCGAGATTGCTCCACAGGTTGCGCGCCGACTCGCCCGAGCCGGGCGGCTTGATGTCGACCACCCTTACCACGCGTGCGTCGAGTCCCGAGACGTCGAGGGCACCGCTGGTCTCCAGCGAGACGCGGTGGCCGGCGTCGCACAGCGCACTGAGCAGCCGCGGCGTCGCCGGTTGTGCCAGCGGCTCGCCGCCGGTGACGGTGACGTGGCGCACGCCGTGGGCGGCGACCTCGGCGAGGATGTCGGCGAGCGTCATGACGTGCCCGCCGCTGAATGCGTAGGCCGTGTCGCACCAGGTGCAGCGCAGCGGGCAGCCGGTCGTGCGCACGAATACCGTCGGCCAGCCGACGCTGGAAGATTCACCCTGCAGTGAGACGAAGATCTCGGTGATCCGCAAGGTGTGTCCGGCGGCTTGCGCGTGCCCGTCACGAGCCGCGCGGGTCGCGGCGTGTCCGCTCACTGCCGCTCAGGGCGCCTGCGCGCGCAGTCGCTGGATACGTTCGTCCGCGAGGCGCGCCGCGGCCGAGCCCGGGAAGCGCGTCTTCAACGTGCCGAGCACCTGCAGCGCCTGTTCGGGCAGGCCGAGTTCGGAGTAGCTGTAGGCAATCTTGAGCAGCGCGTGTGACTGCTTCTGGCTGTCCGGGTAGTTGGCCACGAGCTTCTGGTACTGCTCGATGGCCGGCTCGAACTGGCGCAGCACGTAATACGCTTCGCCGAGCCAGTATTGCGCATTGTCCGCGTACTGGCTGTACGGGTACTGCTGCAGGTAGGCGTTGAAGGCGGCAATGGAGTCTTCGTACTGCCCGGCCTTGAGCATGCCGAAGGCCGCGCTGTAGGCGGCCTGCGAAGCGGCGTTGTCGGTGCTGGTTCCCGGGCCAGGACCCTGGCTAGGAGCCTGGCCAAGACTCTGGCCAAGACTCTGGCCAAGGCCCTGGGCCGGGGGCACCGCGACGGCACTGCTCGCGTCGTCCCGGGGGCCGCCCGGGAGCGCCGGCGGTGCGCTGTCGGTGACATCGGTGCCGGGCAGCGCGGCCGCGGGCGCGACGGCGATGCTCTGCTCGGCCGGCGCGCCCGCGACGTCGACATCGCCCGGCGCCTCGAGCGTCGACAGCGGCGGGTCGGTCGCGATCGCCATGCCCGTGTCTTCCGTCATGCCGGCGACCGGCAGTTCGGCCGGGCCGGCCTGCTCGAGCGCGACGATGCGTTGGTCGAGGTTGGTGTAGACGTCGCGCTGGCCCTTGCGCAACTGCTCGAGCGCGAAGTTCTGGTTCTCCAACTCGCCGCGCAGCTGGCGTACCTCCTGTTGCAGCATCTCGACCTGGCGAACCAGCTCGAGCAGGCCCTTGTTGTCGAGCAGCTGCTCGATGCGATCGAGCCGGTTTCCGGTCGTGTCGCTCTGCGCCCCGGCGTTGCCGCCCGGCAGCGCGCCGCCAACGCACACCACGGCGGCGCCGAGCAGGGCCGCGGCCGCGCGCGGCAGGCGTCGCTCGCGGGCCATCAATAGACCAGCTCCACGCGGCGGTTGAGCGAATAGGACTCGTCGTCGTGGCCGTCGACAGCGGGACGCTCCTCGCCGTAGCTGACGCTGCGCACCTGGCCGGCGGACGCGCCGAGCAGGACCAGCTGGCGCCGGACCGCCAGCGCGCGGCGTTCGCCGAGCGCAAGGTTGTATTCGCGCGAGCCGCGTTCGTCGGCATGACCTTCCAGCGTCACGCTGAGCGTCGGGTTGGCGGCGAGAAAGGCGGCGTGGGCGGCCAGCGTGTCGCTCGAGTCGCTGCGAATGTTGGCGCTGTCGTAGTCGAAGTAGATGATGCGAACCGCCAGCGGGCTGGCCGGATCGTTCAGCGCCGACGCCGACAGGTCGGTGCCGCCGGGCAGGGCGCTGCTTTGTGCGCCGCTGTCTGCATCGGCGCCCGTCTGGCCCATGCTGCGATCTTCCACCGTCGCGCGCCCCTGCGCGTCGTCGCTGCGGGTCGAGCGCGAGCTGCAACCGGTCACGAGCAATGCGGCCAACAGAACAACCAAGAGTTTCTGGCCAGCCCCTTTCATGTCCATCTCCTTCACAGAGGTAGTAGTGTCGTCAGGAAATCGAATCGGTGATGCGTCGTGACCACGGAAGGCCGTCGCTCGTCGTGGTGGTTCAGTCCCGGAACGGGCCCCAGGCGGGTTCGCGGACTTCGCCGCGCTGCGTGGCGAGACGCTGCTTGAGGCGGCCATCGGTCGAGGTCGCCGCGAGCTCGGTCCCGCCGGGCCCCATTGTCGCATAAATTATCATACTGCCGTTGGGTGCGAAGCTCGGCGATTCGTCGAGCCGGGCGTTGGTCAGTACCTGGAAATCGTTGCTCGCGAGGTCGACCACGGCGATGTGATAGCCGCCCTTGTCGCCGTGCACGACGGCCAGTCGCCGGCCGTCCGGGGAGTAGCGCGCGCGGGCGTTGTAGTTGCCCATGTTGAACGTCACCCGCTCGGCCCTGCCGCCGTCGACGTCGACACGATAGATCTGCGGACCGCCGCCGCGGTCGGACGTGAACACGATGCTGCGCCCGTCCGGCGCCCAGTTCGCTTCGGTGTCGATGGCCGGGTGGTTGGTCAGGCGGCGCAGGTTGCCGTTGCCGAGGTGGTAGAGGTAGATCTCGGGATTGCCGTCGCGCGAGAGCGTGACGGCGAGGCGCTGGCCGTCCGGGGCGAAGGCCGGCGCGCTGTTGATGCCCTCGCCGGCGATGATCTTCTTGCGCTCGCCGGTGCGCAGGTCCTGCAGCCAGATGGCCGAGTTGCGATCCTCGAACGAGACGTAGGCGAGGCGGCTGCCGTCGGGTGCCCAGGTCGGCGACATCAGCGGCTGCGTCGACTCGAGTATGGTGTGCGGGTCGTAACCGTCGGCATCGGCGATCTGCAGCCGGTACAGTGATGTCCCCGGCGCCTTCTTTTCCACCGTGATGTAGGCGATGCGCGTGGAGAACGCGCCGCGTTCGCCGAGCAGGCGCTCGTAGACGAGATCGCTGACGTGATGCGCCGTCAGGCGCAGGTTCGCCGCCGTGGTCGGCACGCGGTAACCCATGAGCTGTTTGCCCTTGTAGACGTCGACGACGCGGAACTCGACGACGTAGCCCCCTTCGGGCGCGCGCAGCAGCTTGCCGATGACGAGGTTCTCCATGCCGAGCACGCGCCAGTCCTTGAAGTTGATCGCGCTGAACGTGGCCGGCTGCGACGGCATGCCCTCCGGCGGCATGGTCGCGAACTGTCCGGAACGGGCGAGGTCGGCGCGCACGATCGCGGCGATGTCGAGCGGTGTCTCGGCGTCGCCGACGGTGGCGAAAGGCACGACCGCGATGGGCAGCGCGGATGCCACGCCCTCTTCGATGCGGATGGTCAGTTCCTCGGCCGCGCCGGCGGTCGCCGCCGCGAACAGGACGAGTGCGAGCGCCGCGCGGGCGACGCGCCGGGGAATTTCACGACTGCGGATCGAAAACAAGCTGGAAGCTCCTCATTTTGTTGAACACTGCCGGTTCCTTCGGCACCGGTAGGGGGGCAGCCTTGCGCACGGCATTTTCCGCCTGCCGATCGAAGGTCGCGTTGCCGCTGGATTTCACCACCTGGACCCCCGCGACGTCACCGTTCGGCATCAGCGTAATGCGCATTGTGCAGTTCAATCCCTCGAGTCCGGGCAGAATCGTGAACGAGCGTTCGATCCGAGCCTTGATTAGGGCCAGGTTGCGCTGGATCTCCGTGGCCTCCGCCGCAGCCAGGGCCGCCGCCTCTTCGGCCGCGAGTTCCGCCTGCAACGCCTCTTCGAGGCGCTTGCGCTCGGCGGCTTCGGCAGCCTGGCGCTTCGCTTCCTCTGCGGCCTTGCGGCGGGCTTCTTCCTCGGCCCTGGCCTTCGCTTCCTGTTCGGCTTTCTGCCGTGCTGCTTCCTCCGCCTTGCGTTTGGCTTCTTCTTCGGCCTGGCGCTTCGCCTCCTCGGCTTTGCGGCGGGCTTCTGCCTCGGCCTGGCGTTTCGCCTCTTCTTCGGCCTCGCGCCTGGCCTCCGCGGCCTTGCGCTTCGCGGCTGCCGCTTGCTGCTCGGCGCGCTCGGCCTCCCGGCGTGCCGTCTCGGCTGCGCGCTCCGCGGCCGCCTTGGCTGCCGCGGCCGCCTCCTTCTCCTGCTTGAGACGCTCGCGCTCGGCTTCGAGTTCCTTCGCGCGCGCCTGCTCGGCGGCGCGCCGCGCGGCTTCGGCTGCGGCGAGGCGCTCGGCCTCGGCGCGCAGGTCGCGCTTGTCGACCACGGTTGCTTCCACGATCTCGCGCTCGACGGCGGGCTTGAGCAGCTTGTCGGGGGCGAAATCGAGGCTCACGGTGAGGAGCACGATGATCACCGCGTGCAGCAGCAGCGACAGCAGCAGGGCGCGTTTGGACGGCATCAGCGTGCGCTCGCGCTTACTCGGGCGGCTCCGTGATGAGACCGACGCCGTCCACGCCGGCGTTCTTGAGCAGCGTCATCACTTGCACGACGCGACCGTAGTCGACGTTGCGATCGCCTTCCACCAGCACCTCGGTCTGCGGCTTGAACTGCACTAACGCGGCGATGCGGGTCATCAGCGTCTCGTCGTCGATCGCCTGCTCGGGGTTCTCGCCGATATCCACGAAGACCTGGCCGTCGGCGGCGACCGTGACCACGACCGGTTCCTGGTCGCTGGGTGGCAGTACTTCCGATGGCGCCTGCGGCAGCTCGATGCGCACACCTTGGGTAATCAGCGGCGCGGTGACCATGAAGATGATCAGCAGCACCAGCATGACGTCGATGTAGGGCACGACGTTGATCTCGGCCATCATGCGCCGGCGGCCGTGGCGGGAATTGACCGGGGCTCCCATCGGCGCGGCCTAGTCGTTGGCCTGACGGCGCAGGATGGCGAGGAATTCCTCGACGAAGATGTCGTAGCGGCCGAGGATGAGGTCGATACGGCTCGCGTAGCGGTTGTAGCCGATCACCGCGGGAATCGCCGCGAACAGGCCCATCGCCGTCGCGACCAGGGCTTCGGAGATGCCCGGGGCGACCATGGCGAGCGTCGCCTGGTGCACGTTACCCAGTGCCTGGAAGGAATTCATGATGCCCCAGACCGTGCCGAACAGGCCGATGTAG
>JAUIFX010000288.1 GCA_030429865.1 Gammaproteobacteria bacterium | reverse complement strand
CTTCGCCCACCCGACCATCGGGTAGGCCTCGAGCGGGTTCGGGTTGCTTGCGCGCCAGGCGAGCCGGCTCAGCATCACGATCAGCAGCGCGAGCCCCAGTACCGCATGCCGCTCGGCGAGCCTGGCGGCCTCGGCGACGCTCGCCGAGGCATCCGTCCGCGGCGCCATGAGGAGCGTTGCACCGAGCAATCCGACCGATGCCCAGTGCAGCGCCCGCGCCACGGCACCGTAGCGCGTGCGGGTGTTCCTGTAACGCACCGCGGCCCGCGGTCCGCGCCACCGCAACGGTGCAACACCGCTATCGCAGCGCTTCGCCCGCGGCCCCCGGCGCCTGCCGGTCCTCGCTACCGGCCCGGTCGGGACGCTGGCGCGTGCCGCGGAATATCCAGACGGCCGCCGACGCGAAGCCGAACGTGGTCAGGCTCAGGCTCGCGAACTGGTAGACCTCGTAGACGCCCTGGCTCCAGTGCGGCCCCTGCTCGATGCTCGGGTCCATGGTCGGAAACAAGGCCATGAGCAGGAACAGGCTCGAGTTCGTGAACGCGCCGATCGCCATCGCCCAGGAACTCGGCCAGGGCAGTGGCACGCGGCTCGCGTAGAAGCCGAGAAGCAGTGCGCTCATGATGAGCAGATCGAGGTGCGCCTGCAGCACGCGGGTGTACTTGCCGGGGAACAGCGCCGGCAACGGGTCGACCCGGTAGGCCAGGCCGACCAGGCACCAAGCGAGCACCAGCGCCAGCAGGATCCACAGGCACGCCGCCTGCAGCAGCACGGTATTGGGACGGGGGGTCAGAGCATCGTTCATGGTAGAGCTTCCGGCTGTCTTGCGCCCATCGCGCGGGACGCCAGTCTGCGCGCAGCACGTGGTACGGCAGGCGGATTTCCGCCATAGTTGCCCCTGCCGGCAGCGCAATTGACGCCCCCGGCAAAAGGCGGACGCAGCGGCCCGCGGCGCTGCCGTCGAAATGGGGAGAAGCGTGCCCGACCCGAGCCGTCATCAAGACGCAGCAGCGCTGCATCTGCGACCGACCTTCCTGTCGACCGAACAGGTCCGTCACCGCGATCGCCGCGCGTGGCTCGTCGAGGAAATCGGCCAACGCTATGCCAAGGTCGAAATCGACGTACCGCGCGGGACCCAACTGTTCAACGAGATGCGCATCCTGCCGTTTGGCAGCCACGCGATGTCGATCGTGCGCTCGAGTGCGATCCGGCTGCGCCGCCGCGCCGACGTCGCGGGCTTTCTCGAAACGGACGCGGTGTTTTTCATCCTGCTCCTGCGCGGTCACTACCGCCTGCATCAGGACGGCCGCAGCGTCGACCTCCGTCCCGGCGAGATCACACTTTACGACGTGAACCGCCCGCATTGCGTCGAGTGCACGGACCGCTTCTCGAAAGTCATCTTCAAGGCACCCGGCACCGCCGTGCGCACACGCCTCGGCAACGTCGAGCGCTGCACCGCGACGCGCATCGCGACCGCGAGCGGCGCCGGCGCCCTCGCCGCCGGTTTCCTGCGCTCGCTGCCGGCCAATGCCGGCGAACTCACGCTGGCACAAGCCGGCGACATCGGCGAGAGCGCGCTCGACCTGCTCGCCCTGGCCGTACGCGGCTGTGCCGGTGACAACGCCCTGCCCCGCGGCCGCCCGCGCGCCGCCTTGCGCACGCTGCGCTCGGTCGTCGAAGCGCACCTCGGCGACCACGGTCTCGACGCTGCCGACATCGCCGCGCGCGCCGGGATCTCCGTGCGCTACGCCAATGTCCTGCTCGCCGCCGAGGGCACCTCGCTCATGCGCTACGTGTGGGCGCGACGGCTCGAACGCGCGCAACAGGCCCTCTCACGCTCACCCGAAACCAGCATCGCCGATCTCGCCGCGGCCTGCGGCTT
>JAUIFX010000173.1 GCA_030429865.1 Gammaproteobacteria bacterium | reverse complement strand
GTCGAGATTTCAGACGTGGGTCGAAAGGTGGTCGCGTCCGGTAGTGGGCACATGGTCCACCACGCTCGATCTGAAGATGGCAACCAACCAGACCCAGCGCACGCGCGTGTTCCAGATCTCCGAAGCCGCCCGGGCGAGCATCCACCAGGTGCTCGAGAGCCATACCTTCCATCGCGGCTGGCCGGTTGCGGTCGGCGGGTCGCTGACCGCCGCGACCGATTTCACCATTCCCGACGGCATCCTCATCGACAACGACCCCGGGTTGCAGCAGCTCTACCTGACCAACAATGCCGATCACTGGGACCTGAGCGAAGCGGCCATCGACATGCGCCTGCGCGAGGATGCCGACGGCGACGGCGAGTTCGTCTCGGCCGGCGACATGGCCGCCGACATCTTCGTCTCGCGCGTCGGCGGCGGCGCCACGCCCGGCTCGGATACCAGCGCGGCACGCGGCTACGAAGGTGTCGGCGCAGGCTCCGCGCGGCGTTTCTACTACCGCATCATCGCCCGCGCAGCAGGCTCCGGCGCCAGCCAGTCCGTGACCGAAGCCCACTACCGCTATGACATCCGCTGAGCGGCACGCGCCCCGCGCGCACGAACACAGGAGACGCCCCATGGATTGCAAGTCGAGCGGACCGCGCGCGTTCGCACTGGGCCTGGCCCTGGCCGGCCTCATGCTGCCCGCAATCTGGTCGAGCCCGGCCCTCGCGGTCAACCTCTCCGGCGCCGACATCACCGACTACGTCGCCTTCCCGGTGACGACGCTGGAGAACGTGACCCCGCAAGTCATGCTGGTGATGTCGCGCGATCACCAGTACTTCTTCAAGGCCTACAACGACTACACCGATCTCACCGGCAACGGCGAACTCGACATCACCTACAACAACGATTTCTCCTACTACGGCTACTTCGATCCGGACAAGTGCTACACCTACACCAGGCGTGACTTCCCGGATGCGAGCGACCTGCAGCATTTCCGCCCCGACGCCTTCGCCGTGAACCATTACTGCGACACCGTCGGCGGAGACTGGAGCGGCAACTTTCTCAACTGGGCGACGATGACGCGCATGGACATCGTGCGCAAGATGATCTACGGCGGCAAGCGCATCGTCGACAGTGCGCGCCACACGGTCCTCGAACGTGCCCACCTGCCGACCGATGCGCACTCGTTCGCGAAGTACTACAACGGCGCCGACATCGGCCGGCTGACGCCGTTCGCGTCCACCGCCGTGCCGGACGGCCTGACCATCTGCAACACGACGTTCGCCACCACCGGGCAGTCGCACAACACCGACGCACCGCCGCTGATGCGACTGGCGCGCGGCAACTTCGCGCTGTGGGCCGCAGGCGAGGTGTTCCAGTGCAATTTCCGCGAGGAAATGACGAACTCGTCGTTCGGCCGCAACGGCAACATCCCTGCCGCTTCCGGCCTGCCTGCCAGCCCGGACTCGCCGAGCCGCGTCGCCGACGGACTTTCGTTCGACGGCGTCAGCTACGACTGGCAGGTCCACGTGCGCGTGTGCCGCAATGCGAGCCTGGTCGATCCGGCCACGAACAACGAGAACTGCCGCCTGTATCCGGGCAGCGATCGTTTCAAGCCGAGCGGCCTGTTCCAGGAGTTCGGCGAGAACGAGCAGATCCATTTCGGCCTGTTCACCGGCAGCTACGAGAAGAACATCAGCGGCGGCGTGCTGCGCAAGAACATCGGCCCGGTCGGTAACGAGATCAATTCCACCAGCGATGGCACGTTCAACCTCGGCAACGGCGGCCTCATCGACAGCCTCGATCGCCTGCGCATCTGGGGTTACCGCTACAACGATCGCAACGCCGCCGCACGCTACTTCGGCTCGGGCTCGAGCGACGATTGCCGCTTCCAGCAGGCGGCCATCAGCGAGGGACTGTGCGCGAGCTGGGGCAACCCCATGGCCGAGACCTACGGCGAAGCCGTGCGCTACTTCGCCGGCCTGCAGCCCACGCCGACGTTCGCGGCGCCCAATGACAGCGACTACATCGCGGGCCTGCAGTCGCAGACCTGGAACGACCCGCTCAACGACGAAAATTTCTGCGCGGGTCTGAACACCGTCGTCATCAACAGCTCGCTCAGCTCCTATGACGAAGACACCACGCACTTCGCCGGTCTCACCGGTTCTCCGGATGCGTCCGCACTGACCAACGCGGTCGGTGCCGCCGAGGGCATCGACGGCAACAACTTCTTCGTTGGCCGTGTCGGCGCCAAGGGTCTGCCCGGCAACGATGAATTCTGCACGGCGAAGACCGTCAGCGGGCTCGGCGAGGTGGTCGGCGTGTGCCCCGAGGGGCCGACCATCGACGGCACTTACCGCATCGCCGGCATGGCGCACCACGCCCATACCGAGGACATCCGCGCCGACCTCGAAGAGACGCAGCTCATCACCACCTATGCCGTGCAGCTCGCGACCAACGTGCCGCGTCTCGAGGTGGACGTCGCGCCGGGCACGGACGCCGACGGCGACGGCGACCCGGACAACGACGCCGACGTCACGATCCTGCCCGCCTACCGCCTGCTCACCAACGACGGCGGCGGCACGCTGGTCGACTTCAAAGTGGTGCAATCCGCGATCGAAGTCGACCCGGCCGACACCGACTGGCGCACCCCGCTGCCCGGCTCGGGTGTCTACGCCGCCTCCGCCATGGTGCAATGGGAAGACTCCGAACAGGGCGGTGACTTCGACAAGGACATGTGGGGCGTGATCAGCTATCGCGTCGATACCACCACTTCCCCGGCCCAGGTAACGGTGCGCACCAACGCCGTCGAGGCGGCGACCGCCAACCCGCAGTTGTTCGGCTTCGTCATCTCCGGCACCACGCAGGATGGCTTCCATGCCTACTCCGGCATCTTCAACGCCAACTTCACCGATCCGCTGACCGGGCTGCCCGGCTGCGCGAACTGCAACGCCGTGGTGCAGAACAACGCGACCGGCACCTCCGGCCAGCGCGGCCCGCGCCAGCACACCTTCACCGTCGGCACCACCGGCGGCGAGCTGCTGCCAGACCCGTTGTTCCTCGCCGCCAAGTACGGCGGCTTCGAGGTCGATGTCAACGACAACAAGCTGCCCGACCTCACCGAGGAGTTCGACAGCCGCGACGTCACCGGGCGCAAGGTCACCGGCGGCGACGGCATCCCGGACAACTTCTTCTTCGTCAACAACCCGGCCGCACTCGAAGAACGCCTGCGCACGGTTTTCAACCAGGTCATCGAGCGCGTCGCCTCGGGTACCGCCGCCTCGGTTGTCGCGAACGAGGAGAAGGGCACCGGCGCGACCTTCCAGGCGCTTTACGACCCGGTCAAGACCGATGGCGACAACGAGGTGCGCTGGATCGGCACGCTGCACGCCATCTTCGTCGACGAGAAGAGCTTCCTGCGCGAGGACAGCAACGACAACGACGTGCTCGACGACTACCAGACCGACAAGGTCATCGAGATCTTCTACGACGATTCGCCCAACGTACGCCGCTCGCGCCTGCGCCGCTTCGAGAGCTCGAGCGCAAGCGAGTTCACGGAGTCGGGCGCGGACGAGTTCGAACTCGACGAACTCAACCCGATCTGGAACGCGCGCGAGGAGCTCTCGGCGACGGCCGCGGTCAGCGACCTCACCGCGCAGCGCACCTATGACACCTCCGCACGCTCGGGCCGCTTCATCTTCACCTGGCTGGACCTCGATAACGATGGCATCGTCGACGAGGCCATCGGCACCCAGTCGGCCGACACCGTCGGCGAGGTCGTGGAGCTGACCGACGCGGTCATCGACAACAGCAATTTCCACTGGCTCGACGTGCGCGACGGCACCGACATGAACGACGTCGAGGCGGACAAGCTGGTCAACTGGATTCGCGGCGAGGAACAGCCCGGTTATCGCAACCGCGTGGTCGATTACGACGGCGACGGCAGCACCGAGCGCCTGCTGCTCGGTGATATCGTCAACTCGACCCCGACCGTGGTCGGCACGCCGCAGGAGGATTACGACCTCGCCTCGCAGGACGAGAGCTATGCACTGTTCCGGCAGCAGTACCGCGATCGCCGCAACGTGGTCTACGTCGGCGCCAACGACGGCATGATCCACGCTTTCAACGGCGGTTTCTTCAACGCCCAGGACAATGCGTTCGAGACCTCGATCAGCGGACGCACCGCGCATCCGCTCGGCAGCGAGTTGTGGGCCTACGTGCCCAAGAACCTGCTCGGTCACCTGCAATGGCTGGCGCGCGAAGACTACAGCCACGTGTACTACGCCGATCTCAAGCCGGTGGTATTCGACGCCAAGATCTTCCCGTCCGATTCCACCCACCCGGGTGGCTGGGGCACGGTGCTGGTCGCCGGCATGCGCCTCGGCGGCGGCAGCGATGCGACCGGCATCACGCTCGATACGGCCGGCGACGGCATTACCGACCCGCCCGGCGCGGACGACGTCAAGACCAAGTCGGCCTACGTCATCATGGACGTGACCGATCCGGAAGAACCGCCAAAACTGATTGCCGAGATCACGCCGCCCGGTCTCGACTTCACCACCAGCTCACCGGTCGCGGTGCCGGTCAGCGAAGCGCTGCCGAGTTCGAACGCCACGCCGCCGAACAAGTGGTACCTCCTGTTCGGCTCGGGGCCGGACGACCTGGCCACGGTCAGTTCGAGCAAGACCGCGCGCCTGTTCGCCTACGACCTCGAAGAACTCGTCGACGGCAACGACGGCGTGATCGAGAGCGGCCCGTTCGACGGCGACGGCATCAGCGGCAACGGTATCGGCTACGCCGACACCGGCGAGGCCGACACCTTCGTCGGCGAACTCACCGTCGCCGAGCAGGACGTCGACATGAAATCCGAAGTCGTCTACTTCGGCACCGTCGGTGACATCGCCGCCGACCGCGGCAGCTTCTACCGCCTCAACATCAACGAGGACGACAGCCCCTCCGGCTGGGACGATCCGTTCAAGCTGCTCGACGTCGAACAGCCGTTCGCGTCGCGCGCGGCTATCACGATCGATGAGCAATTCCGAACCTGGATCATCGCCGGTACCGGCCGCCTGTTCACCAATGCGGACAAGGAATCGACGGAAACGCAGACGCTCTACGGCTTCATCGACCAGTACTCGATTCCCGGCAACCCGGGCTTCGATCCTGGCGCATCCAGCCCGCCGCTGCTCGACCATGCGGCTTTCGAAGACACTACCGACGCCATCACCCTGACCAACGGCGCGGTCGACCTCGATGGTGATGGCACCCAGGACACGACCTACGAGGCGTTCGGCGCGACCGTCGCCGCAGCCGGCGGTTGGAAGTTCGATTACCGCGACGCGGTCGGTAGCGACGTGCCGGCAGAGCGCCAGGTGACCAATCCGACGCTGAGTTTCGGCATCGTGACGGCGACCCTGTTCACCCCTTCGACCGAGCTGTGCGGCTCCGAGGGTGAGAGCCGCCTGATCGGGCGGGCCTTCAACTCGGGTCTGGTGTTGCCCTCGGGCATCTTCGGTACGGATACCTGCGCCGACTCGCAGAACTGTCCGGACGGTGTCAGCGAAGCCATTGGTAGCATCAGCCTGGGCGCTGGTTTAGCATCGTCACCGAGCATTCACATCGGCACCCAGGAGGTTCCGGGCCAGGTGACCGTGTTCGTGCAGGGCTCGACCGGCGAGATCGATCGCGAGCAGGCCATGACCATGGGCGGCGTCAGGAACGGCGAGATTTCCTGGCAGGAATTCCGCGCCGAGTAGGCGCCTCACCGAGGACCTTCCATGTACCACCCCACGCCTACGCCCTCGCTCAGCGCGCGCCGACGCGGCGCGATGCGCGGCATCACGCTCATCGAGCTGATGATCGTGCTCGTCATCGTCGGCATCCTTGCCGCCATCGGCTACCCGGCCTACGTCAAGTACGTCGACCGGGCGCGGCGCGCCGACGGCAAGGCGCTGCTGATGGATGCCGCGGCGCGCATGGAGCGCTACTACTACGACCGCAACCAGTACACGACCGATCTCGCCGAGCTCGGCTACGGCGCCGGTACGATCTACTCGGGCGAGCAGCACTACACGCTGAGCGCCGCCGCCGGCCCCACGGGCAGCATCCAGACCAGCTACCTGCTGACCGCCTCGCCCAACGCCGACAGCAGCCACCCCGGCCATTTCAACGACACGGACTGCGGTGACCTCACCCTCGACTCGCGCGGTACGCAGGGCGCCGAGTTGGACTCGGTCGAGGACTGCTGGGGCCGCTGAGCGCGGCACGGCACCGGAACACGCCATGCACGGCCGTCGCATGCACCGCCTGCCCGTCCTCGTCCTGCTCGCCGCGGCGGCGGCGCCGCTGGCCGCATCCGCCGCCGGCATCTACAAGTGGCAGGACGCCAACGGCAAGACGCATTTTTCCGACAAGCCGCCGCCCGGCGTCGAGGCGGAGACCATCACCCCGCCCGCCGCGCCATCCGCGCAGGCTGCGGGGGCCGGGCTCGACGCGCTCACCGAGCGCGCCGAAAAGAACTACGAGCAGCGCATGGAGCAGCGCGCCGAGCAGGCCCGCGCCCGCGAGGAAGCGGAGAAGATCGCGGCGCACTGCGCGGACACGCGCGCCAAGCTCGAACGCCTGCAGACCTCGACGCGGCGCCAGATCGTCAACGCCGAGGGCGAGCGCGAGTTCTTGCCCGAGGAGCAGCGCCAGGCCTGGATACGCCAGGCGCGCGAAGAACTCGAAAAGCACTGCAGGTAGCGGCCGATGCGCGGTGCGCCGCGCAAGCGCCTACGTCCGGCCGCGACACCTGCGCGGTCGCCCCGCGCCGGGCCTGCCCCGCTCCCGGCAACGGCGCGCGCCGCAACGCGCGCGTCAGCGGCGCGCGCGTTGGCTCAGCGCTCCCTCAGGCTTCGTCGAACGCGCTGGCGGGGCGTGGCTCGCCGGCCTTGACCAGCTCGCGCGGCAGGCTGAACACGACCTGCTCCTTGATGCCCGGCACTTCGGCGACGGTCAGTCCACCATGCTCGCGCAGGGTCTGCACGACCTGGTCGACCAGCACCTCGGGCGCCGAGGCCCCGGCGGTAACGCCAACGCTGGTCTTGCCGGCCAGCCATTCGTTACGGATCTCCGCGGCACTGTCGATGAGGTAGGCCGGGATGCCCTGCTTCTCCGCGATCTCCTTCAGGCGCGTCGAGTTCGAGCTGGTCTGCGAGCCGACCACCAGGATCAGGTCGCAGTACTGCACCATGCGCTTGACCGCGTCCTGCCGGTTCTGCGTCGCGTAGCAGATATCTTCTTTCTTCGGCCCGTCTATCTTCGGGAAACGCTCGCGCAGGGCGTCGATGATGGTCGCCGTATCGTCCATCGACAGGGTGGTCTGGGTGACGAAGGCGAGGAAGTCCGGGTCCTTGACCTGCAGCTGCTCGACGTCGGCGACCGATTCGACCAGGTACATGCCGCCGCGGCCGTCGTCGAGGCGCCGGTACTGGCCCAGCGTACCTTCCACCTCGGGGTGCCCGGCATGGCCGATCAGAATGCATTCGCGGCCTTCGTTCTGGTAGCGCCCGACCTCCATGTGGACCTTGGTCACGAGCGGGCAGATGGCGTCGAAGACGCGCAGCTTGCGCCGCGCCGCCTCCTCGCGCACGGCCTTGGCCACGCCGTGGGCGCTGAAGATGACCGTCGCGTCGTCCGGCACTTCGTCGAGTTCGTCGACGAACACCGCACCCTTCTGCCGCAGCCCGTCGACCACGTACTTGTTATGCACGACCTCGTGCCGCACGTAGACCGGGGCGCCGAAAATCTCGAGCGCGCGTTCGACGATGCCGATGGCGCGATCGACGCCGGCGCAGAAGCCGCGGGGATTGGCGAGATGGATTTGCATGGGCAGGACGTTCTCTCGGCGTTGAGCGTGGCGCGATCATACACGCGAGCGCGCTGGCCCGCAGTTTTACCCAGCGCAATCAGGGTTTTTCGGCAGTATCCGCACGCCCCTGCCGGGGCCCGTGCAGGATCAGCATCAGCGCGCCGACGGTGATCGCGCTATCGGCGATGTTGAACGCCGGCCACGACCAGCGTCCGTAGTAGAGCTGGATGAAATCGACCACGTAGCCGAGCAGCAGGCGATCGACCAGGTTGCCGATCGCGCCGCCCAGGATCAGTGCGAGCGCGAGCGGCACCCAGCGCTGCGCCGCGTCGAGCGCCGCCATCCAGGCGATCACGACACCGCCGACGAGCACGGCGATGCCGGCCAGGAACCAGCGCTGCCAACCCGAAGCCTCGTGCAGCAGGCTGAACGCGGCCCCCGTGTTGTGCAGCAGGGTCAGGTTGAAGCCCGGCAGCACCGGGTGGGGTACGCCGTAATCGAGCATCGCGCTCGCGAGATGCTTGGTGACCTGGTCGAGCACACACACCACGAGCGCCCAGGCCAGCCAGCGGCCGAGCTTAGCCGCCATGGTATTCGAACGTCAGGCGCTCGCGCGCGACCTCGCAGTCGCGCGCGATCTGCTCGGCCATCGCGGCGAAGGAGTCGAAATGGATGTCGTCACGTATCTTGTCGCAGAACTGCACCGTGATGTGCCGCCCGTAGCAATCCTCGTCGTAGTCGAAGATGTGCACTTCGAGCACGAAGCGCGGGTCCTCGATGATGGGCCGGTCGCCGACGTAGCCGACGCCGATGCGCGGCTCGTCGCCGAGACCGTGCACCCGCACGGCGAAGATGCCGGCGACCGGGCTCGCCATGCGGTGAAGGTCGATATTGGCGGTCGGGAAACCCCACTCGCGCCCCTGCTTGTGGCCCTCGACCACGCGCCCCTCGATGCAGAAGGGGTGACCGAGCATGCGCTCGGCCTCGCCCATGTAGCCGTGACGCAGCAGGTAGCGCACGTAGGTGCTCGAAATGCGCTTGCCGATGAACAGGAACGGCGGCGTCTGCTCGAGGGAAAAGCCGTGGCGCTCGGCGAGGTCGTGCAGGAGCGTGAAATCGCCGCCCCGGCCGCTGCCGAAACGGAAGTCGTCGCCGATGATGAGCGCCTTGATGCCGAGGCGCTGGACGAGGAACTCTTCGACGAAGCGCTGCGGCGAGTAGGCGGCGAGCTGCTGGTCGAAGCGCAGCACGAGCAGGCGGTCGACGCCGCGTTCGCGGATCAGGCGGAATTTCTCGCGGAAACGCGACAGGCGCGCCGGCACGCGCCCGCGGGCGAAGTATTCGGCCGGCTGGGGTTCGAACAGGATCACGACGCTCGGCAGGCCGAGCGCCGCGGCATGCTTCTTGAGGCGCTTGATGATCTCGGTGTGGCCGAGGTGCACACCGTCGAAATTGCCGATCGTGGCCACGCATCCGTGGTGCTCGGGCCTGATGTTTTGTCTTCCTCGAATCAGTTGCATCGAACCAGGCGCGAACGGGAATTTCGGGTGCGGCAGTGCGGCATTATACGCCGCCCTCGCGCAGCACCATATCGCGCGGACGCAGGCCGAGAATCGCGAGCACCAGCACGTAGGCGAGGCCGCCGATCGCGATGACCGCGGCCAGCGCAGTGCCGCGTTCGGCGACGCTCCAGGCGCTCCAGCTGGCGAGCGGCGCCACCCACCAGGCCAGCAGCCCGCTCATCGCGGCCGTCGCGGAGACCACGCGCAGCAGGAAGCGTGGCCAGCCCGGCGCCGGCAGGTAGACACCGTCGCGCCGCAGGCCGCGCCAGAGCAGCGCGGCGTTGAGCGAGGCGGAGAGCGTGGTCGCGAGTGCGAGGCCGGCATGGGCGAGCGGAAACACCAGCAGGAGATTGAACACCATGTTCGCGCTCATCGCGATGATGCCGATGCGCACCGGCGTGCGCGTGTCCTGGCGTGCGAAGTAGCCGGGTGCGAGCACCTTGACCAGGATGAAGGCGAGCAACCCGCCGGAATAGGCCATGAGGGCGCGCGCGGCCATGGTGACGTCGCGCTCGGCAAACTCACCGTACTGGAACAGCGTGCTGAGCACCGGGACGGCGAGTACGCCGAGCGCACAGGCCGCCGGCAGGCCGACCAGCACGACCCAGCGCAGCGCCCAGTCGAGCGTGGCCGAGAACGCCTCGCGGCTGCCTTCGCTATGGCGCGAGGAGAGCGTCGGCAGGATCACCGTCGCCAGCGCGATGCCGAGTACGCCGAGCGGGAATTCGACCAGGCGA
>JAUIFX010000172.1 GCA_030429865.1 Gammaproteobacteria bacterium | reverse complement strand
CCAGGCGATCGGCGTAGTACAACCAGGAGATGCTGCCGGTCTCGAGGAACGAGGCGATGACGGTGTCGAGCAGCAGGTTGATCTGGGCCACCGAGACGCCAAAAATCGCCGGTCCCATCAGGGTCAGGATGCGCCGCACGCCGGCATGGGCGAAGGAAACGCCGAGACGGATCGGCAGTCCCAGGCGTGCCACCGCCGCGACCTGCAGGCCAAGCTGGGCGATGCCGCCGAGCAGCACGCCGACGGCCAGCGCGAGCACCGGCTGGGCGAGATGCGGCGCGAGCAGCCAGGCGCAGCCGATCAGCGCGACGTTCAGCAGCACCGGCGTGATGGCGGGGATGGCGAAACGCCCGTAAGTGTTCAGCACCGCGCCGCCGAGCGCGGCGAGCGAGATGAACAGGAGGTAAGGGAAGGTCAGGCGCAGCAGCGAGCTGGCGAGTTCGAGCTTGCCGGCGTCGTCGATGAAGCCAGGTGCGAACACCATGATGAAGACCGGCGCGGCCAGCACGCCGAGCGCGACGAAGGCGCACAGGACCAGCGCGAGCACGCCGGCCGTCGCACCGATCAAATCGCCCGTCGCCGCATCGCCCTCGCGTTCGCGGTACTCGGCGAGCACCGGCACGAAGGCCTGCGAGAACGCGCCCTCGGCGAACAGGCGGCGGAACAGGTTGGGGATCTTGAACGCGACGAAGAAGACGTCGGCGGCCAGCGAGGCGCCGAAGATGCGCGCGATGACGACGTCGCGGACAAAGCCCAGGACGCGCGAGACGAGCGTCATCTGGCCGACCACGGCGGTCGAGCGGAGCAGTCCTGAGGCCAGTTTCGACGACTCCCGGCTGGCTGGAAAGGCCGGCGCGTCAGGCGCGACCGGATGCAGGGGCGCAGTTTACACGCTGACGGGCCGCGCGCGGCAGGCCAGGGGGCACCGCGCGTCACCACGCACATTGACAATCACCGCGCAAAACCGCATATTTGCGCGCCTTTCCGCCCATAGACCGTATTTTTTGGAGCAGCGCATTGGCTAATTCGTCCCAGGCCCGGAAACGCGCCCGTCAGTCCGAGCTGCGGCGCAAACACAACGCGAGCCGCCGTTCCCTCCTGCGTACCCGCATCAAGCAGGTCATCAAGGCCATCGAGAGTGGCGACAAGGCGAGCGCCGAGCAGGCCTACGCCGTCGCGGTGCCGATCATCGATCGCATGGCCGGCAATGCCATCATTCACAAGAACAAGGCCGCGCGGCACAAGTCCCGCCTGAGCGCACGCATCAAGGCGATGGCCTGAGGCGATGGCCTGAGTCGCCGGCGCAAGCCGCTCGACTCACCCGCGTCCGGCTCGCGCCGGGCGCCCGCGAAGAAACCGGCCCCGTGCCGGTTTTTTCTTGGCCGCCGGCCGCGGCTACAGGAAGGTGTCTAGCAGCAGGTTGTCGCGGTGAATCAGCTCGGGCTCACGGATGTAGCCGAGCGCCTGTTCGATCTGGCTCGAGGCGAGCCCCTTGATGCGCTGGCACTCGCTGGCCGCGTAATTGACCAGGCCGCGGCCGAGTTCACGTCCGTCGGGGCCGTGCAGCATCACCAGTTCGCCACGCGAGAACTCGCCCTCGACCGCCTGTACGCCGACCGCGAGCAGGCTCTTGCCCTGCGCGGTGAGCGCGGTGCAGGCGCCGGCGTCCAGCCACATGCGCCCGCGCGGGCGGATGGAACCGGCCAGCCATTGCTTGCGCGCGGCAACTTTCTCGCGCGTGGAATGCAGCAGCGTGCCGACCGACTCGCCGCGGGCGATGGCGCCGAGCACGTCCTCGCGGCGCCCCGAAGCGATGATGGTCGACGTCGCCGAACGCGCTGCCAGCCGCGCCGCGCGCAGCTTCGTGCGCATGCCGCCACGTCCCCAGGCACCGCCGTCGCCGGCGATCCGTTCGAGTTCGGGATCGTCCACGCGTGCGTAGTCGATCAGCTCGGCGTCCGGATTCTGCCGCGGATCGGCGCTCATCAGCCCGGACTGGTCGGTCAGGATGACGAGCAGGTCGGCCTCGATCAGGTTGCTGACCAGGCCGGCCAGGGTGTCGTTGTCACCCAGGCTGATCTCGGCGGTCGCGACGGTGTCGTTCTCGTTGATGACCGGGAAGACGTCGAGTTCGAGCAGCGTCCACAGGGTGCTGCGCGCGTTCAGGTAGCGTTGCCGGTCGGACAGGTCCTCGTGCGTGAGCAGCACCTGCGCGGCACGCCGGCCGAACTTCTCGTAGGCCTGGTTCCAACCGCGTACCAGGCCCATCTGGCCGACGGCGGCGGCGGCCTGCAGCTGGTTGAGCTGGTGCGGGCGGCGCGTCCAGCCGAGCCGCGCGGCGCCCTCGGCGACCGAGCCCGAAGTCACCACCACCACCTGGTGGCCGGCCTGCTGCAGGGCGACCATCTGCCGCGCCCAGCTCTCGATCGCCTCGAGATTGAGCCCCACGCCCTCGCGCGTAGCGAGCGCACTGCCGACCTTCACGACCCAGCGCCGCGAGTCCGCCAGGCGGCGACGCAGCTCACCCGAGCTCATCGCTTTCTCCGCTGCCGCCATCGTCGTGTTCCTCGTCCTGGTCCTGGTCCTGGTCCTTCTCCCGCGCGGCCGTGAGCCAGGCGTGGATCGCCCACATGAGCGCGTCGCAGCCCTCGCCCGTCACCGCCGAGACGCGGTACAGCGGTCCGTCCCAGCCCGCCTCGCGCAGGCGCTGCTCGAGCGCATCGACCGCGTCCGTCTGCGCCGCATCGATCTTGTTCAGCACCACCCAGCGCGGCCGCGCGGCGAGTTCGCTGTCGTGCTGCTCGAGTTCGCGGCTGATGGTGTCGAAGTCGGTCAGCGGATCGCGTTCCGGGTCGAAGCCCGAGACGTCGACGAGGTGCAGGAGCAGGCGCGTGCGCTCGAGATGCTTGAGGAAGCGCAGGCCGAGGCCCGCGCCCTCTGCGGCACCCTCGATGATGCCGGGGATGTCGGCGATGACGAAGCTCTGCTCGGTGCCCAGGCGCACCACGCCGAGGTTGGGCACGAGCGTCGTGAACGGGTAGTCGGCGACCTTGGGGCGCGCCGCCGAGACGGCGCGGATCAGCGTCGACTTGCCGGCATTCGGCAAGCCGAGCAGGCCGACGTCGGCGAGCAGCTTGAGCTCGAGGCGCAGCTCGCGGTGCTCGCCCGGTGTACCCGGGGTCGTACGCCGCGGCGCGCGGTTGACGCTGCTCTTGAAGCGCGTGTTGCCCAGACCATGCCAGCCGCCGCGGGCGACCAGCAGGCGCGCCTCGGCGCCGACCATGTCGCCGAGCAGCTCACCGGTCTCGGCGTCGTACACCAGCGTGCCTTCGGGCACGCGCACGACGAGGTCCTCGCCGCTCTTGCCGCGGCGCTCGCGCCCGGCGCCGGGCTGGCCGTTCTGCGCGCGGAAACGGCGTTTGAAGCGGAAATCGACCAGCGTGTTGAGGCCCGGATCGACCTCCAGCCAGACGCTGCCGCCGTCGCCGCCGTCACCGCCGTCGGGACCGCCGCGCGGGATGTACTTCTCGCGCCGGAAACTCAGGCAGCCGTCGCCGCCCTTGCCGGCGTCGACGTTGATGGTCGCCTCGTCTACGAATTTCATCGTGGCTGTGCGCTCGGCGGCGCTCCGGCAGACACAAAAAACCCCGTCAGCGACGGGGTTTCCTGCGTCTCTTGCGCGCGCTACCTACTGGGCGGCGAGCACGCTCACGACGCGGCGCTTGAGCGGCCCCTTGCGCTCGAACACCACCGTGCCGTCGGCGGTGGCGAACAGGGTGTGGTCGCGGCCGAGTCCGACATTGCTGCCCGCGTGGAAATGCGTGCCGCGCTGGCGCACCAGGATGTTGCCGGCGCGAACCGCCTCGCCACCGAAGCGCTTGACGCCGAGTCGCTTGGATTCCGAATCGCGGCCGTTGCGGGTGCTGCCGCCTGCTTTCTTGTGTGCCATGAGTCTAGCCTCGCTGAACGCCGGTGATTTCCACCCGGGTGTAGTTCTGCCGGTGCCCCATCGTGCGGCGATAGTGCTTGCGGCGCTTGAACTTGACGATGCGGATCTTGTCTCCGCGGCCGTGCTCGATGACCTTCGCGGTCACGCGGGCGCCGTCGACGTAGGGCGCGCCGACGTCGATGTTCTCGCCTTCGGCGAGCATCAGCACCTGGTCGAACTGGACCTCGCCGCCGGCCTCGACCGGCAGGGTCTCGACGTTGAGCTTGTCACCGGCGCTGACGCGATACTGCTTGCCGCCCGTTTTGATCACTGCGTACATGGATGAAAACCTGAGATTGCCTGAGATTGCCTGAAGGGCCCGGAACTGTTCAGGCCTGGCCTGGCCGGGGACCCCCGGCTGAACGAGCGCGCGATTCTACGGAAATCGGCCAGGGGAGACAAGGCGTGAGCGCGTGAAATGGCAATTTCAACGTGGCCTTGGCAAGATCCCCGGCCCAGCCCTGAGCCCGACGGCCGACCAACGTGGACGACACCCAAGCCCCACCCGACATTGATCAACTGCGCGCGCTCGTGCGCGAGGACGCCGCCGCCGTCGATCGCCTGATCCGCGCGCGCCTGTATTCGGACGTCGTGCTCATCAACCAGCTCGGCCACTACATCATCGCCGGCGGCGGCAAGCGGCTGCGTCCGCTGCTCGCGCTGCTGTGCGCGCGCGCGGCCGGCTACAGCGGTACAAAGCACATCGAGGCGGCCGTGATCATCGAGCTGGTGCATACCGCCACGCTGCTCCACGACGACGTGGTCGACGCCTCCAAGATGCGCCGCGGGCGCGAGACCGCCAACCTCGTGTGGGGCAACGAAGCGAGCGTGCTGGTCGGCGACTTCCTCTACTCGCGCGCCTTCCAGATGATGGTCGACCTCGAGAGCATGCGCGTCCTCGAGATTCTCGCCGACGCCACCAACGTCATCGCCGAAGGCGAGGTCATGCAGCTCATGAACTGCCACGACCCCGAGACGACCGAAGAACGCTACCTGACCACGATCCAGAACAAGACCGCCAAGCTGTTCGAGGCCGCCGCGATGCTCGGCGCGGTCGTCGCCGGACGCAGCGGCGCGGTCGAAAACGCGCTCGGCGCCTATGGCCGCCATCTCGGCACGGCCTTCCAGCTCGTCGACGACGCGCTCGACTACAGCGCGACGCCGGAAGAACTCGGCAAGAACGTCGGCGACGACCTCGCCGAAGGCAAGCCCACCCTGCCGTTGCTGTACGCCATGTGGCACGGTTCGTCCGAGCAATCACGCATCGTGCGCGAGGCGATCGAACACGGTGGTCTCGATTGCATCGACGACATCATGATCGCGATTGAATCCACCGGGGCCATCACTTACACTTTCGCCCGCGCTGAGGCCGAGGCCGACAAAGCGCGGGCGGCCCTGGCGGAGATTCCACCTTCCCCCTATCGCGACGCGCTCGACGCGCTGGTCGAGTTCGCCGTTCATCGGTCGTCCTGAGTTCTTGAATCAGTCGGGGTGTAGCTCAGCCTGGTAGAGCACTGCCTTCGGGAGGCAGGGGTCGTAGGTTCAAATCCTGTCACCCCGACCATTCAAGCACTCGCGCGACGGACGGGCCGGGCGTCCGCCAATCATCCCACCATGCGCCTCCGGGCGGCCCGCCTCGTCCTCTCGGCACACGAGAGACGCGCTTGCCCGGTGACGGCCGCCTGGCCATCGCCCGCTGTCGGCCGCCACCTACCGGCCCTGGCGCCGCCGGGGTTTCGCGCGACGCCTGGTCCGGCGTCGTCCGAGAGCGCCTAAAGACACCGCCGCCGGCACGAAGCAAGCCAGCGCGCCGGGCAATGGAACCGGCGCCGGCAGGGCATTGTCCACGATGCCCGCGGAGGGCGAGTTGACGGTGATACCCGGCGTGAGGATGTTGAATACTTCGTCGGGATTCAGCTTGAACGTGTTCGAAAAATCGGACGTCACGGTTCCGTGGTCGCCGAACGGGCTGTTATCGCTGAAAGCGGTGATGCTCATGGCGATGGTGAAGCTGATCGAGGCACCACGAGGTACCGCGTAGTAGCCCGTTGAGAGCGGCATGTTGATTTCGATCTGCTGACTCTCGTTGAACGATCGCACACTGCCGCCCTGCACGCCGGTAGACGCAAAGACGCTGCCGATCAGACTGCCGTTGGGCGCATCGTAAATCGGCCCGGAGAGACTGATGGTCGCGAAACCCGAACCGGTCCCGCCGCGCCCCTGCCCGACGATCGAGCCGGTCAGGAACCCGCCGAGTTCGAACTCGACCCATTCCGCCTGCCCGCCCTGGAAGTCCGAAGCGTAATTGAACGTCGTGTCCGATGCGGAACTGAAACTGCCCCCCGCGCGGTACTGCGGGCCGGTAGGTGCCAGACCGGTCGTCGACACGAAAGCACTGATGCCGCCGGGGCTGGCACGCGCGTGCGCACGCCAGGTGACGGGATGCTGCTCGGCGCCGTTATCGCCACTGTCGGAGGCGGTCGCGATGCCGGGAAACGCCACGCTCACCTGCGGGCTGTACCCCGCCTGCGCCGTGGAGACGCCCATTGCCGATGCGAGGCCCGGCGACATCGCCAGCGCACCGATGACGAGCCCGACTCCAACCGGCCCCGCGATACCCTTCTGCCTGACATGACAGCTGACCGTGGGCACAGAATCCATGGCTAAACCCTCCCGGTTACGCGCGTCACAACCGACCATACGCTGGATCCGCGCGTGGATCACGGGACGTCGTGCCACGTCGTCTGCCACGCGCGGCGCACAGAGAGCGCCCGCGTGCGGCACCCGGTGTCTCCGGCCGGACCCGATGTCCGGCCATTCGGAGCGTTCGGGCCGACAGCGCCTGAGCAGGTTGGAGCGTGTTCGTGAGACAGGACATCATCTCCGAGCGCCAGACACCTGATATCGATTCAGCGCGCGCAGGGCACCACGGCATCGTGGTCGCAGTAGCCGGTTCGGCCGAAGCAAGACCGTTCTTTTACAGATTTTCACATTGCGCCGGCTGCAAGCGCCGCTGCGAAAGTTGTTTGCGGGAGAGGACGGCCAGGAAACCGGGCCCTGGCGCCGAGGCCCGCGGCACGGCAGGGGCGGTGACGCTGGCATGAACGCTTTCATGGTGCTGTAATGTCCGCAGGAGACTATCCAGCCTGGAAAGCCAAGGGAGGCGACGTCCATGATCAAACACGCTCTTCGTACCATCGCCGCGGCGGCCCTGTTCTGCGCCGCCAGCGCCCAAGCCGCCATTTTCGAGTTCGGTGCCCTGCTCAGCGGCGCGCAGGAAGTGCCGGCCGTGACCACGCCCGGCAACGGCAGCGCCCTCGTCCTGTTCGACTCGGCCAGCAAGGAACTCGTCTGGAACCTCTCGTTCCGTGGCCTGACCTCGCCGATCAACACCGCCGGTTCCGGCCCCACGGCACACATCCACGAAGCACCTGCCGGTTCCAACGGCCCGGTGCGCATCTTCATCGATTCGACCAATCCCGGCACGCTGATCACCGGTGAAGGCAAGGTCGAGGGCATCTTTGCCGGCGCCGCCGTCATCGACGCCGCGATCGAAGCCGCGCTGTTTGCCGGCGACCTCTACTTCAACCTGCATACCGCCACCTTCGGCAGTGGCGAAATCCGCGGTCAGATCCTGCCCGGCGCGGTGACGGTCGTGCCGTTGCCGGGTGCCGTGCTGCTGCTCGGCTCCGCCCTCGGCGGCCTCGCCCTGGTGCGCCGGCGCGCTGCCTGACGCGGCGCTGCCGCGGAGCAGCACGACAGCTCTCAAGGCCGGGCCCGTCCCGGCCTTTTTTTGTCCGCCATGTGGCGCCGCGGCCCGTGCCGGGCGGCGCGGCGCGCGCGACTCAGTGCCGCTGCGGGTGCTTCCGCCGGCGCCCCGGCCCGTTCACGATGCCGGGTGTACCGGCCTGCGCGGGGACCGCTCCGGCGATGGGAAATGTTAGAATTCCCGGTTCACATCCCGCCGCCTCCAGCGAGTCCGCCTGAACGCCATGAACACGAAATACCGCAAGCCCCTGCCGGGTACCGATCTCGACTACTTCGACACCCGTGCCGCCGTCGACGACATCACGCCCGGCGCCTACGCGACCTTGCCTTACACCTCGCGCGTGCTGGCCGAGAACCTCGTACGCCGCTGCGATCCGGCCGACCTGAGCGCCGCGCTCGGACAGATCATCGAGGGCAAGCAGGAGCTCGACTTCCCGTGGTTCCCGGCGCGGGTGGTCTGTCACGACATCCTCGGGCAGACCGCGCTGGTCGACCTCGCCGGGCTGCGCGACGCCATCGCGGCCAAGGGCGGCGACCCGGCCGCGGTCAACCCGGTGGTGCCGACGCAGCTCATCGTCGATCACTCGCTCGCCGTCGAACATGCCGGTTTCGAGCGCGATGCGTTCGAAAAGAACCGCGCGATCGAGGACCGCCGCAACGACGATCGCTTCCACTTCATCAACTGGTGCAAGACCGCGTTCGAGAACGTCGACGTCATCCCGCCGGGCAACGGCATCATGCACCAGATCAACCTCGAGCGGATGTCGCCGGTGATCCACGCACGCGACGGCGTGGCGTTCCCCGATACGCTGGTCGGTACGGACAGCCACACCCCGCACGTCGACGCGCTCGGCGTGATCGCGATTGGCGTCGGTGGCCTCGAGGCCGAGAGCGTCATGCTCGGCCGAGCTTCCTACATGCGCCTGCCCGACATCGTCGGCGTGAAACTCACCGGCAAGCGCCAGCCCGGCATCACCGCGACCGATATCGTCCTCGCGCTGACCGAGTTCCTGCGCAAGGAACGCGTCGTCTCGACCTACCTCGAATTCTTCGGCGAGGGCGCCGCGGCACTGACGCTCGGCGACCGCGCGACGATCTCCAACATGACGCCCGAGTTCGGCGCAACCGCGGCGATGTTCTACATCGATCAACAGACCCTGGAGTACCTGACCCTGACCGGGCGCGAGCCGGAGCAGGTCAAGCTGGTCGAAACCTATGCCAGGACCGCCGGCCTGTGGGCGGACGACCTCACCGAAGCCCGCTACCCGCGCGTGCTGGAATTCGACCTGTCCTCGGTCGTGCGCAACCTCGCCGGCCCCTCCAACCCGCACCGCCGCGTCGCCACCAGCGACCTGGCTGCCGCCGGGATCGCGAAGCACGTCGATATCGAGGAAGGCAAGATGCCCGATGGCGCCGTCATCATCGCCGCCATCACGAGCTGCACCAACACCAGCAACCCGCGCAACGTCATCGCCGCCGGGCTCATCGCGCGCAATGCGAACGCGCGCGGACTGACGCGCAAGCCGTGGGTGAAGAGCTCGCTCGCGCCGGGTTCCAAGGCGGTCAAGCTCTACCTCGAGGAAAGCGGCCTGCTCGAAGAGCTCGAGAAACTCGGTTTCGGCATCGTCGCGTTCGCCTGCACCACCTGCAACGGCATGAGCGGCGCGCTCGATCCGAAAATCCAGCAGGAGATCATCGACCGCGATCTCTACGCCACCGCCGTGCTGTCCGGCAACCGTAACTTCGATGGCCGCATTCATCCCTACGCCAAGCAGGCCTTCCTCGCCTCGCCGCCGTTGGTGGTTGCCTACGCGATCGCCGGCACCGTGCGCTTCGACATCGAGAAGGATGCGCTCGGCGTGGACCAGGACGGCAAACCGGTCACGCTCAAGGACATCTGGCCGAGCGACGAGGAGATCGACGCCATCGTCGCCAGCTCGGTCAAACCCGAGCAGTTCCGCAACGTCTACGAACCGATGTTCGCCCACGTCAAAGTGGAACGCGCGGCGAGCCCGCTCTACGAGTGGCGCCCGCAGAGCACCTACATCCGCCGTCCGCCCTACTGGGAAGGCGCGCTGGCCGGCGAGCGCACGCTCACCGGCATGCGTCCGCTGGCGGTGCTCGGCGACAACATCACCACCGACCACCTCTCGCCGTCGAATGCGATCCTGGCCAGCAGCGCGGCCGGTGAATACCTGGCCAGGATGGGCCTGCCCGAAGAGGACTTCAATTCCTACGCGACCCACCGCGGCGACCATCTCACCGCACAGCGCGCGACGTTCGCCAATCCCAAGCTCATCAACGAGATGGCCGTCGAGAAAGGCGAGGTGAAGCAGGGATCGCTCGCACGCCTCGAACCCGAAGGCAAGGTGATGCGCATGTGGGAGGCGATCGAGACCTACATGCAGCGCAAGCAACCGCTGATCATCGTTGCCGGCGCCGACTACGGCCAGGGCTCCTCGCGCGACTGGGCAGCCAAGGGCG
>JAUIFX010000171.1 GCA_030429865.1 Gammaproteobacteria bacterium | reverse complement strand
TTACCGCCACGTCCTCCGCGGCCTTCACCGCCGCGCGAACCGCGCCGGCGCGACGATCCGCGGCGGTTGCTGCCGCTATCGCCTTCACGTGCGGCCTCGGCGTCGTTGCCGGCCTGGTGCGGTGCTTCCTTGCGGGGCGTGTCGGCCGTCGCCTCGGCGGCCTCGTCGCGCGACTGGCTCTGCCGGCCGCGCCGGCTGGCACCGCGCTTGCGCTCGCCGCCGTCGCGCGCTCCGCTGCCGCCCTGGCCGCGCCGACCGCCCCGCGAGCGTCGGCTGCTACCGCCACCGCGGGTGTCACCGTCCTCGGCGGACCGGCGCTGCGCGGGGCTCTCGCTGCGCGCCGCGCGTTCGTCGGCCTGCTTCTCCGTTGCCGGCGCCTCGCCGGCGCTGCTGCCGAACAGGGAGCCGAACATGCGCGTCAGGAAACCACCCCCGCTCGCTGGCGCGACGACCGGCGGCGCCGGTTCGGGCCGCGGAGTGGCGCGGGCGATGTCGCGCACGGCCGGCTGCGGCGGCGGCGTGACGGGCTCGTCGCGCGTGAAATCCACGCTCGGGTTCTCGACTTCCGAGACCAGTTCGTAGGACTCGCCGGCCGGGACCCGCGGCAGGTCCTGCTCGCGCAGCCGCTGGATGTCGAAATGCGGTGTCTCGAGGTTCTGATTCGGGATGAGCAGGATGGAGACGTTCTGGCGAGCCTCGATCCGCGTCACGTCCTGGCGCTTTTCGTTGAGCAGGTAGGTGGCGACGTCGACCGGCACCTGCGCGGTGACCTTGACGGTCGAGTCCTTCATCGCCTCTTCTTCGATGATGCGCAGCACGCCGAGCGCGGTCGACTTGACGCTGCGTATGGTGCCGACGCCGTCGCAGCGTGGGCAGATCTCGTGGCTCGCCTCGGTGAGCGAAGGACGCAGGCGTTGACGTGACATCTCGAGCAGGCCGAAGCGCGAGATGCGCCCGATCTGGACACGCGCGCGGTCGATTTTGACCGCCTCGCGCAGTTTCTGCTCGACCGCGCGCTGGTTCTTGCTCGAATTCATGTCGATGAAATCGATCACGATGAGGCCGCCGAGATCGCGCAGGCGCAGCTGGCGGCCAACCTCTTCGGCGGCCTCGAGATTGGTCTTGAGCGCGGTTTCCTCGATGTCGCCACCCTGGGTCGCCTTGGCGGAGTTGATGTCGACCGTGGTCAGGGCCTCGGTCGGTTCGACCACCACCGAGCCGCCGCTCGGCAGGCGCACCTGGCGGCTGAAGGCCGACTCGATCTGCCCCTCGATCTGGTAGCGGCTGAACAGCGGCACGCTGTCCTCGTAGAGCTTGAGCTTGCCGGTGTTCTGCGGCATCACCTGCTGCATGAACTCCAGGGCATCCTCGTAGAGCTTGCGGTCGTCACACAGGATCTCGGCGATATCGCCGCGCAGGTAGTCGCGGATCGCGCGGATGATGACGTTGCGGTCCTGGTAGATCAGAAACGGCGCAGCGCGGCCCTGCGCGGCTTCGTCGATCGCTTTCCACAACTGCAGCAGGTAATCGAGGTCCCACTGCAGTTCCTCGGTCGACTTGCCGACCCCGGCCGTGCGCAGGATGAGTCCCATGTTGGAGGGGATCTCGAGTCCCGCCATGGCGTCGAGCGCTTCGTCGCGGTCCTCACCCTCGATCTGCCGCGAGACGCCGCCGGCGCGCGGGTTGTTGGGCATCGCCACGAGGTAGCGCCCGGCAAGGCTGATGAAGGTGGTGAGCGCCGCACCCTTGTTGCCGCGCTCCTCCTTCTCGACCTGGACGATGACCTCCTGGCCTTCGCTCAACGCGTCCTTGATGTTGACGCGGCCGTTGCCGCCGGCCTTGGCGCTGTCCTTGAAATAGGAACGGGCGACCTCCTTGAGCGGCAGGAAGCCGTGGCGGTTACCCCCGTAGTCGACGAAGGCCGCCTCGAGGCTGGGCTCGATACGGATGATCTTGCCCTTGTAGATGTTCGATTTCTTTTGTTCTTTCCCGGTAGCTTCGATGTCCAGATCGTACAGACGCTGCCCATCGACCAAGGCGACCCGCAGCTCTTCCGGCTGGGTCGCGTTGACCAGCATTCTCTTCATGATTCAAATCCTGATGCAGGGCAGCAGTGCGCACGCACCGCTCGGGACTCTGGCCAGGCGCGGCTGGCGCCGCCCTGTGCCGGGGTCGTTGCGCGCTGCAAGCCCCTTGCGCCGATCGCCGGAAAGGCCGGCCATCGACGAGATGTTGTTTCCAAGTGTCCGCGGTTGTCGCACCGCGGCCGCCGTGTCTGCGTCGTCCGAATGGGGGAACCGGTCAGAAGGGCCGGCCGCGCCGCGCCGGCCAGTCCGGCGCCCGCAGCTGCCATCGCGAGGTCGCGCCGGGGTCGGCGCGGGCGAAACGGGTGCGATGTCCGAGCGGTTTGCTAAACTACTTTGCGGTTTAGCCGTAACGTCCCACGTCTTCTGGAAATTTCCGCAGGTTCGCCGCGCCGAAGGAGAGCCTTCCGCGCGGCCGGCGCAATATAGCAACCTTGACCCACCCCGGCAATCAGGATAACGCGACCGGCGCCGACGCGCTGCCGCGACGCACCGCCGTGCGCACGGTGACGGTCGCGCGCGAGCACGCCGGGCGCCGTCTCGACAACTTCCTGCAGGGCGAAATCAAGGGGGCGCCGCGCGGGCTCGTCTACAAGCTCCTGCGCAGCGGCCAGGTCCGCGTCAACGGCTCGCGCGCCAAGCCCGACTACCGCCTCGCCGCCGGCGACACGGTACGCATCCCGCCGGTCGAGGACACGCAGGGGCCGGTGCGCGTGCCGCCGTCGCGCGTCGCCGCGTTCGAAGACCTGGTCTGCCACGAGGATGCGCGCTTCCTGGTCGTCGACAAACCCGCCGGCCTGGCCTGCCACGGCGGCAGCGGCATCCGCTACGGTCTCATCGAAATCGCGCGCGCGGCGCGGCCACGGGCCGCGCGGCTCGACCTTGCGCACCGAATCGACCGCGACACCTCGGGCTGCCTGGTCCTGTGCAAGGACGTCGAGACCCTGCGCGCGGTCAACGCGGCGATCCGCGAGCGCAGCGCGGTCAAGCATTACACGGCGCTGCTGTGCGGGCGCCTCGCGCGCGGCACGCACGTCATCGAAGCAGACATCACGATCGCGCGCGACGCCCAGGGCGAGCGGCGCAGCAGCGTCGGCAGCGCCGGCAAGCCTGCGCGCACCCTGGTCGAAGGCATCGAGCCCGCCGGACCGCACTCGCTCGTCGAACTGCGCCTCGAGACCGGCCGCACGCACCAGATCCGCGCCCATGCCCGGCATCTCGGTCACCCGGTCGCCGGCGACCGCCACTATGGCGAGGAACGCTGCAACCGGCAGCTCGCCGCCCAGGGCCTCGAGCGCCTGTTCCTGCATGCGAGCCATGTCGCGCTGTCGACCCCGTTCGGCGCCATCGACGTGCGCGCGCCGCTACCCGCCGAACTCGCCGCGGTGCTCGCGCGGCTGCGCAACCCGTGATGGAACTCGTTGTCTTCGATCTCGACGGCACGCTGATGGACAGCGAGGCGCGCATCGTGCGCGCCATGCAGGCCGCCTTCGGCGAGCAGTCGCTGCCCGCGCCCGGCGCCGCCGAGATACGCGCCATCATCGGGCTGTCGCTGGAGCAGGGCGTCGCGCAACTGCACACCTGCGGTTGCGACGCCGCGCGCGCACGCCTGGTGTCCGGCTACCGCAGCCACTATGCACGCGGCACGTCACTTCCGGCGCCGCTGTTTCCACATGTCGAAGACACGCTCTCGGCACTCGCGGCAGACGGCCGCCTGCTCGCCCTGGCGACCGGGAAGAGCCGCAGCGGGCTCGTTCACGCGCTCGCCGAGACCGGCATCCGCCGGTACTTCGATGCCCTGCGCAGCGCCGACGACTGCCCGCCGAAGCCCGATCCGACGATGCTCCGCGAGATACTCGATGAACTCGGCGTCGCGCCCGCGAATGCGGTCATGGTCGGCGACACCGCCTATGATCTGATGATGGCACGCGCGGCCGGCGTGGCAGCCGTCGGCGTCACTTACGGCGCGCATGCGCGCGAACGTTTGCTAGACTGCCGGCCGCACGCGCTCATCGATTCGCTCGACGCGCTGCCGCCAACCCTGCAGGCGCTCGGCGCCGACCGGCACGGCGGATCCCGTGCACACCCGAGGTGAGCCGCCGATGAGCTGGAACGAAGGCAACGAGAGCAACGACGCCGGGGCGACGACCCCGCCGGTCGGCGACAGCGCGTTCGAGCGCCGCCTGGTCGACCGCCTGTCCTTCGAGTTCCTGCGTGAGCAGCGGCGTGCACGTCGCTGGGGCATCTTCTTCAAGTTGCTCGCCGTGGTCTACGTCACCGTGCTGCTGCTGGTCTCGCTGCCGAACAAGACGCGCCTGCACGCGTTCACCGACACCCGCATCACGGCGCTCGTCGACGTCCAGGGCGTCATCGCGCATGGCACCGAGGCGAGCGCCGACAACGTCGTGCGCGGCTTGCGCGACGCGTTCGAGGACACGGCCACGGCCGGCGTCATCCTGCGCATCAACAGCCCCGGCGGCAGCCCGGTCCAGGCCGGCTACATCAACGACGAGATCTACCGTCTGCGCGAGGAGTACCCTGACATCCCGCTGTACGCCGTTATCGAGGACGTCTGCGCCTCCGGCGGGTACTACATCGCCGCGGCGGCCGATCGTATCTACGCTGACAAGGCCAGCATCGTCGGCTCGATCGGCGTGCGTATGGACAGCTTCGGTTTCGTCGAGTCCCTCGACAAGCTCGGCATCGAGCGGCGCCTGCTCACCGCTGGCGAGAACAAGGGTTTCCTCGACCCCTTCCTGCCGCTCGATCCGGCCCATGTCGAGCACGTCAACGAACTGCTCGGCGAGGTTCACGAGCAGTTCATCAACACCGTGCTCAAGGGGCGCCGCGACAGACTCGCGGACGACCCCGCGATCTTCTCCGGCCTGTTCTGGAGCGGCGAACGCAGCCTCGCGCTCGGTCTGGTCGACGAGTTCGGCTCCGCCGGGCGCGTCGCGCGCGAGGTCATCGGCGCCGAGGACATCGTCGACTTCACCCGGCGCGACTATTCGCTCGAAGGCCTGCTCAAGCGCGGCGGCGCTTCCATCGTCGAACAGTTCCTGGCGCGCGCTGGCGCGGGCTGGTGACGCGCCCGTTCCGGGGCGCGCGCTCATGCCGGCGGTGCCAGGGCTTCGAGAACCGCGCAGCCGCACGCCGCGAGCATCGCGCACAGGCGGATCAACGGCAGGCCGGTGAGCGCTGTCGGGTCGTCGCTCGTGACCCGTTCGAACAATGCGATGCCAAGACCCTCGACCTTGAAGCTGCCGGCACAATCGTACGGCTGCTCGGCCGCGAGGTAGCGTTCGATCGCGGCGTCGTCGAGTGCCCGGAACACCACCGTGGTCGTGACGACGTCGACCAGGGCTTGCCCGCTCGCGGTGTCGAGCACGCACACGGCGGTGGGAAATTCGACGCTGCGCCCGCTGGCCGAGCGCAGCTGGCGCACCGCGGCCGCATGCGAGCCGGGTTTGCCGAGCACCTGGCCGGCGTTGACGGCAACCTGGTCGCTGCCGATGACGAGCGCATCAGGCCAGGCCGGCGCCAATGCCGCGGCTTTTTCCTGCGCCAGCCGGCGCACCAGGGCGCGCGGGGCCTCGCCCGGCCGGCGCGACTCGTCGATGTCCGGCGCGGCACTGGCGAAGGGCACGCGCAGGCGCTCGAGCAGGGCACGCCGGTAGGGCGAGGACGAGGCCAGCACGAGCGTGCGGCGCGGCACGTCCGCGCGGGCCTCGGGGGGCATCCGGCTCATCGTCATTATCTTGTTCTAACTCGCTGATGCTTGGCCTATAATACGCGCCCCCGATGACGGCCGAGCTACCCACCGATGTCGACTACCGCCGGCGCCTCGCCGATGGCGGCGTCATCGACGGCTGGATCCCGGCGGCACGACTGACGCGTGTCGGCGGCAATTTCCGCGTCACCGGGCCGGCGCGCGCGCAGCTGTCACTGCGCCGCGACGGGCGCGGACGCATCGTCGTCAGTGGCAGCTACACGGCCCCGCTCGAGGCGCAATGCCAACGCTGCCTCGAGTGGATGGCGCTGACGGTCGAGGGCCGGATCGAGGTCATCGTGGTCGAATCGCTGGCCATGATGCCGAAGTCGGGAGAAGAAGAGGAAGACGACGAGGATTACGTAGAGGCCCCGGACGGCCGCTTGCCGTTGACGGCACTGGTGGAGGACGAGCTGTTGCTCGCCTGCCCGATGATTCCCGTACATGAGACCGACGCGTGCCAGCGCGCGGTCGAGGCGACGCCTGCCGAGAGCAGCGAGACACATTACAAACCGTTCGCGGACCTCGCGGCGCTGGTCAAGGCCGCACGCGAAACCGACGATTGACCCTCATCATTTGGAGTAGGTGACCATATGGCCGTTCAACAGAACAAGTCCACGCCCTCGCGCCGCGGCAAGCGGCGCTCGCATGACGCGCTCGACAAGCCGACGCTGTCCGAGGATGCCACCACGGGCGAAATCCACCGCCGTCACCATGTCAGCGCCGACGGCTACTATCGCGGCAAACAGGTACTGCCCGACGCCGAATAAGCCGCACCCCGGGAGCCGCCCCGTGGCGGGCGGCCCGCCGCCGAGCGTGGCAACCGCTGCGCGCGCCGCCCCCGGCTGACGACCACCCCCAGCAGCATCCGCGCCCACCCGTGACCCTGTGCATCAGCATCGACGCCATGGGCGGCGACTTCGGTCCCGAAGTCACCGTCCCGGCCGCGGCGCAGGCGCTCGCGCGGCACCCGACGCTCGAGCTCGTGCTCGTCGGCGACGAGGCCCGCGTGGCGCCGCTCCTCGGCGCCCATGGCCTCGACCGGCACCCGCGCGCCGCGTTCGAACACGCCCCGCAGGTCGTCGAAATGCACGACAAGCCGTCGGTGGCGCTGCGCAACAAGCGCGAATCGTCCCTGCGCCGATCGATCGACCTGGTGCGCGACCGCCGCGCCAGCGCCTGCGTGAGCGCCGGCAACACCGGCGCGCTGATGGCCATCGCGCGCTTCGTGCTCAAGACCCTGCCGGGCATCGACCGGCCGGCCATCTGTGCGCGGATGCCCGGTGCGAGCAAGCCCACGCACGTGCTCGATCTCGGCGCCAACGTCGACTCGACGTCGGCCGAGCTGTTCCGTTTCGCGGTCATGGGCGCGGTGCTGGCCGAAGCCATCGACAAGCGTCACAACCCGAGCGTAGCGCTGCTCAACATCGGCGAAGAGGAGATCAAGGGCAACGACCGGGTCAAGCAGACCGCGGTGCTGCTCGCCAACAGCCCGCTCAACTATGCCGGCTTCGCCGAGGGTAACGATATCTTCAACGGCCGCTTCGACGTCATCGTCTGCGACGGCTTCGTCGGCAACGTGGCGTTGAAAGCGAGCGAGGGGGTCGCGCGCATGCTCAGCGAGATGGCGCGCGAGGAATTCAAGCGCAACTGGTTCACCCGCATCGGCGCCCTGTGCGCACTGCCAGCGCTGAAGGCGCTGCGCAACCGCGCCGATCCGCGCCGCTACAACGGCGCCAGCCTGCTCGGGCTGCGCGGCACGGTGGTCAAGAGCCACGGCGGTGCCGACGCACTGTCGTTCGGCAACGCCATCGACGTCGCCGTGCTGGAAGCGGAGCAGGCGGTGCCCGAGCGCATCTCCCACCTGCTCGAGAACCTGCTCGAAGGAGCCGAACAGAACTGATGAACGACAACACGCCGCGAGCGAATCTCGCCTTCGTCTTTCCCGGCCAGGGCTCGCAATCGGTGGGCATGGTCACGGCGCTGGCGGAAGCCTTTCCGGCCGTACGCGAACGTTTCGACACGGCCTCCGAGGTGCTCGGCTTCGATCTCTGGAAGCTGGTCAGCGATGGCCCCGAGAGCGAACTCAACAGCACCCGGAACACCCAGCCCGCGCTGCTCGCCGCCAGCGTCGCGACCTGGGATGCCTGGATCGCGAGCGGCGGACCGCGCCCGCGCCTGATGGCCGGCCACAGTTTCGGCGAGTACACCGCGCTGGTCTGCGCCGGTGCCCTCGACTACGCCACGGCCGTCGCGCTGGTCGCCGATCGCGGCCGCTTCATGCAGGACGCGGTGCCGGCCGGGGAGGGCGCCATGGCCGCGGTGCTCGGTCTCGACCTCGAAGCGCTGCGCGAAGTGTGCGCCGAGGCGAGCGCCGGCGATGGCGTGTGTGCCTGCGCCAATCTCAACGCCCCGGGCCAGATCGTCATTGCCGGCAGCAGCGCGGCCGTCGAACGCGCCTGCGAACTTGCCACGGCGCGCGGCGCCAAGCGCGCCATGACCCTGCCGGTCAGCGTACCGGCCCATTGCGCGCTGATGCAGCCGGCCGCGGGCCGGCTCGAAGCGCGCCTCGCCGGCATCGCCATCGCGGCGCCGGACACCACCATCGTGCACAACGTCGACGTCGACACGCATACGCAGGGCGACGCGATCCGCGCCGCCCTGGTGGCACAGCTGCATTCCCCGGTACGCTGGATCGAGACCATCGAACGGTTCGCCGCCGACGGCGTCACGCAAGTCTGCGAGTGCGGCCCGGGCAAGGTGCTGAGCGCCCTGATCAAACGCATCGACCGAGGCATGACCTGCCACGGCCTCGGCACGCCGGACGGGCTGCGCGCCGCGGCCGATGCCCTGAGCGGAGAAAATCCATGAGCGAGAAGAACATCGCCCTCGTTACCGGCGCGAGCCGCGGCATCGGCCTGGCCATCGCCCAGGCGCTGGCCGCGCAGGGTCTGGACATCGTCGGCACGGCGACCGGTGACGCCGGTCTCGACGCCATCGAGCAGGCGCTAGCGCCGAGCGGCGCACTGCGCGCGGCACTCAAGCTGGATGTCACCGACAAGGCCTCGCTGGCGGCTTTCTTCGAGGCCCTCGAGGCGGCGTCGCTCGCACCGCTGGTGCTGATCAACAATGCAGGCGTCACCCGCGACAACCTGCTGCTGCGCATGAAGGACGAAGAGTGGGAGACCGTCATGGCAGCGAACCTCGACGCGGTCTTCGCGCTGACGCGGCGCCTGCTGCGGCCGATGGTCAAGGCGCGTTACGGGCGCATCGTCAACGTCACCTCGGTAGTCGGCGTGTCCGGCAATGCCGGGCAGTCGAACTATGCCGCGGCCAAGGCCGGCGTCATCGGCTTCACCAAGTCGCTCGCGCAGGAGATCGCCAATCGCGGGATCACCGTCAATGCCGTCGCGCCGGGCTTCATCGATACCGACATGACGCGCAAGCTGAACGATGATCAGAAGAGCGGGGCGCTCGCGCGCATCCCGATGGGACGCATGGGCACGGCGGAAGAGATCGCGGCAACCGTCGCGTTTCTCGTGTCCGACGGTGCCGCGTATATCACCGGCGAAACCATACACGTCAACGGTGGTATGTACATGGCCTGAACCCCTGACCGGTTCCAGGACGAATCCGGCCAGGGTCTCCGAGCAGGATGCCGGGCCTGGTAGGCGCAAGCGGATCAAGGCGCGCGAAAGCGGCACCAACCCAGGTGACCATCGATCGCTAACCGGATGTTCTTAAAGTCGATTTCCGTTGCGAAACGCGGACTTGCTTGCAGTTTAAGTCGTTTTCACTAAACTAACACCCGCCGTCACGCTGGCGGCACTCAATTGGGAGGATTTTCTACCGATGAGCAGCGTTGAAGAACGTGTCAAGAAGATCGTCGTCGAACAGCTCGGCGTAAAAGAAGAAGAGGTGACGAACGAAGCTTCGTTCGTCGATGATCTCGGCGCGGACTCACTCGACACCGTCGAGCTCGTGATGGCCCTGGAAGAGGAATTCAAGACCGAAATCCCCGACGAGGAAGCCGAGAAGATCACCACGGTGCAGCAGGCCATCGACTACATCAACGAACACCTGGAATCCTGACGCACCCTGCCGCATTCCGAACGAGGCCGCGATTCGTGTTCGAAGCGCGGCCTTTTCATTTCTGGAGCGGCACTGACCGGCCGCGACAAAAGTCGCCGCGCGGACGGCGACTGCGGCAGCCGCGCCAGGAAGGCGTGCAGCCGTCGGGTCGGCATGGGATTCGCCGGTGCGTGTTCGCCGAACCGGCACGCATGCCCGCTCCCGCTTTATCGAGGTACACAAGTTGACGCATCGCGTTGTAGTGACAGGACTCGGACTGGTTGCGCCGAATGGCAACACGGTCGGCGCGTCGTGGGAGAACACCGTC
>JAUIFX010000170.1 GCA_030429865.1 Gammaproteobacteria bacterium | reverse complement strand
GAATGCCGTAAGGAAAACCGTGCCCCCAGGCGCCCATCAATAGCGGACGAAAGACCACCAGCGTGACATAGGCGAAAATGGCGACTCCGAAGGCCACCGGGACGTGGAAACCGATGCCGAGTTTGCGACAGATCTCCACCTCGCGCAGAGCCCAGGATACGAATGCACCGATTGCGCACATCGTGATGAGCTGCCACAAGCCACCCTCGAGCAGTGGTGCCAGCGCCAGGCCGTACTCGAGATCCGGCGGCGCGATGTTGATCCGCCAGACGTTCCAGGTCGGACCCATCGCTGCGCCGTAGAGAATCAGAGCAGTGCCCAGCACGGTGAAGAAGATGGTCGTGACGCCGAAGAACCCGACGTAGAACGGCCCCACCCAGAAGTCGAACAGGTCGCCGCCTATCAGGGTCCCGCCACGAACCCGGTATTTTCTCTCGAAGCTCAACATCGCCATGATCTGATTCCTCACCCGTTGCGCGGGGACTGCTCTAGGTCAAGGTCCCCATCGCCATACCGACCGCCGAGGCAGCCCGGTCATGCGGCCGGCGCTGCCATCGACGGTCGGCGAGGCCCTGTCAATCGCTTGTGCCAGCGACCAGGTTCTCCGGCAGCGATTCCGGCATGACCTGCATCGCCGTAGCGCTGCCGGCAGCCGGGTCCTGCAACCAGTTGAACCGGTCGGTACTCAGCAGAATGAAGTGAATGAGAAGCGCCAGTACGCCTAAGAACGTCGCCAACGCGACCAAGGCTCTGCGCGGGTCGAAAAGCAGCCATATTCTCCACACGGCTCTTTACTCCTCTGTTTCGTTGAAAGATGGAAGCGTGACGTCGCAGTCAACGCCTTCTACTGCAACCACGGACGCCACAGCCACACGAGAAAGTGGGCCACGATCGCGATCGCGGTGAAGATGATGAAGCTCTGCACGAATATGCCGTGGAACTCCTTCGCCTCCTGGTCCGTCAGCCCCGTCAGGGAAGCTCTGTCTTCTGCCATTACTGGTCACCTCTGAAATGCCCGCATTACATGACGGGCGGACTCAACAATCCCGGCTTGCCGGGAACTCGCCGCGAACAGCATCGCGACTTCCATCGTCCCGTGGCATCGAGGCCACGGGGCGAAACCTCTGCGCCCTACCCCAGGAACACGTAGGGCATGACGTTGTGCGTCGCTGCGCGCACCTGTGAAACGATCGAGCGGCGTTCGCCGGAGGGACTGGCGAAAGGGCGCCAGCGCCGCGGCAACGGCAGCGCCAGAACCGCCACTACCAGGAAGTAGGTGAAGATCACCGCCGAAAGCCAACGGTACTGGCGCAGATCGGCAATGTGATCCGCGACCGGGTCGGCGTGGGCGGTTCGCGCGAATGGAAGCTCGTTGAACATAACCTTCACCTCGGATGAATCGGCGACCTGCGGCAGGCCGCGCGTCAGGGTTCCTACGGAGCGTGCGGCGCTCATGCCGCGCATCCGTCAGTCAGGGCGGCACACGCCTCGACGTGTGCGCGCGTCACGCGTTCGGCACCCACCGTGCGTGCACGCCCTTCGATGGCGTCGCGCAGGCGCTTGGCGGCCGAGATGCGCACCAGCACCGGCTCGGCCGAAACGAGCGTGTCGAGAGCCTCGCGTGCTTCGTCTTCCCAGGGCAGTGCGCTGCCCGCACGCGCCGGGGTCGGCGCGACCTGGTCCAGCTGCGTGCCGAGGGGAAGAATGTTGAACAGCGCGTCGAACAGCGCGTTGCAGACTTCCTGCACCACGTAGGTGGCGCCGGCGTAACCGAGAAACGGCGTTCCGGTATGACGGCGCACGATGGCGCCTGGAAACGAGGCCGGGATATAGACCGCCCTTGCGCCCACCTCCGCAAGGTACATACGCTCGTTGTAACTCCCGAACAGGACCAGGGGGGTTTGCTCCTGGACGGCGCGACGCACCGCTTCGTTGTCCGCTTTCCGGCCGGCACGGCGCGCGAAACTGAAGCGGCAAGGCAGGCCGAGTTCTTCCTCGAGAAAATGACGCAGCCCACGAGCGTAGGTCTCGCCGGCGACGACGCCGAAGCTGGCAGTACCGTAGAAATCCTGGGTCACGGATCGCCAGAGATCCCACAGGGGCTTGATGGTCGTGTGCTTCTCGCGCGTGATGAACGGTTCTGGATCGAGATCGAGCAACTCGCCGAGCGTGCGCAGGAAAGCGGTGGTCGAGAACAGGCCGAGCGGGGCCTGCAGATACGGGACTTCGAGCGCCTCGCACAGGCCCCGGCCGAACTCCCGGTACATGCAGATGTTGACGTCCGCATCGCCGAGCTGCGGTATCTCGCTGACATGGCTGCCGAGCGGAAAGACCAGATTGACCCTGGCGCCGATGCCCTCGACGAGGCGCCGAATCTCGGCGAGGTCGGAAGCGCTGTTGAACACTCCGTAACAGGGGCCGATGATGTTCACGCACGGCTGGGCGTCGTCACGGCGGCGGCGACGCTTCTTGCCGTAGCGGCGCCACAACCACGCCATCGCGCGGTCGGCACTCTGCCACTGGTCCTCGTCGATGGTGCGCGGCAGAAAGCGCTTGATACCGGTTCCCTCCGGCGTGACCCCGCCGCCGATCATCTCTGCAATGGAGCCGGTGACGACGACGCTCGGCATATCCGGATCGAGCGTGCCGTGGGCGCGCTTCATGGCGGCCTCGGTTCCCTTCTGCCCCAGCTCGTCCTCGGACAAACCGGTGACCGTGATTGGCAGTTCGTGCGGCGGAAGGGCATCGGTGTAATGCAGCACGGACGTCACCGGCAGATTCTCGCAACCGACCGGTCCGTCGATGATGACCTGCAGCCCCTTGACCGCGGTGAAGACATACACCGCGCCCCAGTAACCACCGGCGCGGTCTTGATCGAGCACGAGCATCAGACCGGCTCCTCGACGGACGACCTGGCCCTGGCCCGCTCGCGTTGACGGCGGAACCTGGCCTTGAACTCGGGGTGGGCACGGGGCGGCTCCTGCCATACGCCGGCGGTGTCGCCGCTGCCAACGCCCTCGAAGAAGCTGCGCATCCGCTCGAAACGCGCCTGGCCAGCGAGCGCGGTGTTGATCACCTGCGCGAGCGACCCCGCGCCGGCCACGCCCATCAGCGGACGCGCCGAGATGAGGTTGGTGAAGTACAGCGCGGGTATCGCGCGCGACTTCGCTTGCTGCACGACGGGCGTGGTACCGATGACGAGGTGGGGGTCGTACTCCGCCATCGCCGCGAGGTCCTGCTCGAGCGACGCGCGGTAGCGCACCATGACGCCGCGTTCCTCGAGCCAGGCACAGTCGTCCGCCGAGAAGCGCGTGCGCGGGCAGGCGGTGCCGACGTAACGTACGTCGGCGCCGCTCTCGATCAGGAGGCGGGCAACCAGCAGTTCGGAACCCTCGTAGCCGGAGAGCGTGATCCGGGCGTCGATCGGATTTGCCGCAAGCGCATCACGGATCATCGGCAGGAAACGGTTCTGCGCAGCGGCCAGCTGCGCCGGCGACGCGCCGGTCGTCTCCGCTATCGTTTCGAGCCAGGCCGCAGTACCGTCGTGACCGACCGGCGCCGAGCCGACGACCGGGCGCCCGGCAGCTTCGAACTCGCGGACCGAGGCGGTGTAGAAAGGATGGATGGCAGCTACTGCGACTCCGTCCAGTGCGGCATAGAGTTCGCGCCACTCGCGCGTCGGCACGTTCGGCCCGCAGGCGAGCCCGAGCGGTTCGAGCAGGGCGCCGATGGCAACCGGGTCGGCCGGAAACATCTCGCCGATCAAGGTCACGGTCGGCCGCTCTGCGCGCCCCTCGCGCGGCGCCTGAACCGGGCCGGCAGCGGCTTCGGCACGTGCGTAGGCGAGCATCGCGCCGGCCAGCACATCCTTGGCCTCGGCATGCGTCGGGACACCGAAGCCGGGGACGTCGATGCACACGATGCGTACGCCATCGATCTCCTTGGGCAGCAACTTGAGCGGCACCCCGGAAGCGGTCGGCACGCACAGGTTGGTCACCACGACGGCATCGTACTTGGCCGGGTCGGCGAGTTCGAAGACCGCGTCGCGGATGTCTTCGAAGAGCTTGCCGGTGACGAGCGTCTCGGAGTTGAACGGCACGTAGCCAACGGTGCGCCGCGCGCCGTAGAAATGCGAGGTGAACGTGAGGCCGTAGACGCAGCAGGCGGAGCCGGACAACACCGTCGCTGTACGCCGCATGCGCAGGCCCACGCGCAGTGAGCCGAAAGCGGGGCACATGCTCTGCGGCTGGTCGTGGGGCCCGGTCGGGTAGTCCGCCGCGTAGCGCTCGAGCAGTTCCTCGTTGCCGGCAGCGGCCGCCGCCTCGCGCAGCCGGGCGCGCTCGCCGCTGCAATCGGGCGCAGGGGTGCCGGACAGGTCGTCGCGTGCACTCATGACTGGTCGTAGATGACTTCGAGCGAGGGCCGCTCGATGCGTTCCGTGCCGCACATGTCGGCCAGCGTGGCCGGTTCGAGCACGACGTCGCGACCGACCGCCTCGCCGTCGAACAGCGCCAACAGTTCATCCTGGCTGAGGGGCGTCGGCAGCAGGGGCGGCGCACCGGCCACGTTCTCGCCGAGCGCTTCGAACAGCGCTCCCCAGCGGCCACCGGGGCGGCCGATGATTTCGTAGTTGGCGCTCTTGCGCCTGATGTCCTCGTCGGAAGGCACCGCGGCGAGCACCGGGATGCCGGCCGCGGCGGCGAAGCGCTGCGCCTCGCCGGTGCCGTCATCCTTGTTCACGACCAGGCCGGCGACACCGACATTGCCGCCGAGCTTACGGAAGTACTGCACGGCCGAGCACACGTTGTTCGCGACGTACAGCGACTGCAGATCGTTCGAGCCGACGACGATGACCTTCTGGCACATGTCGCGTGCAATCGGCAGTCCGAAGCCGCCGCAGACCACGTCGCCGAGAAAATCCAGCAACACGTAGTCGAACCCCCAGTCGTGAAAGCCGAGCTTCTCGAGCAACTCGAATCCGTGGATGATGCCGCGTCCGCCGCAACCTCGGCCGACCTCCGGCCCACCGAGTTCCATCGCGAAGACGCCATCGCGCTTGAAACAGACATCTCCGATCTGAACCGCCTCGCCCGCTTCCTGCTTGCGCGAGGAAGTCTGGATAATGGTCGGGCAGGCGCGGCCACCGAACAGCAGGGAGGTCGTGTCGCTCTTGGGATCGCATCCGATCAGCAGCACTTTCTTGCCCTGCTGGGCCATCATGTAAGACAGGTTGGCGAGGGTGAAACTCTTACCGATGCCGCCCTTGCCGTAGATCGCGATGACCTGGGTGTCGGGTTTGCCGTCGTCGACGCGCGCTGCGTCGTCGACCGGCAACTCGGAGCGCTTCGACGGATCGATGCGTTTGAGCGGGACGCTGATCGGGGCATTCATGGGCAGTTCCTCCAGTCGAGGATCATCTTCAGGCAGCGAGGATCCTCGAAGGCGGTGGGGTAGGCGTCCGCCGCGTCCGCGGCATGCGCCCGGTGAGTGATGAGCCCGTCGAGAGACAGCGCGCCCGACGCGACGAGGGCGATCACCGCGTCGAGGTCCGGACGTGTCCACTCGGCTGCAACACGCAGCCGCGCCTCCTTGATGAACGCGGGCGGGAAGTTGAAGCTGACGGGTGCGGCGTAGAAGCCGGCGAGAACCACCTCGCCGCGTGGTGCGAGGCGGGCGATCAGCGCGTCCAGCAGGGTGGCATCGCCGCTGACGTCGATGATGCAGGCATAGGCCGACCGTTCGTCTTCGTCGGGGTCGACGACGGCGTAGCCGGCGGCGCCGCGGCGCCGTTCGGGCTGACGCTCCCAGACGACCGGCGGCGGCGCGCCGCGCGCGATGCAAAGTCGTGCGAGGAGACGTCCGAGCACGCCATGGCCAACGATCAGCGCGGGTGCTTGCGTGTCGGCCGCCGCGAGCGCGTGTTCGGCCGTGGCAGCGAGCGCCAGCAGGGTGCCCTGTTCACCCAGCGTCGTCGACACGGGGGCGACCTTGGCCGCCTTGCTCACGAGGCGCCGGGCGGTTCCGCCGAACAGCCCACGGATGTCGCCGTAACACGCGGCCCCGGGGACGAAAACGTCGTGTCCGACCAGATCCGCGGCCCCACACCCGGCCTCCACCACGCGGCCGACCGCTTCGTAGCCCGGTACCAGCGGATAGCCGAGGCCCGGGAAAGGCGGCATGCGGCCGTTCCACAACAGGCGCTCGGTGCCGGCGCTGATACCGCTCCAGGCGATGTCGACGACGACCTCGTCGGCCGCCGGGTCCGCCAGGTTCAGGTGGCGCAGCGATAACTGCTCCGGGGCTTCGATGACGACAGCGGTCGTTTCCATTCGTCGTTCCTTGCGCGGACCACCCGCAGTGGTCTCGTGGGTTCGGGCCAGCGGCCGTGATTTGTAAGTCTAGATTGACATTTCTAAATGTCAATGTAAATTTACGTTCGCGTCGCGATCAGCACCTGCACCTGCAGAGGCTGGCGCGTCCGCAGCAGGCGCGGCGCGGTGAAACCCGCCTGCCGCAGCATGGCCGCCAGCTCCTCCGGCGTGCGTGCGCGGCCGCTGCCCATGGCCAACAGGTAAAAACCGAAATAGGTCGCGCCCATGGGTTCCGCGCCCGGGGTCGCGGCCATCGGCTCACCGACGAGCAACACGCCACCGGGGCGCAGGCAGGCGTGGATGGCAGCCAGGAGCCTGGCGCAGGCGGCGTCGTCGTGGTCGTGCAGCACGCGCACGAGGCTCGCGGCGTCGGCGCCCTGCGGCAGCGGCTGGGAGAAGAAGTCGCCACCGTGGACGGCTACGCGTTCACCCAGGCCGGCGGCGGCCAGTCGCGCACGCGCGCGTTCCGCGACCGCCGGCAGGTCGAACAGCATCAGGTCGAGATGCGCGTAGCGGGCCGCCGCAGCGGCGAGAAAGGCGCCCTCCCCACCGCCGACATCGAGCAACCGCGTGCGCGCGGACAAGTCGCAGGCCTCGAGTACCTCTGCGGCGACGAGCGGCTGCGAGGCAGTCATGAGGCTGCAGTAATCGGCCACGCTGTCTCCCGGCAGCGCGCCCGGCCGGGCCGCCCGCGCGTAGGCCCAGAAGCGTTCGAGTTCGGTCGGCCTGGTCGCGCCGCGCAGCAGCGCGACCGGGTCGCTGAGGTCGCGGTAGAGCATGTCGTGATGGGCGATCATCGCCGCCACGCCGTCATTGCCGAGCAAGGCGGCGCCGTCTGCACCGAGCACGTAGCGCCCGCCGGCCAGGGCATCGACCAGGCCGAGTGCGGCGGCGGCCGCGAGCAGCCGCTCGGTGGCGTCGACGGCGAGCCCGCAATGCCGCGCCAGCTCGGGACAGGTCGCCGGGCCGGTCGCCAGCGCACCCGCCAGGTCCAGCCGCACGAAGGCATACAGAACCTGCGAGTAGACGAAACCGGCACACAGGTCGAACAGCCGCCGCGCACGCCGGCGCGCGATCGGACGGGTCAGCGGAAAGCCGGCGGCCCAGCGCTGGAAGCGGCGTTGTGCCAACAGACGGTTGCGCCAGCCGCGCCATGCCAGCGCCCACGCCAGCACCCAGCCCGGCCGGCGTGCCGGATCGCTTTGCCAGGCGCTGTCACGCAACGCTCAGGCCGCGCTCTGCCACACCGCCGCGGGCACGAAGCGCCGCGATTCCGCGGCAAGCAGCCGGAGCAGGTCCTCGCGCCCCGGGCACGGCGGCACGGTATCCAGTGCGGCCTGCACGGCGCTCTCGAGCTGACGCCGCGCTGCCCGCATGCCGTGGGCGAGAGCGACGTTGGGGCGCCCGTGCGCCATGTCCTGACCGACCGGCTTGCCCAGGTCGGCGGCATCACCCGCGAGGTCGAGCATATCGTCCGCTATCTGGAATGCCTCCCCGATGCGCGCGCCAACCGCCAGCCAGGGCCCCGGCTCGCTGCCACTGGCAAGTGCGCCGGCAGCCGTCGCGGCGGCGAACAGGGCGCCGGTCTTGGCACGCTCGTAGCGCATCAGCGCGACCTCCGGCTCCGACTCCCAGGCCTGCCCGGCAACGATGCCGTGAGGGGCGCCGACGGCGGCACTGACAATGGCAAGCAGACCGGCCAGGCGCGCCGGCGCGTGGGCCGAGCCGAGAGCCAGCGTCTGGAACGCGAGCACGATGAGCGCATCGCCCGTGAGGACCGCGATCGGCTCGCCGAAAGCACGATGCACGGCCGGTCGCCCGCGGCGCTGCTCGGCATCGTCGAAACACGGCAGGTCGTCGTGCACGAGCGATGCGCAATGCAGCAGTTCGATGGCGGCGGCCACCGCGTCGACCAGGCCGGGTTGGTCTTCACCGCACGCGCCCGCAACGGCCAGGCACAACCGCGGGCGCACGCGCGCACCGCCCGGCAACACCGCGTGACGCATGGCCTCGCGAAGCCGCGGCGGGCCATCGTTGGCCGCCGCGCCGTCCAGGGCCGCTTCGAGCGCGGCTTCGATACGTCGTCTGGGATCCATGTTCTACCTCGCTTGCGTGGGCACGCGCCCTGGCCATGGTGTCTATTTTAATTTACAGTTCACTTTCCCAAAAATGTCAAGTGTTATGGACATGCCTGATTCCCGGGTACCTGCGGTCCCGTTCCGGTGGCCACGTGTCTGAGGCCCCCGTCATCGTGATCGGCGCCGGTATCGGTGGCCTCGCAACGGCCTGCGAACTCGTCGCCGCGGGGCGTCCGGTCACCGTGCTCGAACGCGCCGGGCATCCCGGCGGCAAGTTGCATGCGCTCCGCGTCGGCGACGCCGTCGTCGACGCCGGTCCCACCGTGCTGACCCTGCGCGAGGTGTTCGCGGAAATCTGCGCGCGGGCCGGGGCCCGGCTCGAAGACCACGTCACGCTAGAGCCGCTCGACACCCTGGCCCGGCACGCCTGGCCCGACGGCGGACGCTTCGATCTGCATCGCGATCCCGCGCGCAACGCGGCGGCAATCGGCGCCTTCGCCGGCGCCCGTGCCGCACGCGACTACGAGCGCTTCAGCCGCGATTCGGCGGCGTTGTTCGCGACGCTCGAGCACAGTTACCTGCGCGCCAGCCGTCCCAACCCGTTCAGCCTGAGCGCACGCATCGGCCTGCACCGGCTCGGGAAACTCCACGCGATGCGCCCCTTCTCCACCCTGTGGAACGTACTCGGCGAATACTTCCGCGATCCGCGACTGCGCCAGTTGTTCGGCCGCTATGCCACCTACTGCGGCTCGTCCCCGTTCCACGCACCGGCGACCCTGATGCTGATCGCTCACGTCGAACAACGCGGCGTCTGGCGGGTCGTCGGCGGTATGCCGGCACTGGCCTGGGCCCTGGTCGAAGTGGCCCGCGCACGCGGCGCGGCGTTCCGCTTCGATTGCCCGGTTGCCGCCATCAATACGCGCGGAGGCCGTGCCTGCGGGGTCACTCTCGAGGACGGCAGCGCGTTGCGCGCATCGGCGGTAGTGGTGAACAGCGATGCGGATGCCGTCGCCCGCGGGCTTCTCGGCGCCGAAGCACGGCGCGCATTGAAGCCCATGCCTGCCGGGGAGCGCTCACTGTCTGCGCTGACCTGGATCGCACGCGCCCACGTACGCGGCCTGCCATTGGCGCACCACACGGTGTGCTTCTCGGCGGACTACGCGGCCGAGTTCGACGACCTGTTACGGCGCGACCGGCCGCCGCGGCGGCCGACGGTGTACCTGTGCGCGCAGGACCGTGACGGCTGCGGGGCACGGACACCAGGGGGCCCCGAACGGCTGCTCGTACTGGTCAACGCGCCAGCCAACGCGGACCGCGTCACCCTCGATGAGCAAGCGCTCGCCGCCTGCACGCGGCGCACGGCCCTCGCGCTGCGTCGCTGTGGCGTCGAACTCGAACCGGCGGGTCCCGTACGGGTATCGACACCGGCACACTTCGCACAATGCTTCAGCGGCACCGGCGGTGCGTTGTACGGCCGCGCGACTCACGGCTGGGCCGCTTCGTTCCGGCGTCCCGCGGCACGCAGCGCGCTGCCCGGCCTGTATCTCGCCGGGGGCTCGGTGCACCCCGGTCCCGGTCTGCCCATGGTCGCGCTATCGGGCTGCCAGGCCGCGGCCGCGGTGATCGCAGACAGCAGGGGCAGGATTCATGGCCGTCGCATCTGAACACGCACGCGGGACCGATGCCGGCTTCACGATGCCCGTCGCCGACGGCGGTTACGCGTGGTGGTACATCGACGCCATCAGCGACGACGGGCAATCCGGTCTCACACTGATTGCTTTCGTCGGCAGCGTCTTTTCTCCGTACTACGCGTGGGCGAGGCAGCGGGGGGAGGGCGAGCCGCAAAATTTCTGTGCCCTCAACGTCGCACTTTATGGCCC
>JAUIFX010000002.1 GCA_030429865.1 Gammaproteobacteria bacterium | reverse complement strand
TCTCGACTGGGTCTCCAATGTCGGGTACCAGTACCTTCACTTCCATTACAACCCCGCGCACATGCTCGCGGTCAGTTTCTTCTTCACAACGACCTTTGCGCTGTCACTGCACGGATCCCTGATCCTGTCGGCAACCAACCCGCGCAAGGGCGAGGCGGTGAAGACCGTCGAACACGAGAACACCTTCTTCCGCGACACCATCGGCTATTCGATAGGAACCCTCGGAATCCATCGCCTGGGGCTCTTCCTGGCGCTCTCGGCGGGCTTCTGGAGCGCGGTGTGCATCGTCATCAGCGGACCCTTCTGGACCCGGGGCTGGCCGGAATGGTGGACCTGGTGGCTCAACTTGCCGGTGTGGTAGGAGGCGACTAAGCCATGGCTGGATATCAGAACATCTTCACTCGCGTTCAGGTGCATGCGCCGCCCTACGACGGCGTGCCATCTGAGCAACACGAACTGTGGCCGCGCGCAGGCCGGCCGTTCTTCTCCTACTGGCTGGGGAAGCTCGGTGATGCCCAGATCGGGCCGATCCATCTCGGCACGACCGGTATCGCCTCGTTGCTGTGCGGCTTCATCGCGATCGAAATCATCGGACTCAACATGTGGGCCTCGGTCGACTGGAGTCCGGTCGAATTCGTACGCCAGCTGCCATGGCTGGCGCTGGAGCCTCCGGGAGCGGAATACGGGATCAGCTTGTTCCCTCCACTGAACGACGGCGGTTGGTGGCTGATCGCCGGCTTCTTCCTCACCGCCTCCATCGTGCTTTGGTGGGTCCGCGTGTACACCCGGGCTCGCGCGCTGGGCATGGGCACGCACGTGGCGTGGGCCTTCGCGGCGGCGATCTGGCTCTATCTCGTGCTCGGTTTCATTCGTCCGCTGCTCATGGGCAGCTGGTCGGAAGCCGTACCCTTCGGAATCTTCCCGCACCTGGATTGGACGGCCGCGTTCTCGATCAGGTACGGCAATCTCTTCTACAACCCGTTCCACATGTTGTCGATCGCGTTTCTCTACGGGTCGACGCTGCTTTTCGCGATGCACGGGGCGACCATTCTCGCGGTCAGCCGCTACGGTGGAGAACGCGAGATCGAACAAGTGGTCGACCGCGGCACGGCGTCCGAGCGGGCGGCGTTGTTCTGGCGCTGGACGATGGGCTTCAACGCAACGATGGAGTCCATCCATCGGTGGGCGTGGTGGTTCGCGGTGCTGTGCCCGCTGACCGGCGGTATCGGCATCCTGCTGACGGGTACCGCGGTCGACAACTGGTTCCTGTGGTCGGTCAAGCACGGGGTGGCGCCAGCCTATCCCGACGTCTTTCCGGCCGTCACCGACCCGGCCGGAGGTGCGCCATGAGATTCCTGCAAGCACATGTCATCGTGGGCCTGGGCGTGGCACTGGCCTTGAGCGGCTGCGAGGCCCCGCCGCCCGAGTCCGTCCAGCAGGGCTTTCGCGGGACCGGCATGGTGCAGGTCGACAACATGAAGGTGGTCGACAAGATCATGACCGACACCGCGATGCCGGCGTTGCCGCCGGCGGCGCCCGGCGGCGGACCCAAAGCCGGCGATATCTACCAGAACGTGCAGCTGCTCGGCGATCTCGACATTGCGTCATTCACCCGCCTCATGACCGCGCTGACGACCTGGGTTGCCCCGGACCAGGGTTGCGCCTACTGCCATGAAGGCGCAGACATGGCGAGCGACGCACTCTATACGAAGGTGGTCGCGCGGCGCATGATCGAAATGACACGCTTCATCAACAGCGGTGGACACGCCCATGTCGGCGAAACCGGGGTGACCTGCTTCACCTGCCACCGCGGCGAGAACGTGCCTGCAACGACCTGGTTCTCCAATGTCGAGGAAGCGGGCGTGTTCGCGGGTAACCGGGCCGGGCAGAACGCACCTTCGCCGGTGCCGCAGTATGCATCGTTGCCGGTCGACCCGTTCACCGACATGCTCGACGGCGAGGCCGCGATCCGCGTGGCGACGAACTCGGCCTTGCCGCGCGGCAACACCCGGAACATCAAGGACACCGAGGCGACATACGCGTTGATGATGCATCTCTCGGAGGCACTCGACGTCAACTGCACCTATTGTCACAACACGCGGGCGTTCTACAACTGGGACGAAAGTCCGCCGACCCGCGTGACGGCCTGGCACGGCATTCAGATGGTCCGGGCACTCAACGGCGATTATGTCTCGCCGCTCGCCGAAGTCCTCCCCGAGCACCGTCTCGGCCCGGAAGGCGACGCGCCCAAGGTCAACTGCGGGACCTGCCACCAGGGCCTGCCCAAGCCGATGGGCGGGGCCAGCGTGATCGCCGAGTTCCCGGCCCTGCAAGGCGACTGACCGGATCATGCCGGCTTCGGGTGCGCGGCTGCCCGGTGTTGCGCTGCCGCCGCTGGCCGACGCCGCACCGCGCACGCTGTGTACGGATTGCGGCATCTCGCGGACTTCGAAGCCGTCACGCTGCGCGCAGGCCTGCCAGTTCATCCGGCCCGACCACGCGGCGCTCGAAGAGCGCGTGCATGGGCGTTCGCGTGCCGCCGATCGCTCCGACGAGCGTTTCTTCGGACCGTTTCGGCGCCTGCTTCGCGCTAGCCTCGTCGCGCCGAGAGCGGGCGCGCAATGGTCGGGTATCACCACGCGTCTCGCCGAGCGCCTGCTCGAGACGGGTACCGTCGACGCGGTGCTGACCGTCGCTCCGGATCCGGAAGACCGCTGGAAGCCGGTGCCGGTGCTCGTCACCGACCCTGCCGAACTCGCGAAGTGCCGCGGCATGCGCATGGGGTTCGCGCCGCTGCTCGCACTTCTCGAGCCCGCGCGTGAGCGCGGGCTGCGCCGACTCGCGATCATCGGGATTCCGTGCCAGGTCCATGCCTTGCGTGCGCTCGAAACCGAACTCGATTTCGACGCCCTCTACGTGATCGGCACGCCCTGTTCGGATAACACGACGACGGACCGCTTCCACGACTTCCTCGCCTTGCTCAGCGACCAGCCCGAATCCATCAACTATCTCGAGTTCCGCACCGACTACCACGTCGAACTGCGTTTCGACGACGGTCGGCGCAAGGCGATCCCGTTTCTTTCCCTGCCAATTGCGGACCTGCCGGCGGATTTCTTTCCGCTCACCTGCCGGACCTGCGTCGACTACACCAACGCGCTCGCCGACATCACCGTCGGTTACATGGGCGGTGACGGCGAGCAGTGGCTGATCGTGCGCAATGCGCGGGGCGAGATGCTGCTCGACCAGCTTACCGGCGAAGTGCGCCTGGCCGCGCCGGGCAGCGGTGGGCGGCGCGCCAGTGCGGTGCGGGGCTTCGTTGCCAACCTCGAGCGGGCCGCGGGCGGGCTGCCCCTGCGGCGCACTCCGCGCTGGCTGCGGCCCTTGCTCGGTTTCCTGATGCCGCGGGTGGGACCGCGCGGCCTCGAGTTCGCGCGCGCCCGCGTCGAAATGAAGGCGGCGGAGACCGTCCTGCATCTTGCCCGCCAGCGACCGCGCCTGATGCGTCACCTGATACCGCCACACGTGTGGTCACTGGTCGCTCCCTACGGTCTCGATCGGCGACCGGAACGCCGTTCCCGCCGCGCCCCGCAGGAGCCGGACGGTCACGTATCATGCACGAATGGACGAGGTCATCCGGAACCAGGCGCTTGACCCGGTAGCGCCGGTGTCCCTGCTCGCGCGGCTGCGCGCGGCGACGCGCGATCTGCACACCGAGGCGGAACGGGGCGGTATCTACGGTGCGCTGATCGCGGGACGGGCTACACGCGACGGTTACCTGCTGCTGCTGCGCAATCTGGTCCCGGTCTATGCGGCCCTCGAGCTGGGTCTCGAGGCGCGTCCCATCCTGGCGCCATTCGATGGCGGCGTGCTGCGCCGCGGCCCGGCCCTCACGCGCGACCTCGGCCGCCTCGCCGGTCCGAACTGGCGCGAGGACCTGCCGCTCGTGGCCCCGGCGGCGGACTACGCGGCGCATCTGGCGACCCTCGCTGCTACTCATCCCCCGTTACTTCTGGCGCATGTCTATGCGCGCTATCTCGGCGACCTTTCCGGTGGCCGCATCCTGCGGCGCCTGGTGCGAGAACGATTCGACGTACCGCGCGAGGCCCTGGCCTATTTCGATTTTCCCGAGCGCGTGCCGACCGATACGGCTTCCCCGGTGTCGCCCACCTTGACCGATGCGTTGCGCGCGGCGATCGCGCATGCCGCGAAGCGTTCTGATCACGACGGCATCGTCGCCGAGGCCTGCGTGGCGTTCCGTCACACCATCGCGCTTTCCGCGGCGGTCGCGGGCCGTGCCGGCGACTCAGCTTCGCGCTGAGCGGGAGGCATGGCGCAGCAGGATCTCGAGCAGCTCGGTGGAGCGTGCGACGCTCGCTTGCACGCCGTCGAGCATGCCCGGCATGCGCTGCGGATTGAGGCCGTCGGTAATTTCGAGGGCAGCGAGTTGAGCGTTATCGACTATTACGGACATCAACTTGCGAAACTGCGCGTCACCTTCGTTAGTGAGGCGCAATCGGGAAAGCGCGCTGCGATCGATGATGCGTTCCTGGAAGCGCGCGCGGGCACGCTCGGCGTTCTTCTGCACCGAGATGTCGGTAAACAGCACGACGAAGCCGAGTAGCTTCTGGCGCGGCGAGATCACCGGATCGGCGCGCACCAGCAGGGGCAGTGCGTCGCCATCCCGGGCCTGGCACTCGACCTCCGCGTGCCATGGCTGACGGGCACGCAACAGCGCATCGAGACAGGCTCGAGCGGCATCGTGATCGATGAAGGGTGCGGCGAGCTCGAGCAGGTGCTGCGGCGGGTCGTCGGGTGACGGCAGCAGCTGCAACATCGCGTGGTTGACGAGCAGAACGTTGCCCTCGGCATCACAGATCAGTATGGGCTGTTCGGCGCCGCGCACCTGGCTGTGAAGTTCCTCGAGCTGGTCGCGCACGATCAGCGCGCGCACCGAGCGAAACTGGTTGATGACGTCGGCTACCGAGCCCGCGATCAGATTGGCGGCGGTGAGATCGGCTTCGCTCCACGGATCGGCGGTGCCGCGGACCAGCTCGTGCCACTTGGCGAACGAGCGTCGCGGCGACAAATCCGCGGGGTCGTCGCCGACGATGACGGGCTCGTTAGGATTTCCGCCCCACACCTCCGTTCGTACCCGTTCCGGCCGCACCCAGAGCAGGTATTCTCCCGGGGTGCGCGAAATCGGTGCCGCGAGCAGCCCGCACAGTATGGGCGAGAGGGCGCCGAAGCGTGCTTCCTCGGCGCCCAGCGAAGCCGTGCTGTAGATCGCGGCGCGCGGCCGCGTATCCAGCCAGGCGGCGAGGTCGCGCAGGTGTTCGGTCGCCGGCACTTCGCCCACCGTGTGGACCTGCCCTTCGAACAACATTGCTGCGCCGGCTGCCCCGAGCGGCCATAGCAACGGCTCGGCGCTGTCGAACAGGGCTGCCCGCCAGTCGCCATGCTGTCGCGTGGCGGCGCGCATGTGTTGTTCGATGCGCCGTACCGAGAGCTCGGCGCGCGCCTGCACGAAGCTGTCCAGGGCGGCAATCCGCGTACTCACGGCTTCCGCGAGGAGCTCGCACTGCGCACGCATCTCGTAATCCACGAAGCGCGGCTCGTAGTGGTGACAGGAGATCAGGCCCCACAGGCGTCCGCCGACCATCAGGGAGGCGACTAGCGTGCCCGAGACACCCATGTTCCTCAGGTACTGCACGTGGATGGGCGACATGCTGCGCAGGGTGCACAGGGACATGTCGAGCTCGGCGTCGGTGACCGGGTTGCGCGGCGGCACGAGGGGGACTTGTTCGCTGTGGACGTCGCTGAGCAGGCGGACACGATTGCGTTCGTAGAGTTTCCGCGCGATCTGCGGGATGTCGGATGCCGGGTATCGATTGCCGAGCAGGGGTTCCAGCTCGTCCACCCGGCTCTCGGCGAAGACTTCGCCGTGTCCTGCCTCGTCGAAGCGGTAGATCATGACCCGGTCGTAGCCGGTCAGCTGCCGGAAAATCTTCGCGGTGTTCTCGCTCAGCGCCGTCAGCGAGGACGCCTGGGCGATGCGCTCGAGCGCGTCACGCAGCGTGCCGGAGCGCAGCTCCGAGCGCTCTGCGCGTTCGAACTCGAGCACGATGATCCGGGCATGGGCGCGGTGCAGCAGGCAGTCGTAGTGCCCGCGGGACAGGCCCACGCGGCAGCGCACGGCGACGGGAATCCCGCTCAGTTCGCGATCGAGCCAGGGTGCAATCTGATCGGCGACGTCGCCGGGCAGGGCGGCGACGTGCTCGCCCAGTGGTTCGCGGGGCAGATCCAGGAACGCCATGGCGTTGCTGCTGGCCTGCCGCACCTGCAGCGTTTCCGCGTCCAGCGCGAGCAGGGCACCATGCGGCTGAATGGCGCCGGCGAGATGGATCTGCTCGCGCTCGCAGTTCGATAGGTCGGCTTTACCAAATGCCGGTGTCGAATTCGTCTGCGGTGAGCCGTCAGCTCTCATCATCGCTCGGCTTGCGCGCCGGAATCGTGTCCAGGCCGTAGCGGTTGAGCTTCGCGTAGAGGCTTTGGCGGCTGAGGCCGAGCACGTCGGCCGCGGCGGTCCGGTTGCCGCTGGTGAGCTGCAGCGCGGCCTCGACGTAATGCCGCTCGACGACCGCGACCGCATCCGCAACGAGATCCTTGAGGCCTTTCTTGCCGATCTGCTCGGTCAGTGCGTCGAGTATCGACCCGAGTCCGGCGCCTTCGCCGTTGGCGCGCAGGCGCCGGCCCACGTCGCGTAGCGCCAGCGCACAGAAGTGCGGCGCATTCGGGTCGTCCACCGCCGCCGAAATTTCGATCTCGCTGGTCGCGCCGAGTTCGCCATGCAGCGTCGTGCCGAGCAAGCGCACGCAGCCGTGCCGGAAAGCGTTCGCGAGCAGGATGGAGGCATCGGCGCCCGGGTTGCCGAGCCAGCGCGAGAGGCGTTTGCCGAGCGCGGCGCCGGCCGAGCTGAGCTGGGCCAGTTCGGCGAACGCGGGATTGGCGTACAGGACCTGTCCTTCGTCATCCGTGATCACGAAAGCGTCGACCATGCGCTCGACCAGCGCTTCCACCGAGAAACGCTGCGGCGTTTCCTGTGGCGCGGGTTCGTTGCCGGCGCCGGCCGTCATCTGCAGCAGAAAGCCCTGCCCGCGTTCCGTCGTCATGGGCACGGCGCGGAGTATCCACGAACTGCGCTGCGGTCCGAGGTGGACCAGGATCCCCGGGGCCGCACCTTGCTCGAGCACGCGCGCGAGCAACGCACGCAGCGCGCGCTGATCGTCGGAATTGAGTTCATCGAGGAAGCTCAGTCCCTGCACGTCGTGCCCACGCTTGCCCTGATGATCGATGGCCCTGGCCGCGGTCGGATTGGCTTCGACGATGCGGCAATCCGGTTGGCTGATGATCAGCACGGCCTCGCTGCTCGACTGGAAAAGACGCTGGTATCGGGTCTCTACCTGGCGCAGCTTCCAGTAATCGCGTTCCATCGCCTGCTGTGCGGCGACCAATCGTTCCTGCAGCTGGGCGACCGCCTGCAGGCTCTTGCCGACCGCGAGCAGGCTGGCGCGGTCGTCGAGCCGCACCGCCGTGTACTCCATCAGAATCTCGTTGCCGCCGGGGAACCGCTGGTTGACCTGGCGGAAAGCCGAAACGCCCTGCGTGGAAGCGTCATCGATCAGGCGCCGCAGCTTCTCCGCGCCGCCGTCCTCGACGGTGTCGGTCCAGGCGCGTCCAATCCAGTCGGTGCTGTCGAAATCGGGAATCGCGGGCGAGTGATTGACCTGCTGGATGACGCCCTCGAGATCGAGCACGAGGGTCACGTCTGGCTGCGGGTTTTCGGTGTCGGTAGTCACATCGGTGGCCGGGAACTGTCAGCAGAGCGCGGTGGCGCGAGGAAACCGCGGCGAGCCCACCGTGCGAAGGCCAGCACGGGGCTGGTGCGCGGAGTATACACGCTGCCCCGGTCCCGAATCCGGGCCGGGATCAGATTGCGGCGTCGGCCGCCCTGGCGCTGTCCGGATCGGTGCTCAGCCGGTAGCCGACGCCGCGCACCGTGTGAATGTGAACGGGTTGTTCGGGGTTGCGCTCGAAGCGCTTGCGCAGGCGGACGATGAAGTTGTCCACGGTGCGCGTCGAGGGAAAGACTTCCTGGCCCCAGACGTGTTCGAGGATGTCCTCGCGGGTCACCACCGACCCTGCCTGGTCGCTCAGCAGCCGCAGGATCATCGCCTCCTTGTAGGGAAGCTCGTGCTCGCGGCCGTCCCAGGCCTGGGCGCGGTAGGTGGCGAAATCCACCTCGTTGCCGCCAAAGCGTAACGGCGTGCCCGGGCGCCCCGGAGTCCAGGTACGGCGGCGCAGGATCGCCGCCACGCGCAGCAACAGCTCCTTGAGGTGAAACGGTTTGGCGAGGTAATCGTCGCCGCCGGCTTCGAGGCCTTCGACGCGGTCGTCGGCGGCCGCCTTGACGGTCAGGAACAGCACCGGCGTGTCGAGCCCGGCCGCGCGCAGGCGAGCACAGACTTCGATACCGTCGAGATGCGGCATCATGACGTCGAGCACGATCAGATCCGGCGGCTCGGCGAGCGCCGCGGCGAGTCCCTCCGCGCCGTCATGGGCGATGCGCACCGCGTAGCCTTCGGCTGCCAGGTTCTCGCCGATACCCTCGGCGAGATGGACCTCGTCGTCGACGACCAGGATCTCCGCGCGGCTGGTCACGCGCGTCGCTCCGGTGGCCAGCGCACCGTGATCGTCGCACCGCGTCCGGGCCCGGCACTGTCGGCATGGACACGCGCCCCCGACATCTGCGTCAACCGCAGCACCAGGTAGAGGCCGAGCCCGCTGCCGCTCGTGCGTCGCTGGCGTTCGTCCCCCACGCGGTAGAACTTCTCGAACAACAGCGCCGCTTCGGAGGGCGGGAACCCCATGCCGTCGTCACTCACGCGAAGCGTAACGGGACCCTGTTCGCTGTCCACGGACACGGTGACCGCCGAGCCGTCGCCGGCCACGCAGGCTTTGATGCCGTTGTCGATCAGGTTGCGCAGGATGCTTGCCAGCGCTTCCGGGTCGACGTCCAGCGCGAGTCCGGGATCATCGACCTCCTGCGCGAGGGCGATGCCATCGCGCGAGGCACGTGCCGACTGTTCGTCGATCGCCTGGTCGATGGCGGTGCTGAGCACGACCCGCCGCGCGGTGACGAGGTGCCGGCCGTCCTCCAGGCGCGCGGTGTCGAGCAGGTTGTCCACGGTGCGCAGGAGGCGCTCGCAGTCGGCGATGATGCGCGGGGTCCAGCGAGCGGTGTCGCTGGCACTGCCCCGCCGGGCAAGTGACTCGGCGGCGAGCCGGATGCTGGCCAGCGGACTCTTGAACTCGTGGGAGACGCCGGCCAGGAAGTTCTGCTGGCGCCGGCGCAGCGCGGCGTCGTGGCGGATCGCTGCCGAGACCACGGCCATGCCGCTGATCAAGACCACCAGGAAGAAGCCGCCTTCCCAGTAGTAGCGCCTTGCGCGGGCATCACCGGTGGTTCGCAGGGCCTCGAGCACGTCAGGAGATACGCCGATTTCGCCGCTGGTGGCGTCGACCGCCAGGTAAGCGGGCAGGGACTCCGCGCTGCGCCCGGCGTGGCTGCGAGCGAGGTCGCGGTAAAGCCCCTCCAGGCGCGCCGTCGTCGTTTCCGCGTAATGCAGGTTCTCGCCGATCCACCACGCGACCTGTGCCGAGCACACCACGAGCAGGATGACGAAGACGATCTGCAGCAGCTTGGCATAATCTCGCTTGAGCGCCATGGGTTCGCCCCGCCGGGAACGGAAACGCCCTGCCATGTTAGCGGCGAGTGGCCGTGTGCTCATCCCCGCGCCTCCGTCGGCGCGTGCCGCGGGGCAGCGAACAACTCGTCGGCAAGCTCGGGATCGAGACCGCCGACGAACGCTTCGAGCGCGCCATCCGGGCCGTCGCGCAGCAAGCCGCGCAGACCCACGCAGGGAATATGTGCGAAGCGGCGGGCCAGTACCCGTGCCCAGCGCCGCACGGCATCGCGCTCCGCTTCGCCGAGCCCGGCGAGCTCCCGGCCGAGCAGGCGCTCCACACCGCTCTCGGCCGTGTGCTGGTAGCGCCGTTGCAGGTTGCCGATCAGCGTGCCGTAGCGGCGCTCCGCCTGCGTCGCGATGAACGTCGTCAATGCCTCGTCGACGATCTCCCGCGCAGTGGCCGCCTCGCGTTGGCGGGCGCCGCGATTACGGGCCGCCACCGCGGCGATGTCGTCCATCCCGATCCGCCGCAGGCCGAGTGCGCGGCAGGCCTCCGGCGCGACATCCGGTGGTACGGCCATGTCGACGACGAGGAGGGTGTCACGTGGGGCGAGTGCCTGCAGGCGTTCGAGTGCGGCGCGCCCGACGACGGCATTCGGGGCCCCCGTGGCGCTGAGGAGCGCGCAGACGTCACGGGCACCCTCGCGGCGAAAATCGTCGAGAAGCATGCTCTGCGCGCCGTGGCGCCCGGCGAGAGCCGCCGCGCGGGCTGCCGTGCGGTTGACGATGAGCAGCGGTATGTCACGCGTGGCCAGCGCGGCTGCGGCTTTCTCGGTCATCGGCGAAACCCCGACGAGGGCGATCCGCCCCCCGCACGCGCGCTGCTGGACGGCGAGCTCGTCGGCCGCGATCTCGGCGAGTGAAACGCGTCCGCTCGCGAGTGCCGTCTCGGTGCGCACTTGCGCGCCGACCCGGAACGCCGCCTCGAAGACGGGGTCCAGGGCCTTGCCGCTGAGTGCGTGTTCGCGGGCGGCGTCATGGGCGGCGCGTACCTGGCCGGCAATCTCGGCTTCGCCGAGACACGCCGAATCGAGGGCGGCGGTGACGAGGAAGAGGTGTTCCAGGGCACCCTCTCCGGCCCAGGCGCGGAGATGGCGCCTGGCTTCGCCCGGCGTGCTGCGCGTACCCGTCAGCAGTTCCCACGCGGCCGCGCGCAAATCGGTCGATGCCGCGACCGCGTCGGCATGTACGAAGACCAGCTCGACCCGGTTGCAGGTGCCGATGTAGACGATCTCGGCGAGACCGTGCGCGTCGGCGAAATCAGCCAGGCGCGCTTCGCGCTGCTCGGTTGGCAGGCTGAACCCGGCGAGTGACTCGCTGCCGCCGCGGCGCCACGAGGCGCCGATCATGCCCAATCGTTCCAGCATGGCGCTGCCCGTTCCATTGGAGTACGCGCTTACAGATAGCAAACCGCCGCCGCCTGCGTGTCACAGTTGTGTCACGGCGGCGCTTGTCACACCGCCAGGCGCATGAGAGAGACGCCGAGATAGAAGAGCCCGGCCGTGGCCAGGCAAGCGCTTGCCAGGCGGCCGGGCGCCAGGCCCCGCGGCAGGTGTGCCCGGTTGACCAACAGGATCAGCGCGACGATGAACGGCGTGTGCGCCGCCGCCACGACACCCGACCAGGACATGATCGCGACCGGGTCGCGCACGGTCAGGTAGACCGCCGCCGGCGCGGCTCCCGTCACGCCCAGGGCATAGGCACGCTTGAGATTGCGCCGCGTGAGCCAGGCCGGCCGCGCCCGCGTACCGAGCAGCAGCAGCGTGATGTCGGCGAAGCTGCGCGACCAGCCGTCCTGGTTCGCCATCACGCTGCCGCCGAGCGCGAACACGGTCAGCACGATCAGGGCCCAGAAGCCGAACGCCCCCCACACGCCTTCGAGCAGGCGGGCGAGGTCACGGGCGACATCGGTGCCGGCCGGGACCAGGCCGCGCGGCGCGAGCAACTCGGCGCCGAGGACATTGAACGCGACGATCACGCAGGCCCCGCCGACGACGGCCGCGAGCGCGGCGCGCGAGACCAGGCGCAGCCAGCCGGCCAGGCGCTCGTGAACCGCCTCGGCCGTGCCGGCATCGTCCTGCGCGTTGTCCTCGCGGTGCTCGCCCGACAGCGCGCTGGCGCCGCCGTAGCCGTGCGTCGCGGTCCAGTAGGCGAACCACACGATACCCATCGAACCAGCCAGGATGGTGCCGACCCAGGGCAGCACGAAAGCGAGTTCGAAGTCAGCCGGGATCCGTGGCACGAGCCCGGCGGCGAGCGTGGCGGGAGGCGGCAGCACGCTGAGCGCGGCGGCGACGCTGAGCGCGATCAGGATCATCGCCATGTAGCGGCTGGCGCGTTCGAGCGCGTCGTACTCGCCGAACGCGACGATGCCCGAAGCGGCGCCCAGGAGGCCCAGCGTGTAGAGCCAGTGCGGGCCGCCCAGCGCGACGCTTCCGGCGCTGCCGACCAGCGCGCTCAGCCCCGCCACGCCGACGACCGCGGCGACGAGCTGCGGGACGAAGATCACCCACAGGGCCCAGCCGCGCGGGCCCGGCAGCCGGCCGAAGCCGTCGAGCAGGGTGCGGCCGGTGACCGTGGTGTAGCGCGCGGCCTCGCGAATCATGATCCACATGCAGGCGCGCGGTGTGAACAGCACCGAGCCCGAGCCCACTGCCGAGACCATCCAGACCAGCGCCGGCCCGTACCAGGCGAGCCGCGCGCGCCCACGCGGCACGGCGCGCGGGGCCGCGCGCACGCTGGACGGCTCACGCCGGCGGGGCTGGCCGGTCACGTGCACCCGCCCGCCGGCATTCGCGCGAGCCGCGCGGCGCCCCGGCGCATCGGGTACCATGCGCGTCCACGCCTGCCCGCCCCGCCGCCACGCCGTTGACCGACGCGCCCGACAGCCCTGCCCCGGAGCCGCCCGCGACGAGCCGCTGGCTGGTCGCCAACCTGCTTGCCGCGATCGCCTACGGGCTGCTTTCGATGACGGTCTGCCTGCCCTCCATGCCGCAGTGGGCGACGTTGTTCGCGGCCGGCCAGGCCGAGGTGCAACTGACCTTCTCGAGCTTCGTCGTCGCCTTCGGCGGCGCGCAGCTGGTCTACGGCCCCCTGTCCGATCGCTATGGCCGCCGCCGCCTGCTCGTCGCCGGATTCGCCCTCGCCGCGCTCGGCTCGCTCGCCTGCGCGATGGCCGGCAGCCTCGCGGGCCTGGTTGCCGCGCGGTTCGTGCAGGGCGCCGGCGCCGCGGCCGGCATGGTGCTCGGCCGCGCCATGGTGCAGGACTTCTTTCGTGGCGCCGATCGGCCGCGTGTCATGGCCTACACCGGCATGATCCTCGGCGTCTGTCCACCGCTCGCGACGCTGGTCGGCGGCCAGCTGCACGTGCACCTCGGCTGGCGCGCAAACTTCGTGCTCGCCGCGCTCGTCGCCGTGACCCTGCTCGCGACTATCTCCCGGGTGCTGCCGGCGGATGCGCCGCGGCGCGCCGCTGGCGGGCACTGGCTGGCCGAGTTCCTTGCTGCGTACGCGACCTTGCTGCGGCTGCCCGCCTTCCTCGGCTACACCGCGATGCTCGGGATGTGCACCGGCACGTTCTACGCTTTTCTTGCCGGCGTGCCGGTGGTGCTGGCCGGTTACGGCGTCGGCCCGGCGACGATCGGCTGGTTCATCATGTTTCCGCCGATGTTCTACATCGTCGGCAATTTCCTGGTCAGCCGGCTGGTACGCCACACCAGCAACGAACGCCTGATCCTGCTCGGGCAGGTCACCGCGCTGAGCGGCATCGGCATCGTGCTCGCGCTCGCGCTGCTCGGCGTGCGCTCGCCGTTCGCGGTCGCCGCACCGCTCGCGTTGCTCGGTCTCGGGCACGGGTTGATGATGCCGTCCACGCTTGCCGGCACGGTCAGCCTGGTGCCGGCGCTGGCCGGCGCCGCGGCCGCGGGCGCCGGTCTCGCGCAGCAGCTCTTCGGTGCCGTCGGCGGTTACGCGGTGGGACTCGTGCCGCACGACGGCGCGCTCAACCTCGCGTTGCTGATGGGTTCGTTCATGTCGCTGTCGCTGGTGTGCCAGGTGCTCCTGCTGCCGCGTGGCGAGCACTGAAACCGCGCCACGCCGGCCTTGTAAGGCTTGCACGGGGCTGCAAGCCGGGCAACGAAGCGCGGCCCGTCACCCGCGCCGGTGGCTGGTCACGAGACCGTATCGCAAGGCGCGTGCCAGGGTGGTCGGCTGCCGGGGTCCCGGCGCCGGGCGGACGTCCGTTGCCGCAAGCGGACGACGCGCGGCCTGCGCTTACAGGGCGATGCCGCCGAGCTTGACGTCGAGGTACTCCTCGATGCCCTCGCGCCCGCCCTCGCGGCCGATACCCGATTCCTTGATGCCGCCGAACGGTGCGGCGGCCGCCGTCGGGTTGATGTCGTTGATGCCGATGATGCCGAAGTCGAGCGCCTCGAAGCTGCGCAACGCCGTCTTGAGATCGTTGGTGTAGACGTACGCAGCGAGCCCGTAGCGGGTGTCGTTGGCCATTGCGATGACGTCGTCGCCGTCGTCGTAGGGCACCACGGCGGCGACCGGGCCGAAGGTCTCCTCGCGGTAGATGGTCATGTCGTGCGTGATGCCGCTGAGTACGGTCGGGGCGTAGAACGTGCCGGCGGCGAAGTCGCCGTCCTGCAGGCGCTCGCCGCCGGTCAGGCACTGGGCGCCCTTGTTCACGGCATCGCGCACCTGGGCGTCGACCTTGGCGATGGCCGCCTCGTTGATCAGCGGGCCCACGGCGACACCCTGCGCGAGGCCGTTGCCGACGGTCAGCCGCGCGACGCGCCCGACCAGTTCGGCGACGAACGGCTCGACCTGCGCACGATGGACGTACAGGCGGTTCGGGCTGATGCAGGCCTGGCCCATGTTGAGGAACTTGACCGCCGCCGCACCCTTGGCCGCGTGCACGGGGTCGGCGTCGGGGAAGACGATGAACGGTGCGTGGCCGCCGAGTTCGAGCGAGATGCGCTTCATGTTGGCGCCCGCCGCCGCCGCGAGCTGTTTGCCGACTTCCGTGGAACCGGTGAAAGTCAGCTTGCGCACGCGCGGATCGCTGACCAGCACCTCGCCGACCGGCCGCGGGTCGCTCGCGGTGACGAGGTTGATGACGCCGTCGGGTACGCCGGCTTCCTGCAGCAGCTTGAACACCTCGATTGCGATCAGTGGTGTCGCTTCGGCCGGTTTCAGCACCACCGTGCAGCCGGCCGCGAGCGCTGGACCGAGCTTGCGCGTGAGCATCGAGATGGGATAGTTCCACGGCGTAATGGCGCCGACCACGCCGACGGGCTGTCGCCGCACCAGGAAGCGCTGGTCGGCACGTGGCGAGGGCAGGATGTCGCCGTAGACGCGTTTCGCCTGCCCGGCGAACCAGGACAGGAAATCGGCCGCGTACTGCGTCTCCACGGCGGCCGCGCGCAACGGCTTGCCTTGTTCCCGCGTCAGCAGCTGCGCCAGCTCGCCCTTGCGTTCGACCATCAGCGCGTAGGCACGTTCGAGCACCGCGGCGCGCTCGAAGGCGCTGCATGCCGCCCAGGCCGGAAAGGCGGCCGCGGCCGCGTCGATGGCGGCGGTGGTTTCGGCGCCGGCGCCGTCGGCGACCTCGCCGAGGATCTCGCCGGTGGCGGGGTTGGCGACGCTGAAGCGGCGTTCGCCGGCAAGCCATTGGCCGTTGATGAGCATGGGTGTTCTCGCGTGCGGTGGCAAAGCGCGACATTCTAGGCCCTGTTGCACTCGGGGTGGCCGCTGCCGCCCGCGTCGCGGTGGGTGCCGCGCCGCGGCGGATGCGGCTGGCTGCCTTCCGCGGCGTCGGTCCATCGCGTATAAACGCGGATGCCATCCGATGGCCGCCGTACCCGGCCACCCCGGCTGCGCAGTGAACGGCGTTGCGGAGCTCACACCGGCCAGCCCCGCACAGGGAGTCGCATGACATGCATTACTGGCTGCTCAAGACCGAGCCCGAGACGTTCTCCTTCGACGACCTGCTCGGTTGTGGCGCGGCCGGCGATACCTGGGACGGCGTACGCAACCACCAGGCGGCCGGATTCCTGCGCGAGATGGCGGTCGGTGACCAGGGCTTGTGCTACCACAGCGGTCGCGAGCGTCGTGTCGTCGGCACGTTCGAGGTCACCCGTGCCAGCTACCCCGACCCGACCGATCCGAGCGGCCGCTTCGTGGCCGTGACGGTGCGTGCGCTGGCGCGCCTGCCGCAGCCGGTGTCGCTGGCCACGATCAAGGCGCAGCCCGGGCTGTCCGACTTCGCCCTGGTGCGTCAGCCGCGGCTGTCGGTGATGCCGGTCGATGCTCCCACCTGGCGCACGCTGTTGCGCCTCGCCGGCGCCTGACGGGCGGCCCACCCGGCCCGGGCGTGCGCGGCCGACACAGCGCGGGCACCGACCCCGGCAGCATGCACTGCGCCGCGCGCGTTATGCTGCCGCTCGCCGCACGCCGGGGCGCCTGATCGAATCGAGGAGACTGCTGATGACCGAAACCGTGCCGCAGGGTATCGACGCACCCCGCGTCGGCGCCTGGCTGGCCGCGCACCTGCCGGCCTTGCGCGCGCCGCTCAGCTTCCGCCTCATCGCCGGCGGACATTCCAACCTGACCTACGCCTGCGAGGATGCCGCGGGGCACACCTGGGTGTTGCGCCGTCCGCCCCTCGGCCACGTACTCGAATCGGCCCACGACATGGCCCGCGAGCATCGCATCATCAGTGCGCTGGCCGGCAGCGCGGTGCCGGTCGCGCCGACCTGCGGGCTGTGCGAGGACCCCGCGGTCAACGGCGCGCCGTTCTACGTGATGGATTTCGTCGCCGGTACCGTGCTCCATGACCGCGATGTGGCCGCGACGCTGCCGCCGCCCGAGCGTACGGCGCTCGGCGAGCACGTCGTCGAAGTGCTCGCGCGCCTGCACGCGATCGATCCGGCCAGCGTCGGCCTCGGCGAGCTCGGTCGCCACGAGGGCTACATCGCACGCCAGCTCAAGCGATGGACGCGGCAGTGGGAGGCGACCACCACGCACCCGATTCCTGCGATGGAGGCCTGTGCGCGGCTGCTCGCCGAGCGCATGCCGCAGCAGGTCGGCACGGCCATCGTCCACGGGGACTACCGTCTCGGCAACTTCATCGTCGGCGGCGGGCGCATCCGCGCGGTGCTCGACTGGGAGCTGTGCACGCTCGGTGACGCCCTGGCCGACCTCGGTTACCTGCTGAACTCCTGGGTCGGGCCGGACGAGACCATCGAAGGCGTCGACGAACACATGCCGACGGTGGCCGGCGGCTTCCCCTCGCGCCAGGCGCTGCTCGAGGCCTATGCCAGCGCCAGCGGACGCGACGTCAGCCGGATCGACTACTACCGCGCGTTCTCGTTCTGGCGCATTGCGGCGATCCGCCAGGGCGTCTACAAGCGCTACCTCGAAGGCGCGATGGGCGAGCGCGCAGACGTCGACCTCGACCTGTTCAAGCGCAGCGTGGAGCGCTGCGCCGACGCGGCGCTCGCCCTGCTCGACGGCTGAGCGCCACCGGCGCGCGCCGCCTGCACGCCGAGAACTGCGCAAAAACTAAGCAAAAGTGTCAGACACTTTTGACCCGCTACGAACGCGCTGCGCCGCGCAAAAGTGTCTGACACTTTTGCTCTCGGTCGGATCGGCGGATCACCCCAAAAGTGTCTGACACTTTCGATCGTGCCGTGTCAGGGACTTGAACGCGGTGTGCTCAAAGCGGGCATAATCCGGCCCTGGGCCGGAGGAAGCTGGGGAGCATGATCGATAAGCGCTACGCGAGCGCGGCCGCGGCCGTGGCGGACTGCGAGGACCTGCGCGACGGCGCGGTGATCCTGATCGGCGGTTTCGGTGACGCGGGGGTGCCGGAGCGGCTCATCGACGCGGTGCGCGACCGCGGCCTCAGCGGCCTCACCATCGTCAGCAACAACGCGGGCTCGGGCGATTACGGTCTTGCGCGGCTGCTCGCCTCCGGCTGCGCGGCGCGCATGGTCTGCTCGTTCCCGCGTTCGAGCGGCTCGGTGGTGTTCGAGGAGCTCTACGAGGCGGGCCGCATCGAGCTCGAGCTGGTGCCGCAGGGCACGCTGGCCGAGCGCATCCGCGCCGGTGGCGCCGGCGTGCCGGCGTTCTATACCGCGACGGGCTACGGCACGCCGCTCGCCGAGGGCAAGGAGACGCGCGAGTTCGAGGGCCGTCATTACGTGATGGAGCGCGCCATCCGCGCCGACGTCGCGCTCATCCACGCCGCCACGGGCGATCGCTTCGGCAACCTGACCTACGCCAAGACGTCGCGCAACTTCAACCCGATCATGGCGACGGCTGCGCGTACCACGCTCGCCGAAGTGCGCACGACGGTCGACATGGTCGACCCGGAGGTGGTGGTAACGCCCGGCATCTTCGTCGATCGCATCGTGGAGGTGGGGGCATGACGGGACGACTCTCTGCCGCCGACATCGCGCGCCGCGTCGCGCAGGACGTGCCCGACGGCGCCTACGTCAATCTCGGCATCGGCATGCCGATGAAGGTCGCCGACCACGTGCCGCCGGGACGCGAGTTCGTGCTGCACTCGGAGAACGGCCTGCTCGGGATGGGCCCGGCGCCAGCGCCCGATGCCGTCGACCCGGACCTCACCAATGCCGGCAAGCAGCCGGTGACGATCGTGCCGGGCGGCGCCTATTTCCACCAGGCCGATTCCTTCGCGATGATTCGCGGCGGCCACATCGACGTCTCGATTCTCGGCGCCTACCAGGTCGCGGCGAATGGCGATATCGCCAACTGGTCGCTCGGTGGCAGCAAGCCGCCCGCCGTGGGCGGCGCGATGGATCTCGTCGCCGGCGCGCAGCGCGTATGGGTGATGCTCTCGAGCCACGTGGCCAAGGACGGCGCAGCGAAACTGGTCGAACGTTGTTCGCTGCCGTTGACCGGGCTCGCCTGCGTCGATCGGGTCTATTCCGATCTCGCGGTCATCGAGATCGACGCCGACGGCTTCCTCGTCACCGATCTGCTCGAAGGTCTCGGCGAGGACGAGCTCGCCGCGCAGACCGGTGCGCCGCTGCGGTTCGCGCCCGACTGCCGCCGCCTGCGTGCCGAGGTGGGCTGATGTTCAGCTACCGGCGCGTGCCCCCGGGCGTCTACCCGGACAATGACGCCCCGGCCTACCGTTCGAGCGAGAAACGCGCACCACGCGAGCCGCGCGTCGTCATCCCGCACACGCTGTCGGAGACGCGCGGACCGCGTTTCGGCGCCGAAGCCCTGCGCGCCGGTGCCAGCGACATGACGCGCCAGGTAGCGGGCGGCGTCCCCCAGGGCCAGCGCATCCTCGTTCACGGGCGCGTCAGCGACGAGTACGGACGGCCCGAGGCGCACGCGCTGGTCGAGGTCTGGCAGGCCAACGCGGCCGGCCGCTATCGCCACGTCAACGACGCTCATGACGCGCCGCTGGACCCGTATTTCACGGGCGCGGGCCAATGCCTCACCGACGCCGACGGCCGCTACGCGTTCTACACCATAGAGCCCGGCGCCTACCCGTGGGGCAACCACGCGAACGCCTGGCGTCCGCGGCACATTCATTTCTCCTTGTTCGGGCCCGCGTGGGGCAGCCGCCTGGTCACCCAGATGTATTTCCCGGGCGATCCGTTACTGCCGCTCGACCCGATCTTCATGGGCATCGCCGACGCCGCGGCCCGCGCGCGCCTGGTCGCGCATTTCGACCTCGCGCGTACCGAGCCCGGGCACGCACTCGCCTACCGGTTCGACATCGTGCTGCGCGGTCCGGCCGAGACACCCTGGGAGAACCCCCCGTGAGCGGGTTGACGCCCTCGCAGACCGTCGGGCCCTATTTCCACATCGGCCTCGACTGGCCGGACGCCCATCGCCTCGTCGACGACGCCACGCCCGGTACCCCGATCGTGCTGCAGGGCCGCCTGCTCGACGGTGACGGCGTGCCGGTGCCGGACGCGATGATCGAGATCTGGCAGGCCGACGCGAGCGGCCGTTACGGCGGCGACGCAGCGCGCGGTTTCCGCGGCGCGGGGCGTACCGCGGTCGATGCCGACGGCCGTTTCGCGTTCGAGACCGTCAAGCCCGGCGCCGTCAGCGACGCGCACGGCACGCAGGCACCGCATGTCAACGTCGCGGTGTTTGCGCGTGGTCTCCTGGTTCACCTCTACACGCGCATTTATTTTGCCGACGAGGGCACCGCCAACGCGGCGGACCCCGTGCTGGCCTGCGTGCCGGCGGCGCGTCGCGAGACCCTGCTGGCGCGCCGCGAGGGCGATGCCTGGGTGCTCGACATCCATCTGCAGGGCGCACGGGAAACCGTCTTCTTCGATGTCTGAAGAACACGTCGCGGTATGCATCATCGGCGCCGGCCCGGCCGGCCTGATGCTTGGTCGGCTGCTCGGCCTGGCCGGTATCGAATGCGTCATTCTCGAACGGCAGAGCCGCGAGCACGTCGCGGCGCGGATTCGTGCCGGCGTGCTCGAGCATGGCAGCGTGGCGCTGCTCGAACGCGCCGGGGTCGGTGCACGTCTCGCGCGCGAAGGGCTGGTCCACGAGGGCATCGAACTCGCCTGGGGCGGGCGCCGCCTGCGCATCGATCTGCGTGCCCTGACCGGCAGGTCGGTGACCATCTACGGCCAGACCGAGATCACGCGTGACCTCAACGACGCCCACGATGCCGCGGGCAGCCGCGTACTCTACGAGTGCGAGGATGTCGCGCTCGGCGAGCTCGACGGGCCGGCGGCGCGGGTGAGCTGCCGCCGGCACGGCCGCGCGCAGGTGTTCCGCTGCGGCTACGTGGCCGGCTGCGACGGCTACCACGGCGTGTCCCGCCGCAGCATCCCGTCCGGGGTGCGGCGCGAGTACGAGCGTGTTTATCCCGTGGGCTGGCTGGGCCTGCTCGCGGACACGCCGCCGGCCGCGGCGGAACTGGTCTACGCGAGCCATGCGCGCGGCTTTGCACTGTGTTCGATGCGCTCGCCCGGGCGCAGCCGCTACTACCTGCAGGTCGGACTCGAAGCGCGCGTCGAGGATTGGCCCGACGCACGCTTCTGGGACGAGTTGCGCCGGCGCCTGCCGGCCGAGATCGGCGACACCATCGCTACCGGGCCGTCGATCGAGAAGAGCATCGCGCCGCTGCGCAGCTTCGTCGCCGAGCCGCTGCGCCACGGCCGCCTGCTGCTCGCCGGAGACGCCGCGCACATCGTCCCGCCGACCGGTGCGAAAGGGCTCAACCTCGCGTTTTCCGACGTGCGCGAGCTGGCCGCAGCGCTCGTCCGTGCGCTGGAAGACGCTGACGACAGCGCGCTGGACAGCTATTCCGCGACCTGCCTCGCGCGCATCTGGAAAGCCGAGCGTTTTTCCTGGTGGTTCACCGCGGCGACGCATCGGCTCGATGACGAACGCTTCGGCGCACGCCTGCAGCAGGCCGAACTCGATTACCTGGCCGGCTCCTCGGCGGCGCAGACCAGCCTGGCAGAAAACTACGTCGGGCTGCCCTGAGCGGGCGCGCGACGGGAGGACCCGATGACCGATGGCCTGAGCGACGACTACCTCGGCTCGCCGGACGTGGCGGCCTGCTTCGGCGCCGTGGCCAGCTGCGCACACATGCTCGCGTTCGAGGGCGCACTGGCCGAGGTACAAGCCGAGCTGGCACTCATCCCGCAGGCCGCGGCGGAGACCATTGTCGCCTGTGCCGGCACCCTGCGCCCCGACCTGGCACGGCTGCGCGAGGCGACGGTCGCGGCAAGTAACCCGGCCATCCCGTTGGTCGCCGCGCTCACCGCGGCGGTGGCCGAGAGCGACAAGGGCGCGGCGCGTTACGTGCACTGGGGCGCGACCAGCCAGGACGTGATGGACAGTGCGCTGATGCTCGCCGCGCGTACCGCCATCGAGCATCTCGATGCGCGCCTGCGCCGGCTCGAGCATGGCCTGGCAGCGCTCGCCGACGCGCATCGGGCCACGCCGATGGTTGCGCGCACCCTCGGCCAGCAGGCCGGGCCGACGACGTTCGGGCTCAAGGTGGCCGGGTGGCTCAACGGGCTCGTCGCCGCGCACGAGCGTCTCAACGCCCTCTACGCACGCCTGCCACTGCAGTGCGGCGGCGCCAGCGGCACGCTGGCAGCGTTCGGTGACGACGCCGCGGCCGTCGCCGAGCTGCTCGCCGTGCGCCTCGGCCTCGCGCCGAGCGCGCCGTGGCACACCGAGCGCGGTATCGTACGCGAACTCGCCGCGGCGTTCGCCGATGTCTGCGCCGCCGCTGGCAAGCCCGCAACCGACATCGTGCTGGCGGCGCAAAACGAGATCGGTGAACTCGCCGAAGCCGCCGCTCCCGGCCGCGGCGGCTCCTCGGCCATGCCGCACAAGCGCAACCCGGTCGCGGCGATTGCCGTGGTCGCCTGCGCGCGCCGAGCGCCAGGCGCCTTGGCGACCGTCTACGCCTGTTTCGATCACTGGCACGAGAGGGCGGCCGGTGCCTGGCACGCCGAGGCGCCGGCGCTCGCCGAACTGGCGACCCTTGCCGGCGGCGCGCTCGCCCAGCTCGAGCGCGCGCTCGACGGTCTCGAAATCGATACCGCGGCAATGCGCCGCCACCTCGAGGCCGACCTCGGACTCGGCATGAGCGAGGCGGTGAGCATGGCGCTGGCGCCGGCGCTCGGGCGGGCCGCGGCGCAGGCACTGGTGCGCCAGGCGGTGAGCCGCGCGCGCGAACAGCAGCGCCCGCTCGGCGACGTGCTCGCCGGCATGGACAGCGTCGGCGAACATCTCGATGGCGCAGCGCTGGCGCGCGCGCTCGACCCGCTCGCCTACCTCGGCGCGAGTGCGCGCTTCATCGACCAGGCGCTGGCGGGCGCCGCGGTACTCGCCGGCGCTGCACCGCCACAGGCGTCGCCGGGCGCGGCCGCATGTTCCACCTCCGCGACGCCGGCCGGGCCGCCCGCCGCGGAACCGCACCTCGAGGAGGAAGACGATGGATGACGAGCAGCGCCGCGCGGCCGGTATGGCCACGCGCAGAGCGGTACTAGGCGAAGGGCACGTCAAACGGGCCGAGGCCAACCGTAATACCTTCAACGCCGATTTCCACGATCTCATCACCCGCTATGCCTGGGGTGACATCTGGCAGCGCGACGGGCTCGACCGCCGCACGCGCAGCTTCCTCACGCTCGCCATGCTGCTCGCGCTCGGCCGGGACGACGAATTCGTGCTGCACGTGCGCGGCGCGCTCAACAACGGACTCACCCGCGAGGAGATCCGCGAGTTGCTGCTGCACGCGGCGGTGTACTGCGGCGTGCCGGCGGCGAACCACGGCTTCAAGCTCGTCCAGGAGACCTTCCGCGCGATCGACGCGGAGATCTGAGCTACGGCCGTGACCACAACGGGAGCCGCACGGTGATGCCGGCACGTCCTGGCGGCATCGCTACCACGGCCGCGGACCTGCCCGCGTAATGCGCGCCGTGCTGCGTGCGCTCGGCCTCGCTACCGCGCTCGGCGCGCTCGCGATCGTGCTGCTCACACTAAGCATTGCCATGGTCGAACCGCGCGCGCCGACGACGCTACCGCCACATGGCTCGGTCCTCGACATGCACGCGCACACCGCCGGGCTCGGCGAGGGCTGTGCGGGATGCTTCGTCTCCGACGACCTGGTCGCGAGTTACAAGTTCGCGTTTTACCTGCGCGCTTTCGGCACCGATGCGCGGGAGATGGCGGCGCACGGCGATACCATCACGGCGCTGCGCCTGCGTGACCTGATTCGCGACTCGCGCTACGTGGAACGGGCCGTGCTGCTCGCGCTCGACGGCGTGATCGGCGCCGACGGCGCGATCGATCGCGCCGCGACCCAGGTTTACGTGCCCAACGAGTACATTGCCGGGCTGGCCCGGCAACACGCCGAGTTCGCGTTCGGCGCGAGCATCAATCCCTACCGCGAAGATGCGCTCGCGCGCCTCGACCGCGCGGCCGCCGACGGCGCGGTGCTGGTGAAGTGGATTCCCGCGATCATGCACATCGATCCGGCCGACCCGGCGTTGGATGCCTTCTACGCGCGCCTCGTCGCGCTCGATCTGCCGCTGCTCGTGCACGTCGGCGACGAGAACGCGTTTCACCACGCCGACAATCGCCTCGGTGACCCACGCCGCCTCGCGCGGCCGCTTGCCGCCGGCGTCCGCGTGATCGCCGCGCATGTGGCGACGACGGGTGAAAACGGCGGTGAAGGCAACTTCGAGCGGCTGCTGCCGATGTTCGAGCGCCACGCCAATCTCTACACCGAGGAATCGAGCCTGACCCAGGTCAACAAGCTCGGTTTCCTGCCGCGCGCCCTCGAGCGGCCCGCCCTCGTCGCGCGGCTCATGCATGGCAGCGACTGGCCGCTGCAGTTCTTCCCGCTCGTGTGGGCCTGGTGGCAACTCGGGCGGGCACCGCTGGCCGAGTTGCGCTACGCGGCCATGCTCGACAACCCGCTCGATCGCGACATCGCCATCAAGGCGGCGCTCGGCGTGCCGCGCGAGGTGTTCACCCGGGCCGCCGCCGTGCTCGCCCGGCCCGCACGCCGCGCGGCGCTGCCGGGTCGCGTGGGAGAATGAGCGGCGCTTCGCTGCGTGTACACTTGCCGACGCCTGCCGCGGCCCGACGCGGCCGTGCCCGGCCGCACGATCGTGCCGTGCACGGCACGGCTGTCACCATCCGTGCGGCGGCATTCCTGCAGCCATAACGAGACCCGTTCCGACCATGTTGCCCGTGCTCCTCGCCGGCCTGCTCGCCGTCTTGGCCCAATCCGTGTTCGCGGCCGGGGCGACGCCCGTGCGCACCGCCCGCCTCGATGCCATCGCCGTCTACCCTGCACATACGGCGCCGGCCACCGTGGTCAGCGGCAGCGAGGCGGAGCTCAGCGCCGAACTCGCCGCGCGCATCGTCGCGTTCCCGCCCGCGGTCGGTGACGTCGTCGAGGAGGGGGCCACGATTGCGCGGCTCGACTGCCGCGATTACCAGCTCGAACTCGCCGCGGCGCGCGCCGACCTGGCCGAACTCGAGGCGCGGCTCGAACTCGCCGAGCGGCGTCTCGAGCGCGCACGCGAGCTCGCCGCGCGGCAATCGCTCGCCGCCGAGGTGCTCGACGAGCGCAGCGCCGAGCGCGCCGTGGCGCGGGCACAGATCGCCGGGGCGCGCGCACGCATCGAACGCGACGAGGTCGCGGTCAGCCGCTGCGTCGTGAGAAGTCCGTATCGCGCCGCGCTGCTCGAGCGCCTCGCGCCGCTCGGCCAGTACACCGCGGTTGGCGAAGCCGTGGCGCGGGTGATCGATCTCGACGACATCGAGCTCTCGGCACAGGTCGGCGCCGACGACGTCGCTGCCATCGAGGCGGCCACCTCGCTCGATTTCGTCGCCGGTGGCCGGCGTTACGCGGTCAGCCTGCGGGTCGCGGTCGCCGCGATCACGACCGCCACGCGCACCCGCGAGCTGCGGCTGCGCTTCACCGGCGCCCACCCCTTGAGCGGCACCGCGGGGGAACTCGAATGGCGCGATGCGCGGCCACACGTGCCCGGGAGCGTCCTGGTGCAGCGCGGTGAGGCGCTCGGCCTGTTCGTCGTCGCCGACGGGCGCGCGCGCTTCACGGCCCTGCCCGCGGCACAGGCCGGGCGGCCCAGCGCGGTCGCGCTGCCGGACGCGGCGACGATCGTCGTCGAGGGGCAGTACGGCCTCAACGACGGCGACAGCGTCACGCTGCTCGACGACTGATGCGCCTGCTCACGGCGCTGTTGTCCAACCACGTGCTCGCGAACCTGGTGTTCGCGCTGGTGCTCGTGCTCGGGGCCGCATCCTACCTGCAGATGCCGCGTGCCAAGGACCCGGACATCAAGCTCAACTGGGTCAACATCATCACCTACCTGCCCGGCGCCGCGGCGGAGGACGTCGAGAAGCGCGTGACCGATCCGATCGAGGAAGTGATCCAGCGGTCGGTGCGCGACATCGACTTCGTCTCGAGCACCTCGCGCGAGGGCGTGTCGAACATCATCGTGCGCTTCGACTACATCGACGACGCGACGTACGACAAGCGCGTGATCGATCTGCGCCGCGAGGTACAGAACGCCTACAACGACCAGTTGCCGGAAGAAGCCGAGGATCCGATCTTCTACGAACTGACGTCCTCGACCTGGTTCCCGACCGCGATGGTCGCGGTCTACGGCGAAGGCCGCGACGACAACCTTCGCCGCCAGGCGCGTTACGTGAAGCGCGACATCGAGGCACTGCCCGGCGTCGATGCCATCAACGCGGTCGGGCTGCCGCGTCCGGAACTCCTGATCGCCTTCCGCCCCGAACGCCTGCACGGGCTGGGAATCACCCCGGCCGACCTCGCCGACACCGTGCGTGGTTACTTCCGTGACGTCTCGGCCGGCGATGTCGCCACCCAGGGCGGCCGCTGGCTGGTCCGCATCGCCGGCACCTCGGCCGATCCCGAACGCCTCGCGCGCCTGCCGGTGACGACCGCGAGCGGCGTGGTCGAACTCGGCCAACTCGCCGAGATCTCTTTCACCACCGAGGAACTCGAGGAACTCGTCACCTTCGACGGGCGTCCCGCGACCATGCTCGCGGTCACCAAGGAGGAAGACGCCAACGTCATCGATCTCGTCGCCACGCTGCAGGACTACATTGCCTCGCGCAACGCACTCGCCGCGCAGACCGGTGTGCGCCTGTTCCTGGTCGACGACCAGACGGTGAGCACGCGCGAGGCGCTCGACCTGATGCAGACCAACGCCGCCATCGGCCTCGCCTGCGTCCTGCTGGTGACCTGGGTGTTCCTCGGTTCGCGCATCGCCCTGCTGACCAGTGTCGGCATTCCGTTCACCCTCGCGGCGACCTTCATCGTGCTCAATCTCGCCGGCATGACGGTCAACAACACCGTGCTGCTCGGCGTGGTCATCGCGCTCGGCATGCTGGTCGACGACGCGGTGGTGGTGGTGGAGTCCGTCTACCAGCGGCTGCTCGACGGAGCCGCGCCGCTCGCCGCCGCGCTCGGTGGCCTGCGCGAGGTATTCGCGCCGGTCACGACCTCGGTACTGACCACGGTGGCCGCGTTCCTGCCGCTCGCGCTGCTGCCCGGCGTGCTCGGCGAGTTCATGCGCGTCATTCCCCTCGTCGTATGCACCGCGCTCGTGCTCAGCCTGCTCGAGGCCTACTGGATGCTGCCTGCGCACGTCGTCGCGTTCCGCGTCGACTTCCGCCGTCCCTCGCGCCTGCATCCGTGGCGCCAGCGCTTCAATCACTGGCTGCGCCTGAAGTACACGCGCCTGCTGGTGCGCGCCCTGCGCCGGCCATGGCTGGCGCTATCGCTGGTGCTGCTCGCGTTCGCCGTCGCCGGCGGTACGCTTGCCTCCGGGCTCGTGCGGGTCAATTTCTTCCAGGGCGATGCCGTGCGCTTGTTCTACATCAGCGTCGAGATGCCGCCCGGCACGCCGCTGGCCGTGACCTCGCGCGCGCTGGTCGACATCGAACGCCGCGCGCGGGCGGTGATCGAGCCGGACACCCTGCGCGGTTCGCTCGCCTACGCCGGGCAGATGTTCACCGAGACCGAGCAGATGTTCGGTGACGTCATGGGCCAGGTGCTGATCAGTCTCAAGCCCGCGCGGCCTGGTGATCGGCACGTGTTCGAGGTTGCCGATGCGGTCGAAGCGGCGATCGCCGACTACCCGGGTCCGAAGAAGGTCTGGCTGCTGCGCCTCAAGGACGGTCCACCGACGGACCGGCCGGTCAAGCTCAAGGTGCGCGGTGACGACTTCGACGCGATCCTCGAAGTGGTCGGGCGGCTGCGCGCTTTCCTCGAGAGCAACCCCGTCTACCGGGACGTCGTGACCGATTACCGGCCGGGCAATCCCGAGCTCGTGCTACGCCATGACGGCGAGGCCATCAAGCGCGCCGGGGTCTTGCCGACGACCATCAACCGCGCGGTCAGCCTGTTCGTCGACGGCGAGATCGTGACCGAGTTCCAGCACCGCGGCGAAGAGGTACGCGTGCGTGTGCGCGCCGCCGGCGACGAACTCGGCGACATCAGTGAACTGTTGCGCCAGACCGTGGCGCTGCCGGGCGGCGGCGCGATGGCGCTCGGCCAGCTGCTCGAGCATGCACCGGGTGCGAGCCGTTACAACGTCCGCCACCACGATTACCGCCGCGCGGTGACGCTGGAGGCGGATATCGACGACGCCGCCATCGATACCGTCACCGCCAACCGGCTGATCGCCGAACAATGGCAGCGCATGGCGCCGCAGCACGCCAATGTCGACATCGATTTTTCCGGCGAGCTCGACGATATCGAGGAGTCGCTCGACGCCATCACGCTGCTGTTCGTGCTCGGTGTCGGCCTGATGTACATCATCCTCGGCACCCAGTTCCGCAGTTACCTGCAGCCGCTGCTGATCCTCTGCACCGTGCCGCTGGCGTTCACCGGCGTCGTACTCGGGCTGCTGGTGACCGGCAACCCGCTCAGCCTGTACACCATCTATGGCATGGTTGCGCTGGCCGGGATTGCGGTAAATGCGTCGATCGTGCTGATATCGGCCGCAAACGCGCGCCTGGAGAACGGGATGAGCCTCAATCACGCCACAATCTACGCGGCCCGCCGCCGCGTTGTGCCCATCCTCATCACCTCTGCCACGACGGTCGCGGGCCTGTTCTCGCTGGCGGCGGGACTGGCCGGCGAATCGTTCATCTGGGGGCCGATGGCGACGGCCATCGTGTGGGGGCTGACGTTCTCCACCGCGCTCACCCTGGTCATGGTGCCGATGAGCTATCGCCTGCTGATGGGCTGGCGCCGGGGCCGCGGGGCGCCGGCACCCGCCGCCGCCGGCACCGCCTGAGGTGTCCGCCAGTTCAAGTCCGTCACAAATCGGCCGCTTTAAACTCACAGCCCGAAATGGCCTGCATATACTGATTTTCCTGACCTGCTGCACGGGGCGCCCGGGGCGCGCCGTGGGGCACCCACTGCGAGCCTGACGAGACCCGGACATGTTAGACGTCACACAGGTCCTCACCGGTATCGTCAACGAACGGGCGGCGACGCACTATCGCGCCCTGTATCCGGGCGCGCCGGCGCACGTGCTGGGCGTCGTCGGCCGTGCCGTGGAAGGTGCGCTCTCGGCGATCAGCGGCAGCGACGCGCTCTACCACAACATCGAGCACACCGCCCACGTGACGCTCGTCGGGCTCGAGATCGCGCGCGCCCGGCAGCTGCGCGACGGTGACGTCACGCCGACGCTGTGGGCGAACATGATCATCGCGCTGTTGTGCCACGACATCGGTTACGTGCGCGGCCTGTGCCGTGCCGATACCGAGCATCACATCGCAACGGGTGGCGACGGCCCGCCGATGCGCAACGTCGACGGTTCCAGCGACGCCATCCTGATGCCGATTCACGTCAACCGCGGCAAGCGCTTCGTCGAGGAGGCCTTCACCCGCGAGCCGCTCGCCGACGTCGGTTTCATCAAGGCCTGCATCGAGCGCACGCGCTTCCCCGTGCCGGCCGACGCCTGGTACGTGCAGATCGACGATTACCCGGGCCTGGTCCGGGCCGCGGACCTGATCGGGCAGCTCAGCGATCCGCGCTACCTGAACAAGCTTTCGGCGGTGTTCTTCGAATTCGAGGAAATCGGCTTCAACGAGCTCACCGGCTACGAGCGCCCGGGTGACCTGCTGTCCGGCTACCCCGACTTCTTCGAGCGTCACGTCGCGCCCTACATCGGTGCCGCCGTGGCCCTGCTCGAGACCACCGTCGACGGCCGCGACATCCTCGCCCATCTCTACGGCAACCTCGCGCGCGCACGCGACTCCGGCGCCGGCGGGCTCGCCCACGTCGCCAACAGCTGACGGTCCGGACGCGCTGCGCGAGCGCGCGGCGGCGGCTATGATCGGTGGCTATGATCAGTGCTTGCCGCCCTGCCCGGAGTCCCCGCATGTCCGCCACCATCCGTCATCTCGCCGCCGCGCTGGCGCTCGCCGTGGCGCCGGGCGCAGCCGCGTCAGGGGCGTCGTTCACGGTCAGCGAGATTGCCCCGGGCGTCTACGTACACCAGGGCGCGCTCGCCGGGCTGGAGTCGCCGGCGCGAGCCGACAGCGCCAACATCGGCTTCGTCGTCGGCGAGCGCTGCGCCGCGGTCATCGACAGCGGTGGCGCCGTGGCGACCGGCCATGCCCTGGCCGCGGCCATCGCCGCGACGGGCAACGCCGCGGTGTGCTACGTCATCAACACCCATGTCCACTTCGACCACGTGCTCGGCAACGCCGCGTTCGCTGGCGGCGAGGCGCGTTTCACCGGTCACCACGAACTGGCCGAGGCCATGACCGCCAACCGCGCGTACTTCGCCGAGCACTTCGCCGAGGAACTCGGTGGTCCCGGCAACGAAGCGCTCGTGATCGGTCCGGAGCAGCTCGTCGAAGACAGTCTCGAACTCGACCTGGGGGGCCGCACGCTGGTGCTGCGCGCGGTCGGGCGGGCGCATACCACGACCGATCTCACCGTGCACGACGTCGCGACTAACACGCTGTGGACGGGTGACCTGCTGTTCCGCGACCGCCTGCCGATTGTCGACGGCAGCCTCAAAGGCTGGCTCGCCTGGATGCAGCAGGCGCGGGCGGTGGACTACGCCCACGTCGTACCCGGCCACGGGCCGGTCGATCACGACTGGCCGCGCGGCGCCGACGCCCAGCTCGTCTACCTCGAAGCGCTGCGCGACGACACGCGCGCAGCGATCGCCGCGGGAGCGTTCATCGAGGATGCGCGCGAGGACATCGCGCGCGAGGCGCGTGCGGGTTTCGCGCTGACCGGCCGCGCCCACGCGGTCAACGTCAGCCGCGCGTTTCGCGAGCTCGAGTGGGAGTAGGGTGCTTGCCACGTTGCCGACCGCGCCCGGTCGTCGCGACAGCGGCCCGCTGCTGATACGCCGCGCGGTTCCGGCTGCCCGCGGCACGGCGCGATGCCGCGGGTCACGTCTCGCCTGGTAAGAACGCCGCCGCCGCCGCTTGTGCCGCGGCTGTCTCGCGCGCGATCCACTCGGCACCATGGCCGAGCTCGGCGGCAAGCAGGCCGGCCACGCGCGGCGCGATGGCGGACGCGGCGGCGGCATCGAGGAACAGCGCGCGGGTATGGTAGGCGAGCGCATCGCTGACGTGCACCGCGAGTGCGCCGCGCGCGGCCCACACGTAGTCGGCGCCGGTGCCGGGCAGCTTCTCGTGCAGCGGCACGGCGAGTTCGGGATCGGCCGCGGCGATGGCGGCGACGGCGTGCGCGTCTTCGCCGTAGGCGGCATAGCGCGGGTCGACGTTGGCCGCCAGCGGTGCGATCGCGAGCGTCGCCGTGCGTGCCGGGCGCGCCGGCAGCCCGGCGGACTCGGCGGCCAGGTCGACGGCCTGCTCGGCGATCAGCCGGTAAGTCGTCCACTTGCCGCCGCTCACCGTGACCAGGCCGTCCGCGCCGACGTCGAGACGATGCTCGCGCGAGCGCTGCGCGGTGCCTGCGCCGTCGGGGGCACCGGCCAGCGGGCGCAGGCCGGCGAACACGCTCAGCACGTCGGCGCGGGTCGGCGCCGGGTCGAGGTAGCGCGCGGCGACGGCGAGGATCTCGTCGACCTCGCGCGCCAGCGGGCGCGGATTGTCCGCTTGCAGTTCGACGGCGGTGTCGGTGGTGCCGAGCAGGGTGTGGCCCTGCCAGGGAATCGCGAACATGATGCGGCCGTCGGGGGTGTGCGGAAACACCAGCGCGTCCGTACCACCGAGAAAGCGTGCCGGCACGACGACGTGCGTGCCCTGGCTGGGCGTCACGCCGGCCGTGCGTGTGCGTTCGCCGAGGCCGCGGACCCGGTCGCTCCAGGGACCGGCCGCGTTGATGACGACACGCGCGGCGATCTCGCGGGTGGCACCGGTTTCGCGATCGCGCACGGTGACGCCGTCGAGGCGCGCGCCGCGAGCGCGTTCGAGGCCCACCACTTCGGCGTGGTTGAGCGTCACGGCGCCGAGTGCGCGGGCGCGTGCGAGCAGGGCCTGCACCAGGCGCGCATCGTCGAAACCGGCGTCGCTGTAGCAGGCCGCGCCGCGCAGCGCGTCGCGCACCAGTCCGGGCGCGCGGCCCAGCGCGCTGTCGCGGTCGATGCGGCGGCTCGGGGTGAGGCGGGCGCTGCCGGCGAGGCGGTCGTAGAGCCACAGTCCGAGCGGGAACTTGAGCGCATCGATGAAGCCGTACAAGGGCACGACGAAACCCAAGGGGGCGACGATCGCCGGCGCATTCGCGATCAGCCGGGCGCGCTCGGCGAGGGCTTCGCGCACCAGCCCCCATTGTCCCAGGCCGACGTAGCGCAGACCGCCGTGGATCAACTTGCTCGAGCGGGACGAGGTGCCGGCCGCGAATTCATCGCGTTCGAACAGGGCGACGCTGTAACCGCGGCTGGCGCAGTCGAGCGCGATGCCGGCGCCGTTCGCGCCGCCGCCGATGACGGCGACGTCGAACGGTTCGCGCCGCGCATCGAGCGCGGCCTGCATGGCCTCGCGCGCGCCGCTCATGCAGGGCGTGCCCAGCCCCCGGCCAGCGCCACCGCGCTGCGCCATCGTTCGAGGTGCGCGGCGCGCCGTGCCGCGTCCATCGCGGGCGTGAAGCGGCGTTCGGCCTGCCAGGCCGCGGCAGCCGACTCCCGGTTGCCGTACAGGCCGACGCCGAGGCCGGCGAGCATTGCCGCCCCGAACGCCGTGCACTCGCTCTCGCGCGGACGCACCAGCGGCAGGTCGAGCAGGTCGGCCTGGGTCTGCATGAGCAGGTCGTCGTTACTCGCACCGCCGTCGACGCGCAGTTCGGCCGGCGCGATCCCGGCATCGGCACGCATCGCCGTGGCGAGATCGGCGACCTGGCAGGCGATGCCGTCGAGCGCGGCGCGCGCGACGTGGGCGCGCGTGGTGCCGCGTGTCATGCCGATCAGCAGGGCGCGCGCATCGGCGTCCCAGTGCGGCGCGCCGAGCCCGGTGAAGGCCGGTACCAGCACCACGCCATCGCTGTCCGGCACGCTTGCCGCGAGCGCTTCGACCTCCGCCGCGGTGGCGATGATGCCGAGACCGTCGCGCAACCACTGTACCGTGGCGCCACCCATGAAGACGCTGCCTTCCAGCGCGTAATGGGTTTCGCCCGCGATGCGGCTGGCGATGGTCGTGAGCATGCGATGCCGCGAGCGCGGCGCCTGCGTGCCGGTGACCAGCAGCAGGAAACAGCCCGTGCCGTAGGTGCATTTCGCCATGCCGGGTTCGAAGCAGGCCTGGCCGAACAGCGCCGCCTGCTGGTCGCCGGCGATGCCGGCGATGGGTATCTCGGCGCCGAGCGTGCTGGTCGTCGCGCACACGCCGGCGGTATCGACCACGCGTGGCAGCACCTCGCGCGGCACCTGCCACAAGGCCAGCAGGTCGTCGTCCCAGTCGCCGCGATGGATGTCGTAGAGCCCGGTGCGCGACGCGTTGGTCGCATCGGTGAGATGTTCGCGCGCATCGCTGAGGTGCCACACCAGCCAGCTGTCGATGGTGCCGAAGGCGAGTTCGCCGCGCCCGGCGCGGGCGCGCAGCGTGGCGTCCTGGTCGAGCAGCCAGCGCAGCTTGGACGCGGAGAAGTAGGGATCGACGACCAGGCCCGAGCGGGCGGCGACGAGTTCCTCCGCGCCATCCGCGCGCAGTTCCGCGCACAGCGCGGCGGTGCGGCGGTCCTGCCAGACCAGCGCGTTGCCGCAGGGCCGTCCGCTTGCGCGTTCCCACAGCAGGCAGGTCTCGCGCTGGTTGGTGATACCGATGGCGGCGACGTCGCGCGCGCTGACCCCGGCCTGCGCGAGCGCCGCCTGCGCCACGGCGACCTGGCTCGACAGGATCGTGTTCGGATCGTGCTCGACCCAGCCCGGCTGCGGGAAGATCTGCGGAAACTCCTCGCGCGCGAGTGCGAGCTGGTGGCCGTCGGCATCGAACACCAGCGCGCGCGAACTGGTGGTGCCCTGGTCGAGTGCGAGCAGCACGCTCATCGTTGTGTCTCCTTGTCGCCGTGATCGCGCTTGAACGCGATCACCCGGTCGGGAAAATCGGAAAACACGCCATCGACACCACAGGCATGACAGTGTGCGATGTCGGCGGCCTCGTTGACGGTGTAGACATAGACGGCGAGACCGGCGTCGCGTGCCGCGGTGACCGCCGCGAGCGAGACGTCCTCGAGCGGCAGGTGGATGGAGTCGGCGGCGAGCTCGCCTGCCCGGGTGAGGGCGTGCGCGAACGGTTCGTCCTCGTAGAGCACGCCGAGCCGCATGCGGCCGCGGTGTGAGGCCAGGTGCGCGGTGGCGGCGACGTCGAACGTCGACAACAGCACGTGTTCGAGTGCGCGCGGCGTCTCCGCATAGCATTGCTCGAGCGCGGCGACCACGCTGTCGGCGATGTCGCCTTCCTTGATCTCGACGTTGACCAGCGCACAGCCGGAGACGAGCGCGAGGACTTCGTCGAGCAGTGGCACGCGTTCGCCGTTGGCCGTGTGCAGCGTGCGCAGTTCGGCGAGCGGCAGGTCACGGCACGGGCCGTGACCGTCGGTGGTGCGTTCGAGCGTCGCATCGTGCAGGACCACGAGGCCGTCGCCGCAGCGGCGTACGTCGAACTCGATGCCGTCGACGCCGAGGGCGAGCGCCCGGCGTATCGAGCCGAGCGTGTTCTCGGCGACGTGACCGGCGGCGCCGCGATGACCGATGACGAGCATGATGGGTGTCGAGGATTCCGGGCGCGGCAGGCCGCACCCGCAGGCGCGTTGGCGCACTGGCATCGAAGGGCGGACCGCGAGCGCGTAAGATACTGCGCCTCATTGTCAACGCTTCGAGCAGGAGCGGCAACCGGTGACACCGTGTGCCGCGCAGAGACACGACATGCATTGGATCTTCGGTTACGGTTCGCTCATCTGGCGGCCCGACTTTCCCTACACCACCGCGCGCAAGGCGGCCGTGCGCGGCTGGCGGCGGCGCTTCTGGCAGGCTTCGCCCGATCATCGCGGCGTGCCGGCGGCCCCTGGCCGGGTGGTGACGCTGGTGGCCGACGCGGCGGCGACCTGCTGGGGTGTCGCCTTCCAGGCCGAAGCGGCGCACTACGAGGCCATCGTCGCGATGCTCGACGAGCGCGAGAAAAACGGTTACGACGCGCATACGGTGGCCCTGGAATTCGACGACGGCAGCGCCGCGGAGGCGCTGACCTATATCGCCGGTCCGGACAACCCGAGTTTCGCCGGGCCGGCGCCGCTCGGTGCGATGGCCGCGCAGATCGCGCGCGCTCACGGGCCGAGCGGTTCGAACCGCGAATACCTCGCGCGCCTCGCGGCGACGCTGGTCGAACTCGGTATCGAGGACGACGAAGTGGCGAGCCTCCATGCCACGGTCGAAGCGGGCGACGGCATGACCTTGCACATGGCGGCGCGATGACTGCGCTGCTCAAGAAAATCGACGCCCGTGTCACGGTGGAGCCCATGACCCAGTTCGCGCGCTATGTCGGCATCGACTACTCGGGCGCCGAGGCGCCCGTCTCGCGCCTGCGCGCGCTCCAGGTCTACGCCTGCGCCGGCGCCGGCGAAGTGGATGCCGTGCAGCCCTACGATCGCGGGGCGCGCAACTGGTGCCGCAAGGAAGTCGGCCGTTACCTGCATGAATGCCTGCTCGGCGATGCCCCGTGCATCATCGGCATCGATCACGGCTTCGCCTTTCCACTCGGCTACTTCGAACGCCACGAACTCGCCAGCTGGGACGCGTTCCTGGGCCATTTCTGCTCGCGTTGGCGTACCGATTTCGATCACATGCACGTCGAATTTGCGCGCCGCGACAATCCCGTCGGCGGTGACGCGAGCGAACTGCGCCTGTGCGAACGCTGGACCGCCGGCGCCAAGAGCGTGTTCCATTTCGACGTGCAGGGCTCGGTGGCGAAATCCACCCACGCCGGCATTCCCTGGCTGCAACAGCTGCGCCGCGATCCCAGGATCCGTGCACGCACGCATTTCTGGCCGTTCGACGGTTTCGACGTCGATGCGGGTAAATCGGTCGTCGCCGAGGTCTTCCCGTCCCTGTTCCGGCGCCGTTACGGCCGCGCCGGGCGCACCGCCGACGAACACGACGCTTTCGTCGTCGCGAGCTGGCTGCGCGAGATGGACACGCGCGGCGCGCTCGCCGATTATTTCAACCCGCCGCTGACGCTGAAGGAACGGCGCCAGGCTCGGCTCGAGGGGTGGATCCTGGGGGTGCGCTGAGCCCGATTTGCGGCAGGCCGCACACTGCGCGCGTTGATCGCCCCCCGGCGCTGGCCTATGCTGGTCGGTGTGCTGCAATGCAGCAAGTACCTCGCGGGAGGCGCGGTACGCCGCCACGGCGTGCGTCTTCGGCCCAAGCGTGCACGGCCCGGGGGGCAGCGCCCGGGCCCTCACCTGCCGTTGTAGCGGGCTAACGACGGCCCGAAGGAAAGCGTTTAGTCATGGACAAGCTCGGACACATGCGCTCGCTGGTCACGGTGGCCAAGCTGGGCTCGTTCTCGGCCGCCGCGAAGGAATTCGGGGTCACGCCGGGCATGATGTCGAAACAGGTCAAGCAGCTCGAGGACGAGCTCGACGTGCGCCTGCTGCACCGGACCACGCGCGGCGTCTCGCTGACCGACGCTGGTGAACTCTACGTCGGCCGCGCCATCGAAATCCTGCAGCAGATCGACGACACCGAGACCGCCGTCACGGCGCTCGCAAGCGGCCCGCGCGGCGTGCTGCGCGTGAACTGTCCGCCGTCTTTCGGCACCCACGTGCTGACCCCGATCATCGCCGGCTTCCTGCGTCAATATGTCGACATCCGCGTCGAACTCGGGCTGCAGGACGACGAGCCGAACGTCATCGCCTCGCGCCTCGACCTCATCTTCCGCCTCGGCAAACTGCGCGACAGCTCGCTGGTCTCGCGCCAGGTCGGGCGCGCGCCGTTCGCGCTGTGCGCGGCGCCGTCCTATCTCGCCCGTGCGGGGACACCACGCCGCAGCACCGATCTCGACGCCCATAACTGCATCGTCGACCGTTCCATCCAGGACACCGGCCGCTGGGATTTCGAGCGCGACGGCAGCCGCATCGAGCAGCCCGTGTCCGGCAACTTCTCATCCCTGAGCACGGAGGCCGTGATCGAGGCCACGGTCGGCGGCATCGGCGTCACCTACGTGCCGCGCTACGCGGTCATCGAGGAACTCGAGCGCGGCGAACTCGACGAGATAACGCTCGTCGACGGCACGCCGATCTCGCTGCCGGTCTACGCCCTCTACGGCAGCCGCGACCACATCGCCGGCAAGATTCGCGACTTCCTCGAGTTCTTCGTCACGCATCTCGATCCCGCTTCGGGCATGCTGCTGCGCGAACCCGCCACGCTGCCGCGTACGCCGGGACTCGCTCCCGCCCGTGCCGGGCGGGCGGCGGCACAGCTGGTCGGCGACTGACGCGTTTGCGCCGGGTTGCCGGCCATGGCCAGTCCACGGCTACGCGCGCCTCGGGCGCGGCCAGGCACGAGCCGTCGGCGTGTACCGGGTAGGCGGTGCGCGGGTTGCCGCGCAATGCGCAAGTGCCGAGATGGTGGGCCCGGTAGGACTTGAACCTACGACCAAAGGATTATGAGTCCCCTGCTCTAACCAACTGAGCTACAGGCCCGGGGCACAGCGGCCGGCACCTTGCGTGCCGGCCTCGAAGGGGCAAGGGGGTGGCGTTGTCCGCGCACCCCCCTCGAGTGGGTCAGTCGAGGAAGGTGCGCAGGCGCTCGGAGCGCGAGGGATGGCGCAGCTTGCGCAGCGCTTTCGCCTCTATCTGGCGGATGCGCTCGCGGGTGACGTCGAACTGCTTGCCGACCTCTTCCAGGGTGTGGTCGGTGTTCATGTCGATGCCGAAGCGCATGCGCAGCACTTTCGCTTCCCGCTGGGTCAGGCCGGCGAGCACTTCGCGGGTGCTGCGGCACAGGCCTTCGAAGGTCGCGGAGTCGACCGGCGCCTGGATGTTCTGGTCCTCGATGAAGTCGCCGAGATGCGAATCCTCGTCGTCGCCGATGGGCGTCTCCATGGAGATCGGCTCCTTGGCGATCTTGAGCACCTTGCGAATCTTGTCCTCGGGCATTTCCATGCGCTCGGCAAGCTCTTCGGGCGTCGGTTCGCGGCCTTTCTCCTGCAGGATCTGGCGGCTGATGCGGTTGAGCTTGTTGATGGTCTCGATCATGTGCACCGGGATACGAATGGTGCGCGCCTGGTCGGCAATCGAGCGCGTGATGGCCTGGCGAATCCACCAGGTCGCGTAGGTCGAGAACTTGTAGCCGCGGCGGTATTCGAACTTGTCGACCGCCTTCATCAGGCCGATGTTGCCTTCCTGGATGAGGTCGAGGAAGAGCAGCCCGCGGTTGGTGTACTTCTTGGCGATGGAGATCACCAGGCGCAGGTTGGCCTCGACCATCTCCTTCTTCGCGCGGCGCGCCTTGGCCTCGCCAATCGACATGCGGCGGTTGATGTCCTTGATCGCGCCGATGGTGATGGCATTGCCTTCCTCGATTTCGAGCAGGCGCTCCTGCGCGGCCTGGATGTCGGCCTGGCGCTCCTTGATGGCGGCGGCGTAGGGCTTCTTCTGGCGCACCAGCGCGCGCAGCCACTTGGGGTTGGTCTCGTTGTCGACGAACACGCCGATGAAGTCCTTGCGCGGCATGCGGCTCTGCTTGACGCAGATTTCCATGATGGTCTTTTCCTGCCGGCGGATCTCGTCGACGATCAGGCGCACGTGCTCGGCCAGCTTGTCGGTGATCTTGGGCACGAGCTTGAACTCGAGGAACTTCTCCTGCAGTTCCTTGCGCAGCGCCTCGGTGCGGGCGTGGTCGCGGCCGTTGCGCTTGGTCGAGTTCTGCACCTTCTTGAACAGCTTCGCGTACTCGTCGAAGCGCAGCTTGACCTCTTCCGGGTCGAGCGCGGTCGCGCCGCTGTCGTCGTCGTCGCTGTCGGAATCGTCGTCGTTGTCGTCGTTCGAGTCGGCGTTGTTGTTACGCGCCTCGGCCGGCTGCGCCGGCTGCGGGATGGTCGCGTCTTCGCTGTAGTCGATGAAGCCGGAGATGATGTCGGTGATCTTGATCTCACCGGCCTCGGCCCGCGCGTACTCGTCGATGAACAGCTGCGAGACGGTGGGGAAGTCGGCCAGCGCCGAGAGCACCTGGTTGAGACCGTCCTCGATGCGCTTGGCAATCTTGATCTCGCCCTCGCGGGTGAGCAGGTCGACGGTGCCCATCTCGCGCATGTACATGCGTACCGGGTCGGTGGTGCGGCCGAACTCGTTGTCGACCGCGGCGAGCGCGGCGGCGGCTTCTTCGGCAGCCTCCTCGTCGACGTCGTTGTCGTTCAACAGGATCCCGTCGAGGTCCGGTGGCGTCTCGTGCACCGTGATCCCCATGTCGTTGATCATGTTGATGATGTCTTCGATCTGCTCGGGATCGACGATGTCGTTCGGCAGGTGGTCGTTGACTTCGTGATAGGTCAGGAAGCCTTGCTCCTTACCCTTTGAAATCAGCAACTTGAGCTGCGATTGCTGGTCCGCGTTATCGATATCGTCCAACGCTTCCACCGATTCTTGCTTAGCTTTGCTCAATCTGGATCAGCCTCTCACGCTTCAATCTGTTGGGATAACTACTTGAAGTGTAGTCTAACGATGTCGATCTGCACCGCACGAACGTGCCGCAAATGCGCCATAAACCAGCCGGACAGTATAAGGCGATTGCGGGCCGTCTGTACACACCGCGGCACCGGTCAGCGGCCTTCCGCGACACGCTCTTAGAGGTTCGCGGCAGCGCTCGAGTTCACTCCGGCGCCGGCCGGCGGCGGTAGTTGCGCAGCAGCTCCTTCTGTTCCGGCGTCATCTCGGCAAAAGGAATCGCGCGGATGCGCTGGATCTGGCGGTCCTCGACGCGCTGGACCAGCCGGGCGACGGCATCACGCAGCTCGGTTTCCATCGCTTCCGGTGCAATATTGAGGTCGGCCGCGGCGAGTTCAAGCAGCGCGGCTTCGTGCGGCGTGCCGCGGAAACGTTCGAGCAGCGCCGCGGTGCCGATGCCGGCCCTGGCCTGCGCGTGCACGGCGAGCAACAGGGCCGCGGTGTCGAGCTCGCCGAGGGTTCCGATGGCGGCCGGCGCGACGCAGGCCGCGAGCGCCGGCTGCTGCAACAGTATCGCCAGGACCTGCTCCTCCAGGCTGCGCCGGGTGAAGCGGTTGAGCGGCGCGACCGGCGCCCGTGCGCGGCGCCGCGAGCGGAAACCGAGCTGCTCGCGGATGAGATCCTCGTCGAACTGCGACAGCCCGGCGAGCAGGCGCGCGCCGGTCACGCGGTGCGCCTCGTCGGGGATCTGCTTGAGGTGGCGCACCGCCTGGGCGACGAGACGCGTGCGGCCGTCCGCGGTCGTGATGTCGATGTCCCGGCGCAGCTGTTCGAGCAGGTACTCCGACAGCCCGTAGCGTTTCGCTTCGCGCAGGAAGCCGTCGGCGCCGAATTCGCGCACGGCGGTGTCCGGATCGTGGCCCTCGGGGAGGAATGCGAAGCGCACCTGGCGATCGCCGGCCATGCGCGGCAGGGCGGTTTCCAGCGCTTTCCACGCCGCCCGCCGCCCGGCGGCGTCGCCGTCGAAACAGAACACCACCTCGGGCACGTGACGGAACAGCTGGTCGAGGTGGTCACCGGTGACCGCGGTACCGAGCGTCGCGACGGCATTGTCGAGCCCGTGCTGGGCGAGCGCGATGACGTCCATGTAGCCCTCGACGACGAGCAGGCTGCGCGGCTTGCCGGCAGCGAGCGCCTCGAACAGGCCGTACAGCTCGCGTCCCTTGTGGAAGACCTCGGTCTCGGGCGAGTTGAGGTACTTAGGTTCGCCCTGGTCGATGACGCGCCCGCCGAAGCCGATGACGCGCCCGCGCCGGTCGTGGATGGGAAACATCACGCGGTCGCGGAAGCGGTCGTAGTAGCCGCCGCGTTCACGCTTGATGACCAGGCCCGTGCGCTCGAGGCGGCTCTCGTCGATACCTTCCGCGGTCAGCTTCTCGTAGAGGTTGCGCCAGCCGTCCGGCGCGAAGCCGAGGCGAAACCGGCGTGCGATCTCGCCGCTCACCCCGCGCCCCTTGAAGTAATCGACCGCACGCTGGCGCGATTCGGCCTGGCGCAGCTGTTGCTCGAACCAGCTGCGCGCGCGCTCGAGCACCGCGTAGAGTTCGCGGCTGTCGCTCGCGCGGCCGCGACTGCCACCGCCGCCCTCGCGCGGGACCTCGACGCCGACCATCGCGGCGAGTTCTTCGATGGCCTCCGGGAATTCGAGGTTGCGATGCTGCATGAGGAAGCCGACGGCGGTGCCGTGGGCGCCGCAGCCAAAGCAATGGAAGAACTGCTTCTCGCGGCTGACCGTGAACGACGGCGTCTTTTCGCCGTGGAAGGGGCACAGCGCCTGGAACTCGCGGCCGGCCTTGCGCAGCGGCAGGTGCGCCTCGATGACATCGACGATGTCGATGCGGGCGAGCAGGTCGTCGATGAACTGTTCCGGGATGCGTCCGGCCATGGCGGGGCGGGGAAACTCGGACTCGGGCGCGCTATTGTACCGGTGTAGCGGCGCCGGGCGGACGCGGGAATCGCGTCGCGGCGAATCGGGGGACGCGGGCGGGCGGCCGGGCTTACTGCCCGGCGAGGCGGGCCTTGACCAGGGCGCTTACCGCGGCCATGTCGGCACGGCCCTTGAGTTCGCCGTTGAGCACGCCCATCACCTTGCCCATGTCGCGCATGCCGCTGGCGCCGGTGCTCGCGATGGCGGCGGCGACGTGCGCCTCGAGTTCTGCCGCGTCGAGCTGTGCGGGGAGGTAGGTGGCGATGATGTCGAGTTCGAAACGCTCCTTGTCCGCGAGTTCGTCGCGGCCCGCGCTGTCATATTGCTCGATCGACTCGCGGCGCTGCTTCGCCATGCGCGTGAGCAGTTCGACGGCGCGCTCGTCGTCGACCTCGGCGCGCTGGTCGACCTCGAACTGCTTGAAGGCGGCGGATATCAGGCGCAGCGCGGCGAGGCGGTCCTTTTCACCGGCTTTCATCGCCGCCTTGACGTCGGCGGCGAGGCGATCGCGGATCTCGGTGCTCAAGCGCGGGCGGGAAGGGGCGTGGGAGGGGGTCAGTAGGGACGCGTGCGACGCAGCGACTGGCGCGCGGCTTTCTTCTGCCAGCGCTTGACGGCGGCGGCGGCTTTGCGCTTCCGCACCTGGGTCGGCTTCTCGTAGTATTCGCGGCGGTGCACTTCGGCGAGGACGCCCGCTTTTTCGCAGGCGCGCTTGAAGCGACGCATGGCAATGTCGAAAGGCTCGTTTTCTCGGACGCGAACAGTGGGCATACCTGAATCAAATCCTTCGTTGGTGCGGACCGCACACGGGCCGCCGGGCTGCAAGGGAACGCGCGATAATAGCCGCGTGCAGCGACAAAGTCGAGAATTTGCGCCGAGGGCCGCCTGATGCGCGTGCTGGGCCTGGAAACCTCCTGCGACGAGACCGGGGTGGCGGTCTACGACGGCGCCCGCGGACTGCTCGCCGAGCGTCTCTACAGCCAGGTCGCGACGCACGCAGCCTACGGCGGCGTGGTGCCGGAACTGGCGTCGCGCGACCACGTGCGCAAGCTGGTGCCGCTGGTGCGCGAGACCCTGGCCGAATGCGGCCTCGTTCCGGCCGACCTCGACGCCGTCGCCTACACGGCCGGACCGGGCCTCGCCGGCGCCTTGCTGGTCGGCGCCGGCTTCGCGCGGGCGCTCGCCTGGAGCCTGGACATCCCGGCGCTCGGCGTGCACCACATGGAAGGCCACCTGCTCGCGCCGCTGCTCGAGCACGACGATCTCGAGATGCCGTTCCTTGCCCTGCTGGTGTCCGGCGGGCACACGCAGTTCGTGCACGTCGAGGCGCTCGGTGCCTACCGCATCATCGGCGAATCGCTCGACGATGCCGCCGGCGAAGCGTTCGACAAGGTCGCCAAGATGCTCGACCTCGGCTACCCGGGCGGGCCCGCGATCGAGCGACTGGCGCGCGCGGGTGACGGCGCGCGGTTCCGCTTTCCGCGCCCGATGACCGATCGGCCGGGCCTCGATTTCAGCTTCAGCGGCCTGAAGACCTACGTCATGAACACGCTCGCCGAAACCCCGGCGAACGCGGCGCTCGGCGCCGACGTTGCCCGTGCGTTCACCGACGCGGTGGTCGATACCTTCGTCATCAAGTGCCGCCGCGCACTGAAGGCCACCGGTCTGCGGACGCTGGTCGTCGCCGGCGGTGTGAGCGCCAACGCCGACCTGCGCGCCGCGCTCGCCGCGCTGGGGACGGACCTCGGCTGTCGCGTGGTGTTTCCGCCGCTGCGCCTGGCGACCGACAACGGCGCGATGATCGCCTATGCCGGCTACCGGCGCCTGGTCGCCGGTGAAGCCGACGGCGCCGCTTTCGCCGTGCGCCCGCGCTGGCCGCTGGATACGCTGCCGGCGCCGCATCCGGCCCGCTGAACCGCGGCACGCCTCAGGCCGGGCTTTTCTCGCCGATCTTCTTCTCGCGCCCGGCGAGCAGGTCGCGGATGTTGCGCTGGTGGCGCCAGAAGATGAGTGCCGCCATCACCGCGTAGAGTGCGACCGCGGCCGCGGGTTGCGCGAGGTACCAGGCGACCACGGGTGTCAGCGCCGTGGCGAGTAGTGCGGCGAGCGACGAATAGCGCGTGGCCAGTGCGACGAGCAGCCACACCACGGCAAACGCCGCGCCGATGCGCCAATCGAGCGCGAAGTTCACGCCGATGAACGTGGCCACGCCCTTACCGCCCTTGAAGCCGTAGAAGATTGGGAACAGGTGACCGGCGAACGCGGCCGCGCCGATCGCGGTGAGCGCAGGCGGCGCGAACCCGAGCAGGTGGCCAGCGAGGACCGGCAGCACGCCCTTGCCGGCATCGCCGAGCAGGGTCACGATGGCGGCTTTCTTGCCACCGTGACGCAGCACGTTGGTGGCGCCGGGGTTGCCCGAGCCGACCTCGCGCGGATCGGCGATGCCGAGCGCGCGGCACACGATCACCGCGGAGGCGACCGAGCCGATCGCGTAGGCCGCGGCGACGAGCACGATGAGGAGCAGCATCGCGCTATTGCAGCCGAAGCCCCGGGGGCAATCAAGCGCCGCGAAGCGGCCGTGCCGAGGTCGCCCGCGGCGGGCGCGTGGGTGGTGGCGTGGCTGCGCGGCCGCGTTGCCCGCTTTGCTACTATCGCTACCCTCGGGCTGCCCTCGGGCTGGCATCAGGCCGCCGTTCGACCACCCTTCGACCGCCCGCAGGGATGGCACGCGGACCGGTCGGGCGCGATCCGGTATACACTGGCCCGATCGAACGTCCTGCCCGGCGCAACCGTGCGCCGTCGTCAGCCAGAGCTACAAGAAATCGATGGACATCGTCTTTCTCAACGAACTGCGTGTCGACGCCCTGATCGGGGTGTGGGAGTGGGAGCGGCGCATCCGCCAGACGCTGATCATGGACGTCGAGCTCGGCACCGACATGCGCGAGGCCGGCACGAGTGACGACCTCGTCCACACCGTCGATTACAAGGCGGTCACCGATCGCATCATCGAGTTCACGCGTGCGAGCAGCTACCAGCTCGTCGAGGCGCTGGGCGAGAATCTCACGCGCACCGTGCTCGGCGAGTTCGATGTGCGCTGGATCCGCCTGCGCATCCGCAAGCCCGGCGTGCTGCGCGAGGTGCGCGAGGTGGGCATCGTGATCGAGCGCGGGGAGCGCGGCGGATGAGTCTCAAGCGACGCGCCTACGTCGGCATCGGCAGCAACGTCGCGCGCGCGCCGAGCCTGGCCTGCGGCCTGCGCAGCCTCGGCCAGCAGTTCGGTGAGCTCGAACTGTCCACCGTCTACGAAAGCGCGCCGGTCGATGGCGTCGGCGAGGCCTACTGGAATCTCGTCGTCGCGTTCGACACCGTGCTCAACTATTCGCAGCTGCGCGCGCAGCTGAAGACCATCGAGGACTTGTGCGGGCGCACCCGTGGCGCCGATGCCGCCGGTGCGGTCGCGCTCGATCTCGACGTGTTGCTGCTGCGCGCACCGCCGCCCGACGGCGACCAGTTCGACCTGCCGCTCGCGGCGCTCGAGCGCGCGAGCTACGTGCTCGCGCCGCTCGCCGAACTGCTGCCGGGCTGGCGTCATCCGGCGTGCAACGCGACGCTCGCCGAGCTGTGGCAGGCCGCGGCGCCGGGCGCGCTGCCCCTGCACGTGGTGGCGCCGAACGAGTTGCCGCCGCTCGCGCAGCCGCTGCGCGGCGACCCGGTGGCCTGCCCGTGAACGCGCGGCGCATGGCCACGCGGTGCGCGCTGCGGATCGGCATCGCGCTGCTCGCGGCGGCCCTGCTCGCGGCCTGTTCCGAGGTGCCGCTGGTCGCCAAGCGCTCGCGCACCGACGACTTCGATGCCGCGGTGAAGACCTATGGCAAGCTGCTGCGCTGGGGTTACTACGACGAAGCGGCCAAGGTCCTGCGCGCCCGTGACGGCAGCGCGGTCGACGCCGACCTCGCGCGCGTCGCGCGCTACCGCGTGACCGGCTACGACATCGGTACCAAGCTCGTCGCCGACACGGGCCGCGAGGGCCGCGTGGTCGCGTTGATCGAGTACTACGACGTCGATTCCGGGGTGGTCAAGGAACTGCGCGACGAACAGTTCTGGTGGTACGACGACGACTCCGGGCGCTGGTACCTGGGCTCACCCCTGCCGGCTTTCGGCTTGACGCGCCGCTGAGGCGTCGCGACCGCGCGCGGCCGGCTCGCACCGGACGACAGCCCTTCGAACGCCATCCATGCTCTGCGCCGAACGACATGCACCGTGGCCCGACACGTATCCAGGCGCGCCCGTGGCCGCGATGGCGGCGTTGCGCTCACATGTGCAGCGAGCGGCCGCCGTCGACGTTGATGACCTGGCCCGTGACGTAGCCCGCGCGGACCAGGTAGAGCACCGCCTCGGCGATGTCCGAGGGCTCGCCACGGCGGCCCAGCGGGGTCGCGCGCAGGGCGTCCCGGCGCAGCGCGGCATCTTCGCTGTCGGCCCACAGGATGGCGCCGGGAGAGATGCCGTTGACGCGGATCTCGGGCGCGAGTTCGAGCGCGAGCGAGCGTGTCACCGCGAGCAGGCCGGCCTTCGACGTGCAGTACATCGAGTACCCGGCGCGCGGCCGTTCGGCGTGGATGTCGGCGATGTTGATGATCGCACCACGCTGCCGCCGCAGCAGCGGCGCGGCGTGCAGGCACAGGAAGTAGGGCGTGCGCAGGTTGATCGCCTGCATGTGCTCCCAGGCGCCCGGCTCGGCCGCGTCGAGGTCCGTTGCATCGAAAACCGACGCATTGTTGATCAGCACGTCGAGGCGCGTTGCCTTCCTGGCGAAGTTGCGCACGAGGCGCTCGCCGGCGTCGCGTGCGGCGAGATTCTGCCGCAGCACGAACGCCGAGCCGGCGCGATCCTCGTTGAGTTCCGCGGCGAGTGCGCGCGCTTCGCCAGCCGAAGTGTGGTAGTGGATCGCGATGTCGTAGCCGGCGCCGTGCAGGCGTCGGGCGGTGACGGCGCCGAGGCGTTTCGCGGCGCCGGTGATGAGCGCGACCGGAGACGACGCGGCGGGTGTTGTGCGGGATGCTTGCGCGCTGATGACGACTGGCCCGCCCGTCGGCGCGGCCACCTCTGGCTATGAGTGCGCCGGCAAGCTTACCGGATCCGGATCCGGCGGGGCTAGCGCGCTCCCGGCGCCTCGCCGCGCTGATCCGTGCGGACATCGCGGCCAGCCCCGCCGGCGCGATCCCGTTCGCCGATTACATGCGCCGTGCGCTCTACGAACCGGGGCTCGGCTACTACGCGTCGGACAATCCGATCTTCGGAGCGGCCGGCGATTTCGTCACCGCGCCGGAGAGCGGTGACTTGTTTGCCGCCTGTCTCGCACGCCAGTGCCGCGACATCCTCGCCGAAGACGGCGAGGTCATCGTCGAATACGGCGCCGGCAGCGGCCGGCTCGCCGCGGCGTTGTGTGGCGCGCTGCTCGGCGCCGATCCGAATTTGCGCTACCACATCGTCGAGCCAAGCGCGGCGTTGCGTGCGCGTCAGCGCGCGCATCTCGAACGCGCCGTGCCGGCCCTCGTCGAGCGCGTCACCTGGTCGGCCGATCACGTCGCCGCCGGCGTCGGCGTGATCGTCGCCAACGAGGTGCTCGACGCGATGCCGGCGGCACGCGTACGTGCCGCCGAGGCGGGGCCGGAGGCGCTGGGGGTGGGGCTCGACGGCGACGCCTTCGCATGGCGCGCGATGGGCCGCCCGGAACCGCCGCCGCCGGCCGCGTTTCTCGCCGCACTCGCCGCCCACCCGGCCGGCTACGTGAGCGAATACCTGCCAGGCCTCGAGTCCTGGTGCGAAGGGCTCGCCGGCGTGCTGTCGCGGGGCGTCGCGCTGATCGCCGATTACGGTTATGCGCGCCACGAGTACCTGCACCCGGCGCGCCGCGACGGTACGCTCAAGTGTCACTACCGCCACCACGTGCATGACGATCCGTTCTTCCTGCCGGGCTTGCAGGACCTCACCGTCTCGGTCGACTTCACCCATCTGGCCGAGGCCGCTGCCGCGGCCGGCTTCCGCGTCGCCGGTTATGCCACGCAGGCGCGCTTTCTCATCGGCTGCGGTCTCGAGCGGATCCTGGCCGATGCCGCCGGCGCTTCGGCGGTCGACGATTACGCCCGCGCACAGGAAGCAAAACGATTGTTGCTGCCAGGCGAAATGGGCGAAACGTTCAAGTTCATGGCGTTGGCGATCGATTATGATGCGGCGCTCTGCGGCTTCGCCATCGACGAACGTCACCGCCTGGACGGTTTCGTGCGTTGAGCAGGCGCGACGGCGCGGGCGCCGCCGCTCAGCGGTGCGGCCGGGCCGTTTGCGCCGCGCGACCTCGCGGTCCGGGTGACCGGTGCGGGCCTCGCCCGAGGCCATCGGCGGACACGGCGGCTGCCCGTGCAGAGCTTGCCTGATTCATCGCGACGTCGAGGACGGACCAGCGCGTGACCACCTTTCACATCATCGTGCTCGCCCTGCTGCAGGGCGTCACCGAGTTCCTGCCCATCTCGAGTTCGGCGCACCTTATCCTGCTCCCGGCGGTGACCGACTGGCCCGACCAGGGACTGGCCTTCGACGTCGCCGCCCATCTCGGCAGCCTGGCCGCGGTGTGCGCTTATTTTCGCCATGACATCCTCGCCCTCAGCCGCGGCTGGTGCCTGGCGCTCGCGCGGCGCGAGAGCAATCCCGAGGCACGCCTCGCGTGGGCCGTGCTGCTGGGGACGATCCCGGTCGGCCTGGTCGGCCTGCTCGGCCACGATTTCATCGCCAACAACCTGCGCTCGCCACTCGTCATCGCTGCCACCACGGTCATCTTCGGTGTCCTGTTGTGGCTCGCCGATCGTCTCGGCGCACGGCGCCGCGAGCTCGGCTCGCTCGGCTGGCGCGACGTGCTGCTGATCGGCGCCGCGCAGGCGCTCGCGCTGATTCCGGGCGTGTCGCGTTCCGGTATCACGATGACCGCGGCCCTTGCCGCCGGCCTCTCGCGCGCCGCCGGTGCGCGCTTCTCGTTCCTGCTCTCGATCCCGGTCATCGTGCTCGCCGGCGGCCTCGAAGCGCTCGAGCTCGTCAGCGCCGGGGGTCCGCAACCCTGGGGTCAGCTCGCGCTCGTCGCCGCTTGTTCGGGGTTCAGCGCGCTGGTCTGCATCGTGTTGTTCCTGCGCTTCATCGAGCGTGTCGGCATGTGGCCGTTCGCACTCTATCGACTGCTGCTCGGTGCCTGGCTGGTATGGATGTTCTGGTAGACGGCTGCGCGCGACGCACTGCAACTTAGCGCGCCCGCGGCGGTCTCAAGGCACTCCCGTGCATCTACCCAGGAGCTTCGCCATGCCCCGCGTCCGAGTTCGTATCGTGTCGGCGCTCGCCGCCTGTCTGTGCGCGTGGCTCGCGCCGGCCGTGGCCGTGGCGGCGGAGGAAGCGGTCGGCGAGCGCGCGGTGGCGACGTTCGCGGGCGGCTGTTTCTGGTGCATGGAGGGCCCCTTCGACGTCCTCGAGGGAGTCGTCTCGACCACCTCCGGCTACATCGGCGGCAGTGTCGAGAACCCCACTTATGACCAGGTCTCGCGCGGCAAGACCGGCCATGCCGAGGCCGTGCAGGTCGTCTACGATGCCGAGCGCGTCAGTTACGAGCGCCTGCTAGACGTCTTCTGGCACAACGTCGACCCGACCACGGCCGACGGACAGTTCTGTGACCACGGCAACCAGTACCGCCCCGCGATCTTCGTCCACGACGCGGCGCAGCGGGCCGCGGCGGAGGCCTCGCGTGCGGCGCTCGAACGGAACAAGCCGTTCTCCGGAGACATCGTCGTGACCATCGAGGATGCCGCCACGTTCTACCCGGCCGAGGACTACCACCAGGATTTCTACGTCAAGAACGCGTTCCGTTATCGCTTCTACCGTTACAACTGCGGGCGCGACCAGCGGCTCGAGGAGCTGTGGGGTACGGCGCACTGAGCGCTGCCGATGTGTTGATCCCGCGCATGGAGACCTGGCGGGCGACGTGATACCGTCGCGTCCGGCCACTTTTCCAGGGCCGGCTGAGCAAGGATCGTTGAGCGAGGGGAAAACGTTGGCTGGCGAGCGTGCGCCATCATTGGTTGGGCACAAGGTCGTGATGTCCGCCGACATCGTCGGCAGCACGGCGCTGTACGAGACTCTCGGCGACGCCGAGGCACGCGAGATCGTCGCCCGCATGCTCGACACGGCGCGCCGCCTCTGCCGCGATCACCACGGCGAGGTGCTGGCCGAGGCGGGCGATCAACTGCTGGTCTCGTTCGAACGAGCGACCGATGCCGCGGCGGCGGCGAGCGGCATCCACGAGTGCCTCCATGATCAGCCGCCACGCGGGGGGCGCGAGATGCGCATGCGCATCGGTCTGCACTGTGGCGCGGTTCCGCCCGGCAACGAGGCCCTCGCCAGCACCACGGGCAAGATCGCGGACTGGGCCGGGCACAACGCCAAGCCCGAGCAGACGCTCGCCACCCGCGCGGTCATCGACGAGCTGCCGCGGATCTTCCGCGCCGTGTCCCGCTACGTCGACGACGAGACCTGGAACGCGGTGTCGCTCGAGCACGTCGAACTCTACGAGATCATCTGGAATGTCGAGACGATCACGGCCTACGCGGGTGAACAGACCGCGCCGCGCGACGCCCGGCGCTGCGTGCGCGTCGTATTCACCTACGGCGGTGACAGCCTGACCGTCGATGCCGCGCGGCCGGTCGTCTCGATCGGGCGCGGCGAGCACAACGACCTCGTCGTGCGCAAGGATCTCGTCTCGCGCCAGCACCTCTCTGCGCAGTTCAGCCGCGGGCGCTGCACCATCACGGACAACAGCACCAACGGCTCGGTGGTGATCATGGACGACGGCACGCGTTACCCGCTCAAGCGCGAGTCCCTGCGCCTTGCCGGCAGCGGCATCATCGTTCCCGGCAAGCCACCGGACAACGAAGAGGAGTTCGCGATCAGATACCGCTGCGAGTGAGTGCTTCGAGGCGGGCGGCGCGAATCGCCTCGCCGAGTGCGGGCCCACTGACGCCGCTTGCGGCAATCGCCCGTGCATCGACCGCGCTGGCGATGTCCGCCGCCTGGCGCAGGCGTTCGGCCTGCGGGTAGGGTCGTTCGCTGAAGCCGGCACGGCCGGTGGCGTCGATGGCGCAGGCCATGAGCAGCAGCTCGAAGCGCTCGCGCCGCCGCCAGGCGTCGGCCTGTTCGAGCAGGCGCAGCAGCGCGGGCGGCCGGAGTTCGAGCACGCGATGGGCGCGGATGTGCAGGCGCGACACCAGGCACGCCAGGTCGCGGTGTTCGCGCGGCGCGCGGATGCGCTCGCACAACGCCTCGATCAGGGCGACGCCGCGTACGTCGTGCCCGTGGTGCGAGGGCAGTTTCTCGACCGGCGTCGTGCCCTTGCCGAGGTCGTGCACGAGCACGGCAAAGCGTACCGTCTGCGGCGCCTGCCAGCGCGCGGCCTGGGCGAGCGCGAGGAGGATGTGCTCACCGGTATCGATCTCGGGATGGTGGCGCGCCGGCTGTGGCACGCCGAACAGGCAGTCGATTTCGGGGAACAGGGCGGCCAGCGCACCGCATTCCCGCAGCACGGTGACGAAGCGTTCCGGGTGCGTTTCGTCGAGCGCGCGCGCGAGCTCCTGCCAGACACGCTCGGGCGCGAGCGTGGCGAGCTCGCCCGCGGCCGCCATGCGCCGCATCAGCGCCATCGTCTCCGGCGCGATGGCGAAACCGAAGCGCGCCGCGAAACGCGCGCCGCGCAGGACGCGCAGCGGATCCTCGGCGAAGGCCTCGGTGACGTGGCGCAGGAGCCCGGCGGCGAGGTCGCGCTGGCCACCGTAGGGATCGACGAGACGGCCGCCGGCATCCCGCGCCATGGCGTTGATGGTGAAGTCGCGCCGCGCGAGGTCTTGCTCGAGGGTGACGCCCTCGGCGTCGGTCACGAAGCCCTTGTAGCCGTGCCCGGCCTTGCGTTCGGTGCGGGCGAGGGCGTACTCCTCGTGCGTTTCGGGATGCAGGAAGACGGGGAAGTCGGCGCCGACTTTGCGGAAGCCGCGTGCCAGCATGGCGTCCTCGTTCGCGCCGACCACGACCCAGTCGCGATCCTCGACCGGGCGGCCGAGCAGACCGTCGCGCACGGCGCCGCCGACTTCGTAGATCTCCATGACGGGCGGGTCAGGCCGCCGCGGCGGGTGAGCCGGAACGGGCGCGATGCAACCGGCCGCACGCGCCGGGCGACGACGACGCGTGTCTCGTCTCAGTCGCGCCGCGCGGTGGTGCGATAGTCATAATACCGATGACGCGTACCGCTGTGGGCGAGGTAATCGGGCAGGATGACCCGCATCGGCGTGGGTACGATGCCGAGCGCTTCGAGGCCGTTGCCCTGGGTCAGCACCGAATCCTCCTGCAGCGAGCGCAGGTTGTCGCGCGAGAACGGCTTGCCGGGGACGTGCTCGAGAACGTTCGCCTGCAGCTTCGACAACGTACTGCCGAGCGGGATCACGCGCACCGGGTGACCGATGAGCTCACCGATGTAGCGCACCAGCTCGCCCAGCGTGATGACGTCCGGTCCGGCCAGCTCGTAGCGCTGGCCGCCGAGGGCGCGATCGGCGATGACCCGCAGGATGGCGTCGGCGACGTCGCCGACATAGACCGGCTGCAGGCGCGCCTCGGCGCAGGCCAGCGGGAATACGCCGGGGCTCAGCCGGATGAGGCGGGCGAAGCGATTGGTGAAATCGTCGTGCGCGCCGAAGATCACCGAAGGCCGCATGACGGTCACCCGGAGCACGCGCCCGTTCTCCTCGGCGAGCAGTTTCTCCGCCTCACCCTTGCTGCGCAGGTAGTGGCTGGCGGCGAAACTGTCGGCGTTGAGGGCGCTGAGGTGCACGAGCTGCGGGACGTCGGCGTGCTTGCAGGCCTTGGCGGCGCGCGCGGCGACATCGACATGGGCGCGGCGGAAGCCGGCGCCGTTGTCACCGCGCTCGTTGAGGATGCCGACCAGGTTGACGACCGCGGCACAGCCTTCGAAGGCGTCGTTGAGCTGTTCCTGCTCGGTGCTGTCGACCTCGACGACGTCGGTATCGGGCAGCAGCCACGACTCGCGCGCATGGGCGCGGGCGCGGGTGAAGATGCGTACCGCGTAGCCGGCCGTGACCAGCCGGTTGGCGAGCACGCCGCCGACGAAGCCGCTGCCGCCGAGTAGTCCGATAGTGGTTCTGTTCATGTCCTGCAATCCGAAATGTCGTTCGAGCGCGCCGCGGGAATCGGGGGCATGACGCTGGACAGCGGCGTAATGTCGCGCCCCAGCCGCCACTCGTAGACGGCGGCGTAGAAAAAGGCGCGCCTGACGTAACGGCGGGTCTCGGTGAACGGGATCGTGTCGATCCAGATTTCGGCCGCCGTGCAGTTGCCGCCCTGCCACTGCCGTACACGTTGCGGACCGGCATTATACGCCGCCGCGGCCATGGCGAAGTTGCCGTCGTAGCGCGCCAGCATGCGCTCCATGTACGCGGTGCCGAGGGCGATGTTGACGGCCGGCTCGTAGAGCCGCTCGAGCCGCTCGAGGCGCAGCCCGGTGCGGCGCGCCATTTCCCGCGCCGTGGCCGGCATCAGCTGCATCAGGCCGAGCGCGCCGGCGGGCGAGCGGGCGTCGACCACGAAAGCGCTCTCGGAGCGGATCAGAGCCATCACCCGGGCCGGGTCGAGCTGGCGCTGAACGGCATACTTCTCGGCCAGTTCGGCGTGGATGACCGGGAAACGCAGCTCGAGGTCGTCGTAGGAGCGTGCCTGGCCGAGCGCGAAGATGGCCTGGTTGCGCCAGCCCCATGCCGTGGCGAGCGTCGCCGCGACTTCCAGTTCGCGGCGTTCGAGGCGCGACATCTCGTGGAACCATTCGCGCCGCGCGGGGTAGCGGCGTTCGAGCAGGTAGAGTTCGCGTGCGCGGGCGATGCCGGGCCGCGCCTGGAGCGCGGCGAGTTCGGCGTCGCTCGCGGCGACCGGGCGGTGGCCGAAGTCGTAGCGCCGACCGAGGCGGTCGGCGGCCAGGAAGCCGTAATAGTCGCGTTCGCCGGCGAGGTCGGCGAACAGGATGCGCGCGGCTTCCGCCGCGCCGGTGTGCGTCAGCGCCACGGCACGCCAGTAGCGCCAGCGCAGCGCATTGACCTCGCCCGTCGGCGGATGCTCGGTCCAGCGCACCAGTTCCGGCCAGGCGCGGGCGAGGATACCTTCGCGGATGCGGTAGCGTTCGACGGCATCGTTCACGCTGGCCGGCGGTACGGCGTCGAGGAGCGCGACGCGCCGCGGGTGGTCCGCGGCGGCAGCCGCCAGCGCCAGCGTGCGCGCGGCCTCGCCACGCTCCGCGGCGCTCCAGGCATGACGTTCGCGCAGCCGTTCCCAGGCGCGCTCGGCAGCTTCGAGATTGCCGCGCGCGAGACGGGCCAGGGCATGCAGCAGGATCGTGCGCGTCACGCTATCGTCGTCGAGCCCGCCGCGGGCAAGCACCGCTTGCGGTTGGCGGTGGGCTTCGTCCCACAGCGCGTGCAGGCGTTGCAGGCGCGGGGCCTCGAGACGTCGCGCGAGGTAGCTGGCCAGCCCGCGATTACCGGCTTCCATGGCCAGGGCGATGCGTTGCCAGACCAGCTCGTCGGTCATCAGCTCGCTCGCGTACAGCCGCGCGAAGGCCGGGTCGCACGCGTCGGGCAGCGACCCGCCGCTCAGCCAGGTCGCCCGGGTATCGGCCAGCGCGCCCTCGAGCTGGGCGCTCTCGAAGCGCGCGACGAGCTGGTGGCAGCGCAGGGTGGCGTCGTCGCCGACCTGGTAGAAATCGAGGTAGTTGCGCCAGCGCTTGCCGCGGGCGAGCTGCGTGAGCCAGCTCGCGCGCAGTCGCGTGGCGAGCAGCGAACCGGGATAGGCACTGAGGAAACGCGCGACCTCGTCCACCGGGTACTCGTGCAGGCGCCGCCGCAGATCCTCGTAGAGGTAATACGGGTAGAGCGGGTAATCCTCGAGGCCGCTCGCGAGCGCCGCCGCCTGCGCGTGACGGCCGGCCGTCTGGGCAGCGAGCACCTTGGCGAAACGCTCGCGCTGTGCCGCGTGGGGATCGGCCTGCGCGGTGGCCGTGGCCGGTGACACGGTTGCGGCGAGACAGATGAGGATCAGTGCGTGGCGCGCGAAGGCGGGCAATCGTCGTGACATGGTTGCGTGGCGGCGGAAACAGGTCGCTCGGGGATGGGCCGAAGCCCTGGCAGCATCACCGCGCGCCGCTGGGACGCGCCGCGCCGCGATGCCGAGGTTCGGTGCCTGCAGCGCATGCGGGCGCGCCGCGGGCCTTGCCGCCGGGCAGGTTCGCATCATTGCTGCGCAGGGTCCCTTATACTGGTGCGCACGGCGTGACATCAAGGGTCCGCGTGACCTCGTTACGATGCGCGCGTCCCTTCCAGTCCGGCTCGTCACGACATGCTCGATGCTTTCGACAACCAACGGCACGAATGGTTTGACGCCGCTGCCGCGCAGGGCAGCGAAACCGGCGACGAGACCGGCCGCGTGCGGCTGCGCTGCGCGGCCTGCGGTCACCTGCTGACGTTCACCTCGCAGGCGATCGAGGTCGCCGGGCGCATGCAGCATCATGCGACCAACCCGGCCGGTTTCTCTTTCCGCTTCGCGACGTTCGCCGCCGCTCCCGGTTGTGACGTCGTCGGTGCAGCGCACGCCGAGCACAGCTGGTTTCCGCCGGCACGTTGGCAGCTCGCGCAGTGCGGCGCGTGTGCCGTGCATTGCGGCTGGCGCTTCAGTGCGCCGCCCGCGGCCGCGTTCTTCGCGCTCATCGAGCAATGCCTGGTCGAGGATGACGAACCATGACTGAGACGGCTTTCGACGCGGCGGCGAACGCTGCCATCGCCCGGGTGCTGCGCGAGCGCCGCACCGTGCATGACTTCCTGCCCGGGCCGGTGCCGCCGGATCTCGTCGAACGCGCGCTCGAACTCGCCTGCTGGGCGCCCAATCATCATCGCACCGAGCCGTGGCGCTTCTACCTGCTCGGCGCGCAGGCGCGCGACGCGGTGGCGGAACTGAACGCGGAAATGGTCGCGGCGAAGAGCGGTGAGCGCGCGGCGGAGGTCAAGCTGCGGCGCTGGCGCGCCATGCCCGGTTGGCTGGTGCTGACTTCGGCGCGCGGTGAGGATCCCCTGCGCGAGCGCGAAGACTACGCGGCCTGTTGTTGCGCGGCGCAGAATTTCATGCTGGCGTTGTGGGCCGAGGGGGTCGGTACGAAGTGGACCACGGGAGGCGTGGTGCGCGACGCACGCTTCGCCGACATCGTCGGCTTCGATGCCGGCGCCGAGCAGGTCGTGGGCCTGTTCTGGTACGGCTGGCCGGCCACGGTGACGAACCAGATGCGGCGTCCGCTCGAACGCTTCGTGGTCCACGTCCCCTGAGCGCGCGGGCATGATGCACTGCGCTGATATCCGCTGCGCGACGCGTGGCCGCGGTTGCTACGAGCTGAGCGCCGAACTCGACGAGGTGGTCCGGGCCAGCGGGGTCTATAACGGCCTGTGCTCGGTCTTCATCCGCCATACGAGTGCTTCGCTCATGGTGTGCGAGAACGCCGACGGCGAGGTGCTGCGCGATCTCGAGCGCTTCATGGCGCGCCTCGTCGCCGATGGCGACCCGTTGTTCCGGCACACCGCCGAGGGACCCGACGACATGCCGGCGCACGTGCGCAGCGTGCTGACCCAGACGGAACTCACGCTGCCGGTACGCAACGGCCGTCTCGCGCTCGGCACCTGGCAGGGCGTGTACCTGTGGGAGCATCGTACGCGCGCGCACGAGCGGCACGTCGCCGTGACGGTAGCCGGTTAGCGAAGCGCCGCCAGCTGGGCGGGCTTGCCCGGCGGCGCGCGGCGGCGTCGTCGCAGCGGCTCAGTTGCCGCCCATGGCGCGGGCGCGGGCAGCCGCGGCCTGGCGCGCCGGCGCGGTGTCGGCGTCGCCCCGGGGGCCGGCGAGCCAGTTGCCGAGGTGATCTTCGATGATGCCGCCGAGTGCCTCGACGTGCGCGGCGCTGTCGTTCAGTGCCGGCACGTAACGCAGCGTGCCGCCGCCGGCGGCGCTGAACGTCGCGGCGTTCTGCATCGCGATTTCCTCGAGCGTCTCGAGGCAATCGATGGCGAATCCGGGGCACATGACGTCGATGTCGCCGACACCGGCGCTGCCCCATGCTTCGAGGGTCTTGTCCGTGTAGGGTTCGAGCCAGCGCTTGGGCCCCACGCGTGACTGGAAGGTGACGTGCACCTGCTCCTCGTTGAGACCGAGCTCGGTGCCGAGCAGGCGCGCGCTGGCCTGGCACTGGCAGAAGTAGGGATCGCCGGCGAGGAAGGTGTCGTGGGGGATGCCATGAAACGACAGCAGCAGCCGTTCGCCGCGGGGCGCGGCGGCATGGTGCGCGCGCAGGCTGTCGGCCAGCGCACCGATGTAACGCGCATCGTCGTGGTAGCTCGCGACGTAGCGCAGCTCGGGCATCCAGCGCAGCGTGCCGAGGTGGGCGAACACGGCGTCCATGACCGAGGCGGTCGTGGCCGAGGCGTATTGGGGGTAGAGCGGCACGACCAGCAGCTGGCGCACCTCGCGCGCGAGGAGGTCGTCGATCGCGCTCGCGATCGAGGGTTCGCCGTAGCGCATGCCCAGTGCCACTTCCACGACTTCGCCGTGGCGCGCGCGCAGGCGATCGCCCAAGCGGTCGCGCAGCCGCTCCGAGCCGCGCAGCAGCGGTGACCCGTCAGCGCCCCAGATCGCGGCGTAGGCGTGGGCCGAACGCCGCGGCCGGGTGTTCAGTATGACGCCGTGCAGGATCGGCAGCCACAGCCAGCGTGGCAGCTCGACGACGCGCGGGTCGGCGAGAAACTCGGCGAGATAGCGCCGCACCGCGCGGGGCGTCGGCGCCTCGGGCGTGCCGAGGTTGCACAGCAGGACGCCGATGCGCGTGGCGCGCCCGTGGGTGAAATCGGCACGGCCGGTGAATCGTGTCACGGCGCGTCCCCGGCGCTCGCGCGCGGTATGCTGCGTAGCTGTTCGAAGCGAGAGGAAAGCGCGGCCGGCATGTTCACCAAGTCCCTGTCCGATTGTGTCTCGTTGATTGCCAACGACGGTTGTCGCGTGTGGGAGATCCTGCATCCAAAGAACGATGCGCTGGATCTGCCCTACTCGTTCGCGCTCGCCGAGGTAGCGATCGGCGAACACAGTTACCGTCATCGCCTCGCGCAGACCGAAGTCTACTATGTCATCGCCGGCCGTGGCTTGATGCACGTCGATGACGCGACCCGGATGCTGACGGTCGGTGATGCCGTGGTCATCCCGGGCGGCGCGGTGCAGTGGATCGAGAACCGCGGCGACGAAGCCCTGCGATTCATCGCCGTAGTGAGCCCGCCGTGGACGGAAGCCGACGACGAGCGCTTGTAAGGGCGCCGGCGCGCGCGTGCCGCTGTCCCGGGAGTCCGGCCTGCCGATCGCGGCAGGCTGCAGCGCAGCGAGGTGCCCGGATCCCGCTCAGGTGCTCGCGCGCAGACTGGCGACGACCGATTGGCGGTGCGTGCGCCGCGCCACCGCGACGCCGAGCACGCCGACCGCGAGCACGCCGCTGACGACGCCGGTCAGCGGGATGCGCCAGTCCGGCAGGTAGGGCATGTCGAATACGCGCTCGGCGAGCAGCCAACCGGTGGCGACCGCACCGCCGCTGCCGAGTAGGCCTGCGATGAGGCCGATCAGCGTGAACTCGGTCAGCGTTGCCAGCGTGACGAAGCGGCGCGAGGCGCCGAGTGTCTTGAGCAGCACGACGTCGAGCACGCGCTCGTTCTGACTCGCCTGGACCGCCGCGAGCAGGACCAGTGCGCCGGCGGCGAGGGCGAAACCGAACACCCAGGTGAGCGCCGCGGCGACGCGCCCCATGACCTGGCGCACCTGGCGCATCAGGGCATCGACGTCGATTACCGTGACGCTCGGGAAGCGCTCGACCAGGCGCGCCATCAGGCCGGCATCGTTGCGCCGCAGGTGAAAACTCGTGATCCAGGTCGCCGGCGTCCCGGCGAGCAGCTCGGGGGTCGTGACGACGAAGAAGTTGACCTCGAAGTTGTCCCATTCGACCTCGCGCAGGCTCGTCACGCGGCCGCGCACGCGGTCGTCGGCAACGCTGAATTCGAGGATGTCTCCGAGACCGATACCGAGGCGCTCGGCGATGCCGCGTTCGACGGACATCTCGCCCACCGCGTCGGCCGCCCACCAGCTTCCGGCCACGAGGCGGTTGTCGGCCTTCATGTGCGTCGCCCACGACAGGTTGAATTCGCGGTCGGCGAGCCGGCGCGAGCGCGGGTCGGCGTAGGCATCCGGATCGACCGGCGCCGCGCCGATGGCGCGCAAGCGCCCGCGGACCATCGGGTAGAACGCGGCCTCGACGCCGGCTTCGTCGCGCAGGAACGCGTGCATCGCGTCGACTTCGTCACCTTGTATGTTGATCAGGAACTGGTTCGGCGCATCGGCCGGCAGACGCGCCTGCCATTGGCCGAGAAGGTCGCCACGGACCAGTGCCAGCAGCAGGATCACGGCGATGCCGAGCCCGATGGCGGTGGTCTGCACCACGCTCAGGCGTGCGCGGCGTGCGACGCTGGCGAGGCCGAAACGCCACGTCATGCGGGTTCGCGTACGCAGCCGGCCGAGTGCACGCACCAGCACGAGCGCAGCCGCGGCCAGCACCAGCGCCGCGCACATCATGCCGGCGAAGGCGAGGGCGACCAGTCGCGCGTCGTCGACGTGCCACGGTGCGATGAGCGCGGTGGCAAGGATCATGGCGAGCGCGGCGCGCAGGCCCTGCGCGGGCAGCGCCGCGCGATCGCGGTTGAGCACGACAACGACCGGCAGACGGGTGAGCCGCATCAGTGCCGGCAGGGCGAAACCCGCCAGCACGACCAACGCGACCCACGCGCCGTGCAAGAGCGCCGATCCCGGCGGGGCGGTCAGCGGCGCGGCGCTCGCCGGCAGCAGGTGTTCGAGCAACACGCTGTGCACCAGCCACGCGAGCCCGCTGCCGAGCGCCGCGGCAAGCACCGCAAGCAGCGCGATCTCGGCGCCGAGCAGCAGCCGTGTCTCGCGGCCGGTCAGGCCGAGGGTGCGTACGATCGCGACGGTCTTTTCATGATGTTCGGCATAGGCACTGGCGGCGAGGGCGATGCCGATGGTCGCGAGCAGCACGCCGGCAAAGGCGGCGAGGGTGAGGAAGCGTCCGGCCTGCATGAAGGCGGCGCGCATCTCGGGACGTGCTTCGCTCGGATCGGTGACGCTCACCCCGGGCGGCACATCGAGCGCCCGGCGAAACGCTTCGAGCGCCGCGGGCGGGCCGCTCAATAGCAACTGGTAGCTGGCGCGCGTGCCTGGCAGCACGAGGCCGGTCGAATCGAGATCGGCGAGGTTGATCATCACCCGCGGCGCGAGCGTGAACACGTCGCCGCCGCGGTCGGGCTCGAGCACCACCACGCGGGTCAGCGGGAAGCTGCGCTCACCGACGGTGATGCGATCGCCGGGCGCGAGATCGAGCAGCTGGAACAGGCGTGCGTCGGCCCAGGCTTCGCCCGGCGGCGGGCCGCTGCGTTCGAAACTTACCGGGCCGAGGACGCGGGGCGCGAGCTGGAGCTCGCCGCGCAGGGGGTAGGCGTCGTCGACCGCCTTGAGGCGCACGAGCTGGAGGGCTTCGCCGGCGGCGACGACGCTGCGCATGGTGACCGTACGCGCGGTGTCGAGACCGGCAGCGCGCGCGCGCTCGGCGTAGCGCGGCGGCGTGGGGTCGCGCGTGCCGATCGCGAGATCGCCCGCGAGCAGGGCGCTCGACTCCGCCAGCATGGCGCGCTCGACGCGCGTGACGAGCAGGTTGATCGAGGTCGTGCTCGCGACCGCCACGATCGCCGCGAGCAGCATGACGACCAGGCGCCCGCTCGCGAGATCGCGCCGCAGCAGGCGCGTGGCGAGCAGCAGCAGGCGGGTTCGCGCTGCGCGCTCAGGCAACGAGACGTCCTCCGGCCAGCGCGATGCGGCGCGGGCAGGCCGCGGCCAGGCGCTCGTCGTGCGTGACGATGACCAGCGTGGTGCCGAAAGCCTCGTTGAGGTCGAACAGCAGTTCGGCAACGGCTTCGGCATTGGCCGCGTCGAGATTGCCGGTGGGCTCGTCGGCGTAGAGGATCGCGGGCGAGGTGCAGAAGGCGCGCGCCAGCGCGACGCGTTGCTGCTCGCCGCCGGAGAGCTGACGCGGGAAATGGCCCAGGCGTGCGCCGAGACCGACGCGTTCCAGCATGTCACGGGCGACCGCCGCGGCGTCGCCGCTGCCCTTGAGTTCGAGCGGCAGCATCACGTTCTCGAGCGCCGTGAAGCTCGCGACCAGGTGAAAGGCCTGGAAGACGAAACCGACGTGCTGGCGCCGCAGGCGTGCTCGTGCGTCTTCATCGAGCTGCGCGAGATCCTGGCCGAGCACGCTGATGCGCCCGCTGGTGACGGTGTCGAGTCCGGCCAGCAGGCCCAGCAGCGTCGATTTGCCCGAGCCGGACACACCGGTGACGGCGAGACGATCACGAGGCGCGAGGGCAAAGTTGATATCATCGAGGATTCGCAACTCGCCCTGGGGGCCGGTGACCGACTTGCTCACACGTTCGACTTCGATGATGGCGTTCTGGCGGGGTTCGATCGTCGGCTTTGCACTCATGTTCTTTCTGGCAGGGAAGGCATCCGTCGCCATCGCGGCGGCATCCGGTCCGGTCCTGATCGTGGGAGACAGCCTCAGCGCCGGTTACGGCATCGACAGCGCGGCGGCCTGGCCGCGTCTGCTCGCGGCGAAGCTGTCCGCAGAAGGCTATCGGCAATCCGTGGTCAACGCCAGTATCAGCGGCGAGACGTCCTCCGGCGGTGCGCGGCGGCTGCCCGGGCTGCTGCGCGAACACGAGCCCGCGGTCGTGGTGGTCGCGCTCGGCAGCAACGACGGGCTGCGCGGCATGGACGTCGCCGAGACGCGCCGCAAGCTCGGCGCCATGGTCGCTGCCGCATCTGCCGCCGGCGCGCGCGTGGTGCTGGTACGCATGCGCATTCCGCCGAACTACGGTCCCCGGTACACTGCCGCGTTCGAAAGCGTCTACGACGATGTCGCGCAAGCCGCGGACGTGGTCCTCGCGCCGTTCATGCTCGAGCGCTTCGCCACCGACTGGCAGGCGTTCCAGGACGACGGCCTGCATCCCACGGCGGCGGCGCAGGTCGACATCCTGGAGACGCTGTGGCCGTCGATACGTGCCGCGCTCGACGCGGCACAGGAGAGTCCCTCACCTTGAAATTCTGCAGCCGTTGCGGCTCCGAGCACATGGTCTGGCGGACGCCCGAGGGCGATACGCGGCCGCGCCACGTCTGCGACAGCTGCGGCGAGATCTTCTACCAGAATCCCAACATCGTCGCCGGCAGTATCCCGGTGTGGGGTGACCAGGTCCTGCTGTGCAAGCGCGCCATCGAGCCGCGCTTCGGTTACTGGACGCTGCCGGCCGGTTTCATGGAGAACGCGGAGACGACCGCCGAGGCGGCCGCGCGCGAGACGCTGGAGGAAGCCTGCGCGCGGGTCGACGTGGGCGAACTCTACGCGGTGTTCAACCTGCCGCAGATCAACCAGGTCTACATGATGTTCCTGGCCAAGTTACCCGTGCTCGAGTTCGCGCCCGGCAGCGAAAGCCTCGAGTGCCGGTTGTATCACGAGCATGAGATCCCCTGGTCCGAACTCGCTTTCCCGACCATCACGCACACGCTGAAATTCTTTTTCGAGGATCGCCGCCAGGGCCGTTTCCGCCTGCACTTCGGCGACATCATTCGCGAGAACGGCGAGGCGGTGCTGCTCGAACGCCGCACCCCCGTGGACGAAGGCGCGAGCTGACACCTGGCGACGTCAGCGTAAGGAGTATCCCGAACCATGAGCGAGAAAACCCTGTTCGAGAAGATCGTCGATCGCGAAATCCCCGCGGACATCGTCTACGAGGACGACGGCGTCATCGCCATTCGCGACATCAACCCGCAGGCACCGATGCACATCCTGGTCTGCCCGAAGAAACCGATCACGATGGTGTCGAGCGCGCAGCCCGAGGATGCCGCGTTGCTCGGCACGCTGTTGCTGAAAGCGGGTGAAATCGCGACGGCGGAAGGTTACGGCGATCGTTTTCGCCTGGTGGTGAACAATGGCGCGGCGGTTGGCCAGACCGTGTTCCACCTGCACGTGCACGTGCTCGGTGGGCGCTCCTTCACCTGGCCGCCGGGCTGAAGCCGGCGCCGGAAACGGGCGCGCTCAGCGCTTCATCGCGTCGAAGAACTCGGCGTTGTTCTTCGTCGCCTTGAGACGCTCGAGCAGGAACTCGATGGCGGCGATCTCGTCCATCGGGTGCAGCAGCTTGCG
>JAUIFX010000169.1 GCA_030429865.1 Gammaproteobacteria bacterium | reverse complement strand
ACCACCTCGTCGGCGTCGCGCTGACCCAGGGCGCCGCCGACATCATGCTGGTGAGCTCCTCGGGCAAGGCGATCCGCTTCGCCGAGCAGACCGTGCGGCCGATGGGCCGCACCGCGCGCGGGGTGCGCGGCATCCGCCTCGGCGACGGCCAGGAGGTGATCGCACTGATCCCGATCGAGGGCGAGGGCACGGTGCTCGTCGCGACCGCGCACGGCTACGGCAAGCGCACGCGCTTCGAGGAGTTCCCGACCAAGGGCCGCGGCGGCCAGGGCGTGATCGCGATCCAGGCCAACGCGCGCAACGGGGCCGTGGTCGGCGCGGTGTCGGTCACGGACGATGACGAGATCATGCTGATCAGCGATCGTGGTACCTTGGTGCGCACGCCGGTCGCCGGCGTTTCCGTCATCGGGCGCAACACGCAGGGCATACGCCTGATTTCGCTCGGCGACGGCGAGTCGCTGGTCGGGGTGGTGCCGATCGCCGATCTCGGTGGCAGTGATGCCGATGACGCCGGGATCGACGACGCCGCGGCCGGTGACGGCGATGCGGCCGGCCCCGGTGACGGCGCCGATACCGACGCTTGAGCGCGAGCCGGCCAGGAAGAACAACGGGAGAGCAGGGGATGCGCGCGCCGCGGTAACGGGTGCGCGGAGAATCGCGAGCGATGGCTTCGGAGCAGCGACTAGCCGAATTGCGCAACGCCATCGACGCCGTCGATGACGAGTTGCTCGCGTTACTCAATCGCCGCGCCGGGCTGACCATCGAGGTCGGCGAAGTCAAGCGCGCCGCCGGTGAAACCGTCGAGTTCTATCGCCCCGAGCGCGAGGCGCAGATCCTGCGGCGCCTGCTCGCGGCCAACCCCGGCCCGCTGCCCGACGGCGACCTCGCGCGACTCGTGCGCGAGGTGATTTCGACCTGCCTGTCGCTCGAGCACGCACTCGAAGTGGCCTACCTCGGCCCCGAGGGGACCTACACGCACGCCGCGCTGCTCAAGCATTTCGGCGGCGCGGTGACGCCGCGCCCGCAGGTGACCATCGCCGAGGTGTTCCGCGAGGTCGCGTCCGGCGGCTGTGACTACGGCGTCGTGCCGATCGAGAATTCCCTCGGCGGATCGGTCGACCAGACGCTCGATGCGCTGGCCGCGTCATCGCTCAAGGTCTGCGGCGAGATCGTGCTCGGCGTGCACCACCAGCTCCTCGGGCACGCCGGCTCGCTCGACGCCGTCGAGCGCGTGTTCGCCCACGAACAGGCACTCGAGCAGTGCCGCACCTGGCTGCAACGTCGCCTGCCGGGCCGCGAGCTGGTCGCGCTGACCAGCAATGCCGAGGCCGCGCGCCGTGCAGCCGACGAGCCCGCCGCGGCGGCCATCGCGAGTGTCGAGGCGGCGCGTATCTACGGGCTGCCGAGTCTTGCCGCGAACATCGAGGACGATCCGGACAACACCACGCGCTTCGTCGTGCTCGGGCGCAGCATGCCCGGTCCCAGCGGCGACGACCGCACGCTGGTCACGTTCAGCACGGCCAACGAATCGGGCGCCTTGCATCGCGTGTTGAGCGTGCTCGCGGCGCGCGACATCAGCATGTCGCGCATTGAGTCGCGCCCGCTGCACACCGGCAAGTGGCACTACCGCTTCTTCGTCGAGCTGCTCGGGCACGCGAGCGATCCGCCGGTCGCCGAAGCCCTCGCCGAGATGGAAGCCCGCACGGCGGTATTCCACCTGCTCGGCAGCTGTCCGCGGGCTGTCCTGTGACACGGCGAGGCGTCCCGGCCCTGTCATGATCGAACGGCTCGCGATCATCGGCGTCGGCCTCATCGGCGGTTCGCTCGCGCTCGCCCTGCGGCGCGCCGGCATGGTCGGCGAGATCGTCGGCGCCGGGCGCGGCGTCGCCAACCTCGAGCGCGCGCGCGACCGCGGCATCATCGACCGCTTCACGACCGATCCGGCCGCCGCGGTGGCACGTGCCGATACCGTCGTCGTCGGCGTGACGCTCGGCGCGACTGCAGAGGTGCTGGCGGCCATTGCGCCGGCCCTCGCGCCGGGGGCCGTGGTCACCGACGTCGGCAGCACCAAGGCGAGCGTCGTGGCGAGTGCGCGCGCGACGCTCGGTGCGCACCTGCCGCATTTCGTTCCGGGTCATCCCATCGCCGGTACCGAGCAGAGCGGCGCGGATGCCGCTTTCGCCGAGCTCTACGACGCCCACAAGGTCGTGCTCACCCCGCTCCCAGAGACCCGCCCGGAGGCGCTGGAGCGGGTGCGCGCGATGTGGACCGCGGCAGGCGCGACGGTCGTCGAGATGGCGGTCGACGCGCACGACGCGGTGCTCGCGAAGACTTCGCACCTGCCGCATCTCCTCGCCTACAACCTGGTCGATACGCTCGCCGCCGCCGCCGATGCCGACGACGTGTTCGCCTTCGCCGCCGGCGGTTTCCGCGATTTCACCCGCATCGCCTCGAGCAGTCCGTCGATGTGGGCCGACATCGCCATCGCCAACCGCGAGGCCCTGCTCGCCGCGAGCGCGGCCTACGCGGAGCGTTTCGCCACGCTTCTCGCGGCGCTCGAAGCGGGTGACCGCCAGGCGCTCGAAACCGCCTTCGAACGCGCCAAGACAGCGCGCGATGCCTGCATCGTGCCGGAGTCCAATGAGCCACGCTGATACCCTCGAAGTGGCGCCGGGTGGCGCCCTGGCCGGTACGGTCACCGTACCCGGAGACAAGTCCGTCTCGCACCGCGCGGTCATGTTCGGCGCGCTCGCCGACGGTGTCTGTGCCGTCGAGGGCTGCCTGATGGGCGAGGACGTCGTCTCCACCATCAACGCCTTCCGCGCCATGGGCGTGCGCATCGACGATCTCGGCGACGGCCGCCTCACCGTGCACGGCGTGGGGGTCGATGGCCTCGCCGACCCGGCCGCGGCGCTCGACCTCGGCAACTCGGGAACCTCGATGCGCCTGTTGTGCGGCATCCTCGCCGGCGCCGGAATCCGCGCGACGCTGGTCGGCGACGCCTCGCTGAGCCGCCGTCCCATGCGCCGCGTGAGCGAACCCCTGAACCGCATGGGCGCGCGTATCGAGACCGCGCCGGGCGGCACGCCGCCGCTGCGTCTCGCGCCGGCCGGACGGCTGCAAGCCATCGACTACGCCTTGCCGGTGGCGAGCGCCCAGGTCAAGTCGGCGGTGCTCCTCGCCGGCCTGTTCGCCGACGGCGTGACGCGCGTGCACGAACCGGCGCCGACGCGCGACCACACCGAGCGCATGCTCGGTACGTTCGGGGTCGACATCGATTACGGCGGCGGCCACGCGGCGCTGGCCGGCGGGCAACGCCTGCGGGCAGCGGCGGTGCAGGTCCCCGCCGACATCTCCTCGGCCGCGTTCTTTCTCGTCGGCGCGAGCATCGCACCCGGCAGCGAGCTGATGCTGCCGGCCATCGGCGTCAACCCGACGCGTACCGGGATCCTCGAGATCCTTGCCGCCATGGGCGCCGATCTCAGCCGCCACGGCGAGCGCCGCTGCGGCGACGAGCCGGTCGCCGACCTGCGGGTGGCGAGTGCCGCCCTGCGCGGCATCACGATCCCGCCGCACACCGTGCCGCTCGCGATCGACGAGTTCCCGGTGATTTTCGTCGCCGCCGCGTGCGCCGAAGGCACCACGGTGCTGCGCGGCGCCGAGGAACTCCGGCACAAGGAGTCCGATCGCATCGCGGTGATGGCCGAGGGGCTGGCCGCGCTCGGCGTCGCGGTCGAGACTTTCGATGACGGCATCGCCATCACCGGCGGGCCGATCAGCGGCGGGCGGGTCGATGCGCGCGGCGACCATCGCATCGCCATGGCCTTCGCGATTGCTGCGCTGCGCGCGAGCGGCCGCATCGTCATCGACAACGCCGCGGCAATCGCCACATCCTTTCCCGGCTTTGCCGCGATGGCACGTGCAGCGGGACTGCGGGTCGCCTCGTGACGCCGGCGACCGACGCACCGCCGGTCATCACCATCGATGGCCCCAGCGGCACCGGCAAAGGCACTATCGCGCGCCTGCTGACGGCGTGGCTGGGTTGGCATCTTCTTGATTCAGGGGCACTTTATCGGCTCGCCGGCCTGGCTGCGCAGGACCGGGGCCTAGACCTGGACGACGCCCCGGCGGTCGCCGCGCTGGCCCGCGAACTCGACATCGTCTTCGTCGAGGGGCCAGGCGACACGCGCGTCCTGCTGGCGGGATGCGACGTCACCGACACCATCCGCAGCGAAGCCTGCGGCGCGCTCGCCTCGCAGGTCGCCGCGCACCCGGCGGTACGCGATGCGCTGCTCGCGCGCCAGCGCGATTTCCGCCGTCCGCCGGGGCTGGTCGCGGACGGGCGCGACATGGGCACCGTCGTGTTCCCCGATGCCACGCTCAAGATCTTCCTCACGGCGAGCGCCGAGGAGCGCGCGCGCAGGCGCTATAACCAGTTGATAGAAAAAGGAATGAGTGTTAACCTCGCGCGGCTTTCGAGGGATATCACGGCACGCGACAAGCGCGATGCGGAACGCGCCGTGGCACCTCTCAAGCCCGCACCCGATGCCATCCTCCTCGATACGACCAGTACCGACATTCGCGTCGTCGAAGAGCAGGTCAGGCAGCTCGTGCGGGAACGTGGTCTGGCCCGGACCCGATAATGATTTTCTCGCGACACAACGCCTAGAGACAGTCAGTCGTTCCGGCCCGATCGTCCCACCAACCGACAGACAGGAGACGAGGGGGCCTGCCGCAAAAGCCGTCGATGACGCAATCACGGCCTGGTGGAAACCTTTGTAAGCAGAATTATGGCGGAAAGCTTCGCGGAATTATTCGAACAGAGCCAGATTGAGGCAAAAATGCGTCCCGGCACGATCGTGCAGGGCACGGTCGTCGAGGTCCGCCCGGATTTCGTGGTCGTCAACGCCGGACTGAAGTCCGAAGGCGTGATTCCCTCCGACCAGTTCAGGAACAACGAGGGCGTCGTCGAAATCGCCGTCGGCGACATCGTCGACGTCGCGCTCGATGCCGTCGAGGACGGCTACGGCGAGACCAAGCTCTCGCGCGACAAGGCCAAGCGCGCCAAGGCCTGGGAAGAACTCGAGCAGGCCTGCGAGGACAACGCCACCATCACCGGCGTCATCAGCGACAAGGTCAAGGGCGGCTTCACCGTCGACATCAACACCATCCGCGCCTTCCTGCCGGGCTCGCTCGTCGACGTGCGCCCGGTGCGCGACACGAGCTACCTCGAGGGCAAGCCGCTCGAGTTCAAGGTCATCAAGCTCGACCGCCGCCGCAACAACGTCGTGGTCTCGCGCCGCGCCGTGGTCGAGAGCGAGAACTCCGCCGAGCGCGAAGCGCTGCTCGACAACCTCACCGAGGGCCTGGTCCTCAAGGGCCTGGTCAAGAACCTCACCGACTACGGTGCGTTCATCGATCTCGGCGGCATCGACGGCCTGCTGCACATCACCGACATGGCCTGGCGCCGCGTCAAGCACCCCTCCGAAGTCGTCAACATCGGTGACGAGGTCGAGGTCAAGGTGCTCAAGTTCGACCGCGAGCGCCAGCGCGTTTCGCTCGGCCTCAAGCAGCTCGGCGACGACCCGTGGGTCGACATCTCGCGCCGCTACCCGGAGGGTTCGCGCCTGTTCGGCAAGGTCTCGAACATCGCCGACTACGGCTGCTTCGTCGAAATCGAGGAAGGCGTGGAAGGTCTCGTGCACGTTTCGGAGATGGACTGGACGAACAAGAACGTGCATCCGTCCAAGGTCGTGCATCTCGGCGAAGAGGTCGAGGTCATGGTGCTCGACATCGACGAGGAGCGCCGCCGCATTTCGCTCGGCATGAAGCAGTGCCGCTCGAACCCGTGGGAAGAGTTCGCCGCCACCCACAACAAGAACGACCGCGTCGTCGGCAAGATCAAGTCGATCACCGACTTCGGCATCTTCATCGGCCTGGACGGCGGTATCGACGGCCTGGTTCACCTGTCGGACCTGTCGTGGGACCTGCCGGGCGAGGAAATCGTGCGCAACTACAAGAAGGGCGACGAGCTCGAGACGGTGGTGCTCGCGGTCGACGCGGAGCGCGAGCGTATCTCGCTCGGCGTCAAGCAGCTCGCCCAGGACCCGTTCTCGACCTACCTCGCGCAGCATCCGCGCGGAACCGCCATCCGCGCGAAGGTCGCGGCGGTGGACGCCAAGGGTGCGAGCTTCGATCTCGCCGACGGCGTCGAAGGGGCCATGCGCGCCTCGGAGATGTCGATCGACCCGGTCGACGACGCGCGCAAGATCATGCGCGAAGGCGAGGAGATCGAAGCGATGATCGTCGGCGTCGATCGCAAGCGCCGCGTGATCAACCTCTCGGTCAAGGCCAAGGAAAGTGAAGAGGAAGCGGCTGCGCTGCAGGAGTACACCGCCGAGAGGGAAACCGCCGGGCGTACCACGCTGGGCGATCTGCTCAAGGAGCAGCTCGACTCCAAGTAAGCGATTCCGCGCGTATCCGTGTCCCTGACTGATCGGCAACGAGAACAAGAATGACCAAGTCTGAGCTCATCGAATCGCTCGTGAAGAAACAGTCCCAGCTCGGTTACCGCGACGTCGAACTCGCGGTCAAGACGATGCTGGAGCACATGGGACAGACGCTGGCCGCCGGCGAGCGTATCGAGATCCGCGGATTCGGCAGCTTCTCGCTGCATTACCGTCCCCCGCGCGTCGGGCGCAACCCGAAGTCGGGGGATCCGGTTTCCCTGCCGGCGAAGTACGTGCCGCACTTCAAGCCCGGCAAGGAGTTGCGCGAGCGTGTCAACCTCGGCGCCGCCGACGCGCCGGTGATCCGGCCGGCGCGTGACGGCGATGGTGAGCAGGAGTCGGACGATTGAGCCCTACCGGCCCGGCCTGGCACTGAGCGGTCCGCGTCGGCATACGGCTCTGACGGAGAAAATGAACAGGTTGCCGCCGTGTCACGCGTACTGTATCTGACCCTCGCCATCCTGGTCGCCCTGGCCGGGTTTGCCTTCCACCTGCGCAACAACCAGGCCATTTCACTCGATTACTTCGGCGGCAGCATCGATCTCGAGCTGTCCTGGCTGATGGTCGCGACGCTGGTCATCGGCGTGCTGCTCGGCGTGCTCGGCATGACAGCCAGCATGCTGCGGCTCAAGCGCGAGGTACGGCGCCTCGCGCGCCGTAACGAGCAGGCCCAGCGCGAGCTCGACAGCCTGCGTGCGGTCGCGCTCAAAGATGCCGGTTGAGACGCTCTTTGCGGTCGTCGTCTGCCTGCTGCCGGTAGCAGCACTATCCGGTTGGTACATCGGGCGGCGGGACGCGCGCGCGCGGGCCAAGCCGCATGGCTCCGGCATGTCGCCGGATTACTTCCGCGGCCTCAACTACCTGCTCGACGATCGGCCGGACAAGGCGATCGAGGTCTTCCTCAAGGTCCTCGAAGTCGAGTCCGAGACGGTCGAGACGCACCTCGCGCTGGGCAACCTGTTTCGACGCCGCGGCGAAGTCGACCGTGCCATCCGCATCCACCAGAACCTCGTCGCGCGCCCGCAGCTCGAGTTCGAGCACCGCACCACCGCGTTGTTCGAACTCGGTCTCGACTACATGCGCTCGGGACTCCTGGACCGGGCGGAGAGCTTGTTCAAGGAGCTGCTCGAGGTCGGTGCGCACCAGCGCCAGGCGATCAGTCATCTCGTCGACATCTACCAGCAGGAGCGTGACTGGGACAAGGCACTGGAGTACACGGAGCGGTTCGAGAAGCTCGCCAACCGTAATTTCTCCGAGCGGCGCGCGCATTTCCTGTGCGAACAGGCCGAGATGCTCATTGCCGCGGGCAGCGTCGAGGACGCCAGCGCGCGGCTGCGCGACGCGCTCGCCATCGACCCCGGTTGTGTTCGCGCGAGCCTGGTGCAGGCTGACCTGTGCATGGTCAGCGGCGCCTACGAGGCGGCTATCCGTCACCTCCAGCGCATCGAGGAACAGGACCTCGCGTTCCTGCCCGAAGCCATCGGGCGGCTGTGTGAAAGCTACCGACATCTCGGCCGCGAGGACGGACTGCTCGCTCACCTGGAGCGACTATGCGACCTCCACGTGGGCATCACGCCGGTGCTCGCGCTCGCCGAAACCCTGAGCGCGGCCGGCCGCGACGCCGAGGCCAAGGCGCGCCTCGTCGCCGAACTCAAGATCCGGCCGACGGTGCGCGGCATCGATCGCCTCGTCGATTATTCGTTCGACGGTGCCGACGAGGACGCGCGGCAGAATCTTCGTCTGCTCAAGGAGCTGACCGTCTCGCTGATCGAACAGAAGGCGAGCTACGGCTGCAGCAACTGTGGTTTCCGTGGCCGCAAGCTGCACTGGCAGTGCCCGAGCTGCAAGTTCTGGAATTCCGTCAAACCGGTCCACGGCATCGAGGGCGAGTGAGCGTGCGTGCCACCCCCGTCGCTGCAGGCCGCGCCATGCCGCCGGCCGTCATGGCGGTGCGCTCGCCTGCGTCCTCCGCCGCGCTGCCCGCGGCGCGGGCACGCGCCGGCGGCGGACCGGGTGCATTTCAGCCCGGGCGCGTTGCCGCGTAGAATTCCCCGGCTCGTCGCCGCTGCCCGTTCCGCATCCGCTGGTCACCATCCACTCTGAACATGCCCGCTACCGTCGCGGGCCGAACAAGTCCATGAATCCGAAGCAGAACTCGAAACCCGTCATCGTCGCGCTCGATTATCCCGCGCTCGACGATGCCCTCGCGCTTGCCGATCGCCTCGACCCGCAGGCCTGCCGCGTCAAGGTCGGCAAGGAGCTGTTCACCCGTGCGGGGCCGCAGGCGGTCAGCACCCTCGTCGCCCGCGGCTTCGAGGTGTTCCTGGATCTCAAGTTCCACGATATCCCGAACACCGTGGCCGGCGCCTGCCGCGCCGCGGCCGACCTCGGCTGCTGGATGCTCAACGTCCACGCCGGCGGCGGCCGCGCGATGATGGAAGCGGCGGTCGCCGCGCTCGACGGGGCCCCCGGGCGGCCCCTGCTCATCGCCGTCACGGTGCTGACCAGTCTCGACGATGCCGCGCTCGGTGAGGTCGGCGTCGGCGGAGGTGTCGCCGGCCAGGTCGAGCGTCTCGCCGCCCTGACCCGCGCCAGCGGCCTCGACGGCGTGGTCTGTTCGCCGCTCGAGATCGCGCCGCTGCGCGTGCGGCTCGGCGACGCGTTCACGCTCGTCACGCCCGGCGTTCGGCCGGCCGGCGCGAGCGTCGACGATCAGGTGCGCATTGCCACTCCCGGCAGCGCGGTGGCGGCCGGGGCGAATCATCTCGTCGTCGGGCGGCCGGTGACGCGCGCCGCCGACCCCGCCGCGGCGGTCGCGGCCATCAACGACGAGTGCCGCGCGGCCGCCGCGGTATGAGCCGCCAAGCTGCAGACGCGGTACGCCATGTCGCGGCCGATGACGTGGCGCCCAGTCCGCTGGCGCCGCCTGCCGCGCCGCCTCCTGGTGCCCGCGCGCGCTGGGCGCGCCTCTACGGTGCCGCTAAGGCGCTTGCCATCGCGAGCGCCGCGCGCGCGGATGCGCGTCCCTGGGTGGTGCTGACCGGCAACCCGGCGAGCGCGGCACGGCTCGAGCAGGAGCTCGCCTTCTTCGCGCCCGAACTGCCGCGCCTGGTGCTCCCCGACTGGGAGACGCTGCCCTACGACCGCTTCAGTCCCTACCAGGACATCATCTCCGAACGCATCGCGACGCTGAGCCGGCTGCCGGGTCTGGAACACGGCATCGTCATCGTCGCCGTGCCGACGATCCTGCATCGACTGCCCCCGCGCACCTGGCTCGAGGGACGCGCGTTCAGCCTGCGGCGCGGCGACCGCCTCGACCGCGACGACTTCCGCCGCCGCCTCGAGGCCGGTGGCTACCGCGCCGGCGCCCAGGTCGCCGAGCACGGCGATTTCGCCGTGCGCGGTTCGCTCGTCGACGTCTTCCCGATGGGTGCCGAGGCGCCGTTCCGTATCGACCTGCTGGACGACGAGATCGACACCCTGCGCCTGTTCGATATCGACACCCAGCGTTCCACCGACGCGGTCGAAGCGCTCGAGATCCTGCCTGCGCGCGAGATCCCACTGGACGACGCCGCGCGGCGCGAGTTTCGCCGCGCGTGGCGTGTCGAGTTCGAGGGGCGCGGGCAGAACGCATCACTCTACGCCGATGTCTCCGAGGGGCTCGCGCCGGCCGGGATCGAGTACTACCTGCCGCTGTTCTTCGACGAACCGGGTTCGTTCATCGACTACCTGCCGGACAACGCGGTGGTCGTCGTCGACGAAGGCGTGGGCGCTGGCGCGGCCGCTTTCGAGCAGGCCGTGGCAGAGCGCTACGAGGCCCTGCGGCACGACGTC
>JAUIFX010000287.1 GCA_030429865.1 Gammaproteobacteria bacterium | reverse complement strand
TCGGCCGAAGACGCCTGCGTGCAATCGATGCCCGACGCGAGCCCCGCGAAATGGCACCTCGCGCACGTCACCTGGTTCTTCGAGACGTTCGTGCTCGAGGCGGCCGAAGCCGGCTTCCGTGCGCATCACGCGGCCTTCCGCGAGCTCTATAACAGCTACTACAACGGCATCGGGCGGCAGTACCCGCGGCCACGCCGGGGTCTCGTCACGCGCCCCGCGCTCCACGAGGTACTCGATTACCGCCGGGCCGTCGACGCCCGCGTGCTCGATGTCATCGACGGCGCCTCGCCGGACCTGCTCGCGACCATCGAACTCGGCTTGCACCATGAACAGCAGCACCAGGAACTGCTGCTCATGGACATCAAGCACCTGTTTTCCTGCAACCCGCTCGACCCTGTCTACGCCGAACGGCCCGCCGCAATGCCGGCGCGCGCGTCGGCGTGCCACTGGCAGGACCTGGCCGGCGGCCTGGTCGAAGTCGGCGCCGCCGGCGACGCCTTCTCGTTCGACAACGAAACGCCGCGCCACAAGACCTGGCTCGAGCCCTACCAACTCGCTTCCCGGCTGGTCACGAACGGCGAGTATCTGGAGTTCGTCCGCGACGGCGGCTACCAGGAGCCGCTGCTGTGGCTGGCCGACGGCTGGGCGGCGGTCGGCGCCGAAAACTGGCGCGCGCCCCTGTACTGGCGCGAGATCGAAGGCGAATGGTTCGAGTTCACCCTGCACGGACTGCTGCCGCTCGATCACGCCGCACCGGTCGTCCACGTCAGTCATTTCGAGGCGGACGCCTATGCGCAATGGGCCGGCGCACGCCTGCCGAGCGAGCAGGAATGGGAAGCGGCGATTGCACGCGAGAAGCTTGCGTCGTCATTCGCGCTGCACCCCGGCGGCGCAGCCGGCGAGGCGCCGTTCGCCGACGCATTCGGGCAGGTCTGGCAGTGGACGCGTTCGGCCTACCTGCCCTACCCGGGGTTCAGCCCGGCCGGCGGCGCGGTCGGCGAGTACAACGGCAAGTTCATGAGCAACCAGATGGCCCTGCGCGGCAGCGCTTGCATCACGCCGCCCGGGCACGCCCGCGCGACTTACCGCAACTTCTTCTACCCGCATCAGCGCTGGGCCTATTGCGGGCTGCGTCTCGCCCGCGACGCCGCGCCTTGACGGCGCAGCACGCGCGCGGCCTCAGCTCGACAGGCCGCCGTTGACCTTCAACGTCTGGCCGGTGACGAACGCGGCTTCGTCCGAACACAGGAACAGCGCCGCTGCGGCGACGTCCTCCGGGTGACCGAAACGCCCGAGAGGCGTCTGCCCGATGACCCATTGCCGGTAATCGTCCGCCATGTGCTCTTCGGCGAAGGCGGTGGCGATCCAACCCGGCGCGACTTCGTTGACGCGCACCGCGGGTGCCAGCGAGCGCGCCAGCGAGCGCGTGAAGCCGCTGATGCCGGCCTTGGTCGCGGCGAACATCTCCGGGTTGCGTTCGCCCATGCCGACCAGCGCGAGATCCCACGAGGTGTTGAGGATCACGCCGTGGCCCTGCGCCTGCATGCGTGGCGCGATCGCCCACGCGCACTGCATGGTGCCGCGCAGGTCGACGTCGATGAGGCGCGCGAGCTTGACCAGGTCGGCGTGCTCGGCATTGGCGCCGGTGAGGATATCGGCGCCGGCCACGTTGGCCCAGATATCGATGCCGCCGAGCAGCGCCCAGGCTTCGTCGACGAGGGTCTCCACGGCCACCGCGTCGGCGACGTCCGCCTGCACCGCGTGCGCCGTCGCACCCGTCGCACGCAGTGCTTCGACCACGCCCTCGGCGCGCGCCCGTGCGCGCGCGTAATTCACGACCACGGCTGCACCTTCGCGCGCGAACGTTTCGGCGATGGCGCGGCCGATGCCACTGCTCGCGCCGGTCACGACGGCGCGCTTGTTGCTGAGACGCATGAGCTGCTGTGGGAGCTGGAAAGCG
>JAUIFX010000168.1 GCA_030429865.1 Gammaproteobacteria bacterium | reverse complement strand
TGCTGGCCGATCTCGACGTGCCGGCGCCCAACGGCGGCGCACCGCGCACGGCCAAGGTCATCCTGCACGCGCCCAAGAACGGCTTCTTCTACATCATCAACCGGGCCAACGGTAAGCTGCTCTCGGCGGAGAAGTTCGCCAAGGTCGACTGGGCCACGCACGTCGACATGAAGACCGGCAAACCCGTCGAGCGCGCCGGCGCGCGTTACGAGGACGGCGAGGAAATCGTCTGGCCGAGCCCGTTCGGCGCGCACAACTGGCACGCCATGTCCTACAACCCGGATACCGGCCTGGCCTATTTCGCCGCCATCGAGATGCCCGGCCTGTTCACCGACAAGCACGTCGACGTACAGGCGTGGGAGTCGCCCTACTTCCAGTTCGACCCGGCGATCGCGTTCGGCGCCGACTACGTGCCGGACGATGCCGGCACCGGTGCGCTGCGTGCCTGGGACCCGCTCTACCAGGAACTCAGATGGGAAGTGCCGCTGCCCGGCGTGTGGAACCCGGGTACGCTGACGACCGCCGGCAACCTGGTCTTCCAGGGGCGCGCCGACGGTACGTTCTGGGCCTACCGCGCCGACAACGGCGAAGTCCTGTGGCACACGGACCTGGGCCTCGGCGTCTCCGCGCCACCGATCACCTACGCCGTCGACGGCACCCAGTACGTCGCGCTGCTGGTGGGCTGGGGCGGCGCCGGCGCCGCCACGCCCGGCTTCGTCGGTGCACAGCATGGCTGGGCCTACCGCGCCCACCAGCGCCGACTCGTCGCGTTCGCACTCGGCGGCGACACCACGCTGCCGAGCCAGCCGCCGCCGCTGCATCCGCAGCCGCTGCTGGTGGAGGATTTCACCGTCGATAGCGCGCTGGCCGATCGCGGCGCCGAGCTCTACACCGGCGTGTGCATGATGTGCCACGGCGCGGGCGCCGGCGCCGCGGGTTACGCACCCGACCTGCGTGCCTCGCCGGTGATGCTCTCGCTCGAGGCGCTGCGCGAGATCGTCATCGGCGGCAGCCGGCGCGGCCAGGGTATGCCGAATTTCCCCGAGTACGGTGACGAGGAACTGGCGGCCATCCAGCACTACGTGCGCCGCCAGGCCAATACTCCGGCACCTTGCAAGGCCTGCCAGGCGGCGCGCTGAGGGCGCGGGCGCTCGACGCGGCGACGCCACCGGCAGCGGCATCCCGGCGTTTGAACGCGCGCCTCGCCATCACGGCCGACAGCCTCAACGCGGTCGACCTGTTCCGCGGCCTGCCGGCGGCCGATCGGCAGGCCATCGCCGCACGGCTGGTCGCCGTGCGTCATCCGGCAGGCCGGACCATCGTCAGCCAGGACGACGGCCACAACGACGTCTACTTCATCCTGAGCGGCGACGTGCGCGCGACTTTTCACGGCCTTGGCGGGCGCGACGTGCAGTTCCGCGACCAGCATGCCGGCGAGATGTTCGGCGAACTCGCCGCTATCGACGGACGCCCGCGCTCGGCCGGCGTCACCGCGCTGAGCGAGGTGTTTCTCGCCCGCGCCAGTGCGCGCGACTTCCGCGGCATCGCCGCCGGCTACCCCGAGATCGCGCAACGCTTGTTCACGCACCTCGCGCAGCTCGTGCGCGCGCTGTCCGACCGCGTGGTCGAGTTCTCCACGCTCGGCGTCAACAACCGCATCCACGGCGAACTGCTGAGGCTGGCCCGCGAGTTCGGCGTCAGCGACAACGCCGCGCTGATCAAGCCGGCGCCGACCCACGCCGACATCGCGAGCCGCGTCAGCACGCACCGCGAAGCGGTCACGCGGGAAATCGCCGCCCTTGACCGCGCCGGCATCCTGCGCCGCGCGCGCGGGCAGCTGCACGTCGTCGACGTCGCACGCCTCGAAGCCCTGGTCGCCGCCGTCACCCGCAACTGAAGCGTGCGATCCGCGCGCGCCGGTGGCTTTTGCCACAGCGCGTGACGGCATCGGCGCCTAGCATGTCATCAACCTCACAAGGTCGCGGCAGAACGCGCCAGGAGTCATCGACATGCAACAACTACGCGAACTCGGCCCGCTGCTCGGCGTCGCGCTGGCCAGCGCCGCTCTGACGCTGCTGCTCGCCGTGCGGCTGGCCGGCGCACTCGCCCCACCGCTCGCCTGAGCAACTACCCCCTCCCCTCTTCGCCGGGCGCTCCCCTCGTCCGGCGGCCTTTTTGCCAACCGCAGCCCCCCGCTCGGCGTGGCGAAATCTTAAGCAAAAGTGTCAGACACTTTTGGCGCTGCAGCATGGCGCGGCGGCGGCGTTGACGCGTGCGCGCAAACTGGTCAGCCCCGCCTGGCGACGACATAATCGGGCGAGGCCACGCCGCGCGCGTGCGCCGACGAGGAGGAGGAGCCCTTATGAAAATCGCCTGTTTTCACCTGATGCCTTACCGCGATCTGCCCGCGGATTTCGAGCAGAAACACAAGTCGGCCTGGTTTTCCCTGCCGTTCAGCGCCGTCGGCGACGCCAACAAGGCCGCGCAGTACTACAACTGGACGCTCGACGAGTTGACCTTCGCCGCCGAGAACGGCTTCGACGGCGTGTGCACCAACGAGCACCACCAGAATTCCTACGGTTTCATGGTCAACCCCAACATGATGGGCTCGGTACTGGCGCGCGCCACGCGCGGCACCGACTGCGCCATCGTGCAGATGGGCGAGACGGCGGTGTTCCTCAATCCGCCGATCCGCGTCGCCGAGGAGTACGCGATGCTCGACTGCATCTCCGAAGGCCGGCTCGTGGCCGGCTTCCCGGTCGGCCTCGGCGGTGACTTCTCCTACAGCTACGGCATGGCCCCGCTCGAGCAGCGCGCGCGCTACTACGAGGCCCACGACCTGATCAAGAAGGCGTGGACCGCCAAGGAAGGTTTCGCCTGGAACAGCAAGTACTACCAGCTGCCGATGGTCAACATCTGGCCGCAGCCGGTCCAGCAGCCGCATCCGCCCATCTGGGTGCCCGGCAACGCGAGCCCGAGCACCTGGGACTTCGTGATCAAGAACGACTATTCCTACTGCTTCCTGACCTATTTCGGCGCCAAGGGCGCCAAGCACATGGTCAACGGCTTCTGGGACCGCTGCGAGGAGATGGGCCGGGACCGCAATCCCTACCGCATGGGTTTCCTGGTGCCGGTCGGCGTGTCGGAGACCGATGCGCAGGCCGAAGCCGAGTACGGTCCGGCGGCGGAGTTCTTCTACCACAAGGGCCTGCACCTGCCCGAGCAGCTGCTCGCGCCGCCCGGGCACATGACCCATTCGAGCCTGACTCATCTCATCACCAAGCGGCCTTTCCCGCCGTTCGACGAGCTCAAGCGGCTGCGCTACAAGGACATGAACGAGCGCGACTTCGTGGTCTGCGGCAGCGCGAGCACGGTGCGCGACCGCCTGCTCGAGATCGTCAAGACGCTCAACGTCGGGCACCTGATGATCCTGCCGCAGTTCGGCTCGCTGTCGCACGAGCAGACGATGACCAACATCGAGCGCATCGGCAAGGACATCCTGCCGCACCTGCGCGGCGTATGGGACGGTTCCGGCTGGCAGGATCACTGGTGGCCGCAGGCGTGCCGGAACCAGGCCCGGGCCGCGGCCTGAGCGAGAACGAGGGGAGAGAACGACTACCATGGCAAAACCACGCAAGCGCACCGTGCCGGTCCTCGGCGGTGCCCTGGAAATGACCGTCAACGTTGCCGGCAAGGGCAAGCCCCTGCTGTTCCTGCATTCGGCCGGCGGCCTGTACTGGGATGACTTCCTCGACGAACTGTCGGAGCACTACAAGGTCTACGCGCCGCACTTTCCCGGCACCGCGCCGGGCCGTCCCAACGACATCGACAAGCTCGACAGCCTGTGGGACACGGTCATCGCCTACGAAGACCTGCTCGACGCGCTGAAGATCCGCAAGTGCCGCCTGATGGGGCATTCCTTCGGCGGGCTGCTCGCCGCCGAGCTCGCCGCGCAGCGGCCAAAGGCCATCGAGAAGCTCGTGCTGATCGCACCCATCGGCCTGTGGCGCGAGGACGCGCCCTACTCCGTGTGGAACTGGTGCTCACCCGGTCCCGAGGAGATCATGGACGTGCTGTTCTACGACAAGACCCACCCGGACGTCGTACGGCGCATGACACCGCCCGACAATCCGCGCAAGGCCGACCAGTGGACGATCGATTTCATCTGGACCCTCGGCTGCACCGGCAAGGTCATCTGGCCGATCCCGGACAAGGGCCTGAAGAAGCGCATCCACCGCATCAGCGCGCCGAGCCTCGTGGTGTGGGGCGAAAACGACAAGCTCATCCCGCCGGCCTACGCCGAGGAATTCGCGCGCGCCATCGCCGACGCCGAGGTCTTCATGATCCCGCAATGCGGGCACGAGCCGCCGCTCGAGCAGCGCGGCCGCCTCGCCGAGCGCGTCGGCACTTTCCTCGCCGCCTGACGCGGCAGCCCCGACGCCGGCACGGCATGCCTTCCCGGCAGGCCGTGCCGGCCCGCTGACTGGAGACCGCATGAGCACGCATACCGCCACCATCACCTGGCAGGCCGGCGCACAGGGTTTCCGCCGCGGGCGCTTCTCGCGCGTTCATCGCTGGCAGTTCGACGGCGGCCTCGAAGTGGCCGCCGCGGCCGCGCCGTCGGTGATTCCCGCGCAATGGACCGATGCCGCCGCCGTCGACCCCGAGGAAGCCTTCGTTGCCGCCATCGCGAGCTGTCACATGATGAGCTTCCTGCACGTCGCCAACCGCGCCGGTCTCGACGTCGCCCGCTACGACGACGCCGCGGTCGGTCATCTCGCCAAGCGCGCCGATGGCGAACGCTGGATTGCGCGCGTCGAACTCGAGCCGCGCGTCACCTGGGGTGAAGGCGAGCCGCCGGACGCGGCCGCCGAGACCGCGCTGCACGAGCAAGCGCACTCGATCTGCTTCATCGCCAACTCGGTCGCGAGCGAGATCGTCATCACGCCGCGTCGCAGCTGATCCCGTCCCACCGCAACGCCCCGTGCGCGCAGCCGGCGAGCCGATATACTGTCGGCCACGCAAGGAGGGACACGACATGAGCCACCGCATGGGCTTCGGCATCTTTCTCGCCCCGTTTCACCGCGCCGGCGAGAACCCCACGCTCGCCTTTCAGCGCGACCTCGAGCTGATTCAACACCTCGACGCGCTCGGCTACGACGAGGCCTGGATCGGCGAACACCACTCCGCCGGCAGCGAGATCATCGCCTCCCCCGAAATCTTCATCGCCGCCGCGGCCGAGCGCACGCGCCACATCCGCCTCGGCACCGGCGTCATCAGCGTCGGCTACCACAACCCGCTGTGGGTGGCGCAGCGCCTCGTGCTGCTCGATCACCTCACGCGCGGGCGCGTGATGTTCGGCGCCGGTCCGGGATCACTGCCGACGGATGCCGCGATGATCGGCATCGAGCAGGCGCAGACGCGCGATCTCCTCGAGCAGGGTTTCGACATCATCATGCAGCTGCTGACCAGCGAAGCGCCGGTCACGTTCCAGAACGAGCGCTGGGACCTGCGCGAAGCGCAGCTGCACCTGCGCCCGTATTCCAACCCCCTGTTCGATTGCGCGGTCGCCGCGGTGGCTTCGCCGTCCGGTCCGCGGCTCGCCGGCAAGCACGGCGTCGGCCTGCTCTCGCTCGGCGCGACGCAGGCGGCCGGCTTCGACGCGCTGGCCATGCACTGGGACGTGATGGAACAGCGCGCGGCGCAGTTCGGCACCGTCGCCGATCGCGCCAAGTGGCGCCTGGTCGGCATGCTGCACTGCGCCGAGACGCGCGACCAGGCGCGCGCGGACGTCGCCTACGGCATCGCCTCGTGGTTCCGCTACTTCCAGTCCATCGCGGGCCTGCCGCACATGAACCCGGAAGGCGACGAAGTGCACGAGATGATCGATTACGTGATGGATTCCGGCATGGGCGTGATCGGCACACCGGACGACTGCAAGGCGCAAATCGACAAGCTCTGGTCGCAATCGAACGGCGGCTTCGGCAGCTACCTCATGCTTGCCCACGAATGGGCCAACACGCAGGCCACGCGGCGCAGCTACGAACTCATTGCGAAGTACGTCATGCCGGAATTCCAGGGCCAGGCCCAGGCGACGCGAAATGCCGTCGCCCACGCGCGCAAGCTGCGCGAGAAGCTCAAGACCGAGCAGCAGGCGGCGCTCGACGCGATGAGCGCCAAGCACGCCGCGGAGATGGCCGAGATCGAGAAGAACCAGGGCAGTGGCGGCTGAGCCGGCCGCGCACGGACCCGCGACATTGCCAGCGGAGGGATGACGAATGGACATACTCAAGCTCGCGACTGACCTGTTCATGCAGAAAGTCGGCGGCGGCAAGCTCGATGCCGCGACGGTGCAGGGCGCGCTGGCGGGCCTGCTCGGGAACGGCGGCCAGGTCGACATCGCCGGCATCATCGACAAGCTCAAGGGCAGCGGTCTCGCCGCACTTGCCTCTTCCTGGCTCGGCGACGGCGGCAATGCGCCGATGGCGCCGGCCCAGGTGCTCGAGATCTTCGGCCAGGGCCAGGTCGCCGACTTCGCCGCAACGGCCGGCATCGAGACCGAGCGCGCCGCCGGCGGGCTTGCCGCGATGCTGCCGGAACTCGTCGACAAGTGCTCTTCGGGCGGCAGCCTGCTCGATGCCGTCGGCGGTGCCGGCGGCCTGCTCGGCGCGGCGTCGAAACTCTTCAAGTAAACCGCCGCAACGGCAACGGCCCGAACGGCGGCGCAGCGCGCGCGGCGTGTAGCGCGCTTGTCGTTCGCCGAACACGCCCCGGCCGGCTGGCGCGGTGTCGCGAGGCGCCGGCGCCGCGGCCGAGCGGGGCTTCGAAACAGATCCAGGGGTGGCCATGCACCGCCCCGCAACAGGGGAGGCTTCCATGGAATTCGGCGTCACGTTCACTTCGCGCATCGGCGACTACGATCTCGTCGCGCTGGCCGAGTCACTCGGTTTCGACCAGGCGTGGTTCTTCGATTCGCAGATGATCTATTCCGACGTCTACGCGACGATGGCGGTGGCCGCGCGCGAGACCCGGCGTATCCGTCTCGCCACGGGCGTCGCCGTGCCGACCACGCGCATGGCCCCGGTCATCGCCCACAGCATCGCGAGCGTCGCCCAGCTCGCGCCGGGGCGCGTCGAACTCGGCGTCGGCAACGGCAATACCGCGCGCCTGACCATGGGGCTGCGGCCAGTGCCCCTCGGCCGCATGAAGCGCGAGATCCGGACCATCCAGGCCCTCCTGCGCGGCGAGGAAGTGATGCACGAGTGCGAGGGCGAGCAGCACCTGATCAAGCTGCTGCATCGCGACCAGGGCTTCATCAACCTGGAGCAGCCGATCCCGTTGACGCTGTCGGCCTTCGGCGAGAAGACGCTGGCCTATTGCGGCGCCGAGTGCGATGCCCACCTGACCTGGAACCCGACGCCGGAAAGCCTGGCGGCGAATCGCCGGGTTCTCGACGCCAGCGCACGCCAGGCCGGGCGCGACCCGGCGACGATCCCGTCGAAAGCGATTTTCCCGCTCGCGCTGCTGCGCCCGGGAGAAACCGCGGCGAGCGAGCGTGTGCTGCACAGCCTCGGTCCGTTCATCACCAACCTGCTGCACGTGTTGTGCGAGTGGGACGATGCGCTGCTGCCCGGCGACGACTCGATCGCGCCGCTGGTGCAGCGCTACCGCGACTACGTGCACGGCCTGCCGGCCGAACGCCGTCACCTCATCCTGCACGAGGGACATCTCGTCTACACGCGCCCCGACGAACGCGACTACCTGGTGCCGGAGATCGCACAGATCGCGGGCATGATCGGCGATCCCGACCAGGTCATCGAGAACATCCGCGCGCTCGAAGCAGCCGGGCTCACCCACTTCGCGTTCCAGGTCACGGACGACCCCATCGGACAGATGCGCGCCTTCGCCGAGACGGTGATCAACCGCTACTGAACCCGCCCCCGGGCAGGGCTCAGTCGGCGTGCCCGGCAGCGACCAGGTTCCATGACAAGGGGACGAGTACGCCGGGAGCATGGCGCTCGAGCAGGGCGTCGAGACGACAGCACAGGCGGCTCAACGGGGCGCTGCATGCCTGCAGCGGCGTGACCACTTCCGCAAAGGGTGTCGACAACAATCCCTGCGGCTTCACCGTCAGGCGGGTAAAGCCCGCCTCGTCGAGCATCGCCCGGAGTTCGTCGGCCGAGTATTGCACCTGCTCGGCGGAATAATCGCGGTCGACGACCGTACGCAGGCTCCGCGCGACGCGGATCAGCGGGTTGGCCGGCTGCGGCTCGTTGACCAGCACGAGCCCGCCCGGCGCGAGCAGGCTGCGCACGTGCAGCAGTGCCGCCGCGGGGTCGCTGAGATGGTGCAGAACGCCGATCATGAACACCACGTCGAAACGTTCGTTGCTCGAGTATGCGGCGACATCGACCGCTTCGAAGGAGACGCCCGGCGCCGCGTTGTGGGCGCGGGCGTAGGCGATCAGCGCCTCGGCCTGGTCGATCCCCACGTAGCGCGAATAGCGGCCCGCGAGGTAGGTCGCGGCGTAACCGGCACCGCAGCCGACCTCGAGACAACGCGCCTCGCGCGGTACCGACGCCAGCGCAAACGTCTGGTCGAGCCGATGCGCCCGCGCGATGCGTTGTGCCGGCGCCAGGTCCTTGCGGCAATAGCTGCGGGCGATGCGCTCGAACAAGGCGCGATCGCGCGCCGCCCGCCCGGCATCGTCGCTCACGCCGCAGCCCCTCCACGGTGACCGAACACGTAACCGCGATAGAGTGCGAACTTGAGCAGGAAGGAAACCGCGGCAACGACGATGATGGCAAAGACGTAACTCTGCCTGCCCGTATAGACCAGCAGCAGGAAAGCCCCGTACTCGGCCGAGCGCACACCGGACTGGACGAGGCCGAAGCGTACGAGCTGACCACGCCAACTGCCATGGCTGGCAAACACGTGCCGGCGCGCGATCACGAAGTTCATCACCAGCACCACTGCGTAACCGACCGCCCCCGCTGCCGCGGCCGACATGCCAGCCAGCTCCCGCATGCAGGCAACCACGGCGAGGTTCACTGCAACCGAAACACCGCCGAGCAGCGTGTAACGCACGAACGTCGCGCCAAGCCGCCCGCGCGCTTCGCCATGAGCGTCGTTCACTGCCGCGCGGTCCGCTTGTCGATCATGTCCGCGAGCAGGGCGAACATGGCGGCATTGAGCGAGAAGAGGAACAACAGGACCGTCTTGTCCGTCAGGTTGGAAAGCGCCAGCACGTCGTAGACCAGGCTCACGCTCGCACACGTGAACAGGACCGCGACGATCGGCGCGAGCGCACGCATCGGCGCGAAGTACATACCGGTGCGCGCGATGATGGAGACGAAACGCAGCGTGTCGCGAACCGGCCGAATCTTCGACTGCCCGACCCGCGCGGCGTAGGGGATCGGCTCGAAATGCGTCACGCGGTAGTTCGTCAACATGGCAAGCGTGATCGTAATGGTGAAGCTGAATCCGTCGGGCAGTATGCCGGCATAACGCTCGGCGAGATCTCGCCGGAACACGCGCATGCCGGAGTTGATATCCGGTACCGGGCGCCGTGCGATCCACGATACCCAGTGCCGCATGAAGTACTTGGGCAATGCGCGCAGGCGCGAATAATCGACATCATCTCCAACCCGCGCACCGACCACCATGTCTATGCCGCGGCACTGCTCCATGAGCCGCGGCAGCCGATCGATCGGGTAGGTCCCGTCGGCATCCGTGATGGCCACGTACTCGCCACGTGCGCGGAACAAGCCGCTCTTGAGAGCCGCGCCGTAGCCGAGGTTACTCGGATGAACGAGGACTTCGAGATTCGAGTAGACCTGCTGCAAGGACTCGAGGATGCGCGGCGTTTCGTCACGCGAACCGTCGTCGATCACGATGACCTCGTAGGCGAACGCGTCACCGAGTTCGGCGTAAATGCGCTCGACGGTCATACCGATGACGGCCTGCTCATCGAAACACGGGATGAGGATGCTGAACTCAGGTGTCATGCGAGGTTATCTCTCCCGATGCCGCCGCGACGCTCCGCAGCATGAAGCACCCGCGCATGCTACCATCGCGCGACGGATCGCGGCGCCGCCGCATGCAACGGTCGAGTACCAGATTGCCCGCAATCGAGCGCTCCTTCACTACGCATCTCGTCGTGGCGCTCGCGATCGCTGCCGCGGGCCTGTGGCTGCGCGGCACGCTCCTGCTCACCACCGAGCTCGGTGCCTCGCTGCGCAACGACGCCTACGAGTACTACCGCTACGCGGCGAACCTCAAGCTCTGCGGCACGTACTCGCAGTCGACGAAATCCCTGCAAAGCGGCTGCACCGCGCCCGCCCGGCTGGACCCTCGACGGCCGCCAGGCTACCCGCTCGGCATCGCGCCGCTCGTCGAGTACCCGCCAACGATGGGCATGGTGCTGCGCATCCAGTGGGCACAGGTGCTGCTCAGCGCGCTCACTGTCATCCTCGTCTACGCCGTGTTCGTGCGCCTGGGAGGGATGGCGGTCGCGGCGCCCACGGC
>JAUIFX010000286.1 GCA_030429865.1 Gammaproteobacteria bacterium | reverse complement strand
TTTCACGGCCGACTTTCCACCCTGGGATGCGGCGGCGGTGGCGCGGCGAATCTACGGGCAGGGCTCGACGCGTGTGCCGGACCTGCCCGTGATGCCGAGCCGCGCGCACCCCGGTTGGCGCTTCGCGCAACTCGATGTGCTCGCCGGGATCCTCGACGCAACGCCGCCTGCGACCACGGTCGTACTCGTGTTTCCGCCCCTGCACGCGCACTACATCGCGCGTCTGCCGGAGGTATTCGCGGAATGCAAGGGAAGGGTGCTCGACCTCGTCGCGCCGCACGAGAACGTGGTGGTGCTCGACTACCTGTACGTCAACGCGCTCACTCGCGAGGACCGCAATTACTGGGACCCGCTGCATTTCGCGCGCGCCGTCTCGGTGCGCATGGAAAGCGACATCGCGGCGGCCCTGCGCGGGCGCGAACCCCGCGCCGGCCACGTGCGGACGCTCGCGCGGGTCCGCTGAGCGCGCGGCTCGCGACGGCCCTACACAGCATCTAGTGTGTTCAAAACCTGAACGCCACTATGCTAGACTGCGTTCATTCCATGAACACCGTGGCCATGAAACGCGACCGCGAAGAAGCGCTGACGCTGGAAATCCTCGAGGCGATCGATCGGCGGGAGCAGGTCTCGCAGCGCCGTCTCGCCGACGAACTCGGCGTCGCGCTCGGACTGGCCAACTCCTACCTGCGGCGCTGCGTGCGCAAGGGGCTGATCAAGATCCAACAGGCGCCTGCCAACCGCTACGTGTACTACCTCACGCCGCAGGGCCTCGCGGAGAAAAGCCGCCTGACCGCGCAGTACCTCAAGTCCTCGCTCGATTATTACCATCGGGCCGGGGCCTCGATCGCGGATTGCTACGCGGACATGGTCGCGGCGGGGCACCGCGCGGTCGCGTTCGCGGGCATGTCGGAGCTGTCCGAGATCGCGTCGATCCGGTCGCACGATTTTCCCCTGCGCGTCGTCGGCACCTACGATCCCGGCGCGACCGTCGACAGGTTCATCGGCCGCCCGGTGTGCACGAACGCGGCCGAACTCGACTGCGACGCCGTGTTGTTCACCGCGCTGGCCAACCCGGACACGGTCTACGCGTGCCTGAACGAGAGCTGGCCGGCCGAACGAATCTTCGTGCCGTCCATCGTCGCGCCGGTGCTGCGCGGAACCGGGCACGCGCATTGACGAAACCGTGAGCACTTGCAGACCAGCGGCTGCGCGAACGCCATGTTCTGCGCGGCTGACGCCTTGCTGAAGAGGATTGAGGAGTAGCGTCCATGGCGTACCAAGCCCCGTACAAGATTTCCGATCGTCCCGTGCGCTTCGCCGTCGTCGGCTGCGGACGGATCAGCGATCGGCACATCGACGCGATTCGCGCGCACGCCGGACGCGCCGAGCTGGTCGCCGTTTGCGACACCAACGCGGAGCGCCTCGCCGCGGCGACCGCCGCCTGCGGCGTGCCGGGTTTCGACAGTCTCGAGGCGCTGCTCGCAGGATGCGACGCGGACGCGGTGGCCTTGTGTACGCCGAGCGGGCTGCACCCGCAACAGGCCGTCGAGGTCGCCCGTGCGAACCGTCATGTCGTCACCGAAAAGCCGATGGCGACGCGCCTGGCCGACGGCAAGCGGATGGTGGCGGCCTGCGACGAGGCGGGTGTCCACTTGTTCGTCGTCAAGCAGAACCGCCTCAACCCGACGCTTCAGCTGCTCAAGAAGGCGCTAGAGATGCGCCGTTTCGGGCGCATCTACATGGTCAACGTCAATGTCTTCTGGACCCGCCCGCAGGACTACTACGACTCCGCGCGCTGGCGCGGCACGTGGGAGTTCGATGGCGGCGCATTCATGAACCAGGCCAGCCACTACGTCGACCTGCTGGACTGGCTGATCGGTCCCATCGAGAGCGTGCACGCCTACACCGCAACCCTCGAACGCAACATCGAGGTCGAGGACAGCGGGGTCGCCAATATCAAGTGGCGCTC
>JAUIFX010000285.1 GCA_030429865.1 Gammaproteobacteria bacterium | reverse complement strand
CTGCCTGCTGGTACAGCGCCTGTGCTGCGCGGCGATAGCGCTGCGCCTGCAGGAGCGCCTGGCCCTGCCCCCGGTGCTGTTCGATCTCGACGATATCGAGCACATCGCCCACCGCCGCCTGGTCGCACAGCCACCGCACTGGCGCAGCAAGCCCCTCGCCTACCTCCAGCTGCCGGCCCTGGTGCGCGGCGAGCGGCGCGCGCTGGGCCTCGCGCGCGCGAGCTTCGTGTGCGCGGAGAACGACCGGCGCAGACTCGAACGTCTCTTCGGTGCGCGCAACCTCGAGGTCATCCCCAACGCCGTCGTGCCGCCGCCGGCAGCGCCGCCGCCGGCCGACGCACCGGGCCTGTTGTTCGTCGGCATCTACGGTTACGCGCCCAACCGGGCCGCCGCGGAGTTCTTCCTCGACCATGTCTGGCCGCGGATCCGCGCACGCGTACCGGCGGCGCGCGTGGTGTTCGCCGGCGCGCGGCCCGAGGCCGTGGCACACTACGCGGCAGCCCCGGACGGTGTGACCTTCACCGGCTTCGTCGCCGACTTGCAGCCGCTCTACGCGGCGGCGCGCGTGGTGCTGTGCCCGCTGCTCTCCGGCGGCGGCACGCGGGTGAAGATCATCGAGGCCGCGGCACATGCCCGCGCGGTGGTCGCGACCCGCATCGGCGCCGAGGGACTCGCGTTCGTCGAGGGCGAGGAGATCCTCGTCCGCGATGGCGCCGCCGCGTTCGCCGATGCCTGTATCGGGCTGCTCGAGGATCCCGAAGCGAGCACCCGCATGGGGTTCGCGGCACGCGCCCGCGTCGAGGCGTACTACCGGCGTGACAGCGTCGCCGCGCATCTGGCAAGCTGCATCCTCGCGCGCCTGCGCCACGCGCCCGGGCAGGCCGGGACGGCCTGACAGGGCCGTCGCAGTCACGGAGACGAGCATGAGCCCGACATCGCTGCCGCGACGCTGGCGACAATCCCTGGGACGTATCCGCCGGCTGTGGCGCAACCGCGAATTCCTCGACGCGCTGCTGCTCGACGGCCAGGCCCATTTCCTGCGCTTCGCGCCGCCAGGACACTTCTACTCGCCGATCCCGCAGGCCGGCATCGAGGTCGCCGAGGACGGAGACACCGACCTGCCCGGTATCGATCTGAACCGCGCCGGCCAGGTCGACACCATCGCGGCGCTGGCGGCCTACTACGCGGAGCTGCCGTTTCCCGAACACCCGGTCGAGGGCCATCGCTTCCATTTCGACAACCCCTATTTCACCGGTGGCGACGCCGTCGTGCTCTACGGCATGTTGCGCTGGCTCTCCCCCGCGCGGATCGTCGAAGTCGGCTCGGGGCATTCCTCGGCGGCCATGCTGGACGTCGCCGAACGCTTCGATCTCTCGCCGCGCATCACGTTCATCGAGCCCTACCCGGCGTCGCTGCGCGCACGGCTGCGAGACGCCGATCTCGAACGCCACACGCTCGTCGCCAGCGGCGTGCAGGCAGCCGGGCTGGACGTGTTCGAGGCGCTCGTCGCGGACGACATCCTGTTCATCGACTCCAGCCACGTGCTCAAGACGGCGAGCGACGTGCACTTCCTGCTGTTCGAAGTCCTGCCGCGCCTCGCGCCCGGGGTCATGGTGCACTTCCACGACATCCCCTGGCCGTTCGACTATCCGCCGGTCTGGCTGCGCGAGGGACGTGCCTGGAACGAAGCCTACGCGCTGCGCGCCTTCCTGCAGTTCAACGACGCGTTCGAGATCGTGTGCTTCAACGCCTACCTCGCGCTGCACCAACGCGAGCGGCTCGCCACCTGCATGCCGCGCATGCTCGTGCCTTCCCGCTTCGACACGACGCTGGCGAACTCCAGCCTGTGGCTCCGCAGGCGGGTATGAGCCGGTCAGTCGCCGTGCGCTGCCGGCGCTCCCCGCGTGCGCCCGCGGCGGCGCCGCTCGGCGCCGAGGCGCCACGCGGCACCGCGCAGCAGCTGCACGACGACAC
>JAUIFX010000284.1 GCA_030429865.1 Gammaproteobacteria bacterium | reverse complement strand
CCTCTGCCGCGCGAGAACACGCCGGCGGACAGCCCTCACGGGCGGCGCGGCGACGACGAGTCGTCCTGAGCATCGGACCTGGCCGCGCGACCGGCCGCGTTCAGCTCGTCGTCGAAGCGGCAAGGGCCTGGCGGGTCATCGCCGCGCCGCGCCGGGTGGGAAACAGCGCGGTGTTGGCCGCGCCGGCACACAGCGTGCCGCGCGCTTCGGACAGGTAACGTTCGAGCCAGGCCTGGGCTTCTTCGCCGAACGGCACCAGGCGCTGCTTGTCGCCCTTACCGCTGACGCGCACCACGCCCTGCCGCAGGTTGACCTCGCCGAGCTCCAGCGCGACCAGTTCGGAGACCCGCAGCCCCGTCGCGTAGAGCACTTCCAGCATCGCGCGGTCGCGCAGGCCCAGGGGCGTGGCGACGTCGGGCGCGCTGAGCAGCGCGTCCACGTCGGCTTCGCTGAGCGACTTCGGCAGCGTGCGGCCGAGCCGCGGCGCCTGCAGCAGCGCGCTGGGATCGCGTTCGATCCGATCCTCGCGCACGAGGAAACGGTAGTACCGGCGCATGCTGGAAAGGCGCCGGGCACGCGTGCGCGCGCTGTGCGTTGCGTCCGCAGCCAGGAAAGCGAGCAGGTCGACGTCGCTCGCGGTGGAGGTCGTGACGCCGCGGGCGGCGAGGAAGGTGGCCAGCTGGAGCAGGTCGCCGCGGTAGGCGGCGAGCGTATTGCGTCCGAGCCCGTACTCGAGCCACAGGTGATCGAGGAACGCGTCGATCAGCGGCGCGTCGGGCAGTGCCGCGGGATCGCTCACCGCGCCTGCCCGGTCGGCTCGTGGCGCATGCCATACTTGCGTTTGGACGGTAGTTTGCTCACCTTATGACGGCGTTCAGGCGAGAGAGAGCCCATCCTACAATGTTCGACGACTGGTTCAATTCGCGGCGGGTCGAAGTGCCGAAGGTCACGCGCAGCGCCTCGCAGCAGGCCGAGGTCGATGCCGCCACGGCCGCGCTCGCGCTCTACCACTACGACACCTGCGGGTTCTGCCGGCGCGTGCGCGCGGCCATCGATGCGCTCGGACTCGACATCGAGCTGCGTAACGTGATGGAGGATCGCACGCGCTACCAGGAGCTGCTGACCCACGGCGGGCGCACCACCGTGCCGTGCCTGTGCATCGGCAAGGGCGATCCGGCGACGGCACAATGGATGTACGAATCGGCGGACATCATTGCTTACCTCGTCGAGCGCTACGGACCGCCGTCCTGAGTACCGGCACGGTACCGGGGGGATGCGCGGCCAGCCTCTCGCGACCGTGCGCACCGCCGGCGAGCCCTGCCGCGGACGCCGTGGCGGTGCGGGTCGACGTGGTCGGGTCGGCGGCAGGCGGCGCGGGCGGCGCTCTGCCGTGGCGTCATCACCGCGGGCCACGGTGACGCCGCGGCCCCCGGGCGGGGCCGCGTGCCGGAACGATCCCGCGGGCGGCCGTTCCGGCCTGGCGCGCTCAGCTCGCGCTGGCGGGGCGAATCTTTTCCTTGATGCGGGCCGCCTTACCGCGACGATCGCGCATGTAGTAGAGCTTGGCACGGCGCACGTCACCGCGGCGCTTGACGGAAATTTCCGCGACCAGCGGGCTGTAGGTCTGGAACACGCGTTCGACGCCCTCGCCGTGGGAGATCTTGCGCACGGTGAACGAGGAATTGAGGCCGCGGTTGCGCTTGGCGATACACACGCCTTCGAACGCCTGCAGGCGCTCGCGGTTGCCTTCCTTGACCCGGACCTGCACGACGACGGTATCACCGGCGCCGAACACCGGCACCTCGCGCTCCATCTGTTCTGCCTCGAGTTCTTTGATGATATCGGCCATGACGCTTGACTCTGGGTGGTGCGAAAGCGCGCGATTCTACATCAACTTGCGGGGAATGTTCACCAGCCGCTGCGCCGGTCGGTGCGCCCCGGGGTTCATGCACCCTCCCCGTCCCCGTCCCGCTCCGCGGCGGCGAGTTCGGCC
>JAUIFX010000167.1 GCA_030429865.1 Gammaproteobacteria bacterium | reverse complement strand
CGCCGCGCGCAGGCCGTCGGCGATTTCCGCCTGCGACAAGGCGCCGGCGACGCCGGCCGCGCTGCCGGCACCGCCCCCCTGCAACGACTCCTTGGCCTGGTTCAGCAGGTCGCGCCAGTCGGCCTGCGCGTCGACGCTGGCCATGCCGGCGACGAGGACGCCGGCGGCAGCCAGCAGGTGGGCGTGATTCCTTCGCATGATATCGACTCCATGATGGGCGGACAGGCCACTCAGGCGGGACCGTAGTAGCTCACGCCGCGCGCCGGGTGCTCCTGTACGGTGACTTCGCAAAGGCCGGCGACCTGCGGATCGAGCCGCTGCCACAACCACTCGGCGACGCGCTCGGTGGTGGGATTCTCCAGCCCCTCGATGTCGTTGAGGAAACGGTGGTCGAGCTGCCCGCGGACCGTCTCGACCTGCGCCTCGACGTCGCCGAAGTCGACCAGCCAGCCGCTCGCCGCGTCGACCTCCCCACGCAGCACCAGCCGGACGTGGAAAGTGTGGCCGTGCAGGCGGCTGCAGGGATGGCTCTCGGGGAGCCGCGGCAGGCGGCGCGAGGCGGCGAAATCGAAGGTCAGGAAGAGGTCCATGGCGGCGCGATGATAGCACTGCGACGGCAGCTTCAGCCGGGCGGCGCGAGCACGCTCGCGTAGGCCGCCTGCAGCGCCGGCCAGGCCAGCGCGTCCAGCGCGGGCGGTGGCGGCAGGCGGCCGGCCTGCTTGTCGAGCGCCAGCGCCGCGATACGCCGCGCGAGCGCCCCGCTCTCGCGAAGCGCATCGTCCGGCCACGAGGGATAGCGAAACCGTTCCGGTACGAACTCCGGGTAGGCGAGGCGGTCGGGTACCAATGGCACGCAACCGGCGGCAATGCCGTCGAGCACGGCGAGGCCCTGGAAATCGTGCAGCGCCGTCGACAGGACCACGTCCATCCGCGCGACGAGTGCGCGGTAGGCGGCATCGTCCGTAACCGGCCCGAACTGCGCGAGCCGCGCCGGGTAGCGCTGCGCGAGCACCGTAAGCGCCGGCGGCACGCGGCGGAAGCGCTGCCCGGTGACGAAGAGTTCGAAATCGACGCCACCGGCGTCGAGTGCGCGGACCAGCGCAAGCAGGCGTTCCGGCCCCTTGTCGTGTTCCCAGCGGTGGTTCCACAGCACGCGCAGCGGGCCGCTCGCGGTGCGCCGGGCCGGTGCCGCCGGCAAGGTCAGCGGCACGGGCAGTACGCGGGCGCGCGCCGCGAGGCGCTCGAGCAGTTCCGGCGCCACGCCGTCCGGCATGCGCGCCAGCAGGGCGCGGGCACCCTCGAAGAAGCTGTCCCGGTTGTAGGCCGAGTTGAACACCGGCACGTCCGCCGCGAGCGCCGTCTTGATGGAGATCAGGCGGATGTCGTCGAGACGGGAATCGCGTGCCGGGTAGGCGAACTGGTTCTCGTGGAAATACACCACCGCATGGCTGCGTGCGAGGCCGGCATGGCAGCCGCGCAGCGTGGCGAGATCGACCATCGAGGTCACGAGCAGCAGCGCGGGCGGCGGATCGAGCAGTGCGGCGTGGGGCGGTCCGAGCAGGCTCAATGCATTGCCGCGCACGCGCCAGGAGAAATGCCGCGCCGGTAGCGCCACGCGGCGCCAGCGATAGTGTGCAACGTGGGTCATCACGCCGGCGGCCCACCGCGCATGGCTGGCGGCGTCGTAACCGGAGACCAGCAAGGCCGCCGGGCGCGTTCCCGCCCCGGCGTCACCGCCGGCAGGCGCGCGCGACGGCCTCAGCATGCCGTTCCCCGCCGTGCTCGCAGTTTTTGCGCCACCGCTCTACACTCTCGGCCCAGTCATGGGCGCGGCAGAGTACACCATCCTGGTCGGCGTAGGCGTCGCGGCAGGCTTCATCAACGTCGTCGCCGGCGGCGGTTCCATGCTGACCGTGCCGGCACTGGTCCTGATGGGCGTTCCCGGCCCGGTCGCCAACGGCACCAACCGCATCGCCATCATCGCCCAGTCGATCACCGCCAGCCTTACGTTCTTCCGCCGCGGCGTGCGTGATCCCGGGCTCAGCCTGAGCCTGTCGCTCGCGCTGTTGCCGGGCGCCGCGCTGGGCGCCTGGTACGGCGCGCATATCGAGGGCGAGTGGTTCAACCGCCTGCTCGCGCTGGTCATGATCGCGGTCATGGCGACGATGGCGCTCGAGTCCCGCGTCAAGCGCCGCGGCGGTGCCGCCGGAAGCAGCGACGGGCGTCTGCAACGTCCCGTGCTGACGCACCTGCTGATCGTCGTGATCGGTTTCTACGGTGGCATCATCCATATCGGCATCGGTTTTCTCATCATGTTCGTGCTGCACCGGGTCGGCGGTCTCGACCTGGTCCGGGTGAACATGCACAAGATGCTCGTCGTCATCCCCTACTCCGTCGCGGCGCTGGCGATCTTCTGGTCACAGAGCGGGATCCTGTGGCTGGCCGGCCTGGCCCTGGCCGTCGGCAATGCCTGCGGAGGATGGCTCGGCGCACACCTGTCGGTGGCGCGCGGCGAGGCCTTCATCCGCATCGCCTTCAACGTCTGCATCGTGCTGCTCATCCTCAAGCTGCTGCTCGGCGGGTGATCGGGCGGTGAGCGCAGCGAGCCACGATCGGTGAACGGCCCTCGCCCGCGCCTGCTGTGCGTCGGCGAGCGGGCCACGGCACTGTGCACCGCGCTGTTCGCGGCCCGCTTCGAGATCTGTCCGGGCCGGGCCGACGGCACGGACGCCGCGCCTCCTTTCGCCGTCGCCGTGATCGAGAGCGACATCGGCGACGGCCGCGCCGCGCGCGACCTGGCGGCACTCGCCGCGCACAGCGCGGATGCCGTTGCCGTGCTGCTGGTCAGCGCGGCGCCGCCCGGGAACGCCGGCGAGACCACCGGTGTCCACCGCGTGATGGCAGCGCCGTGGCACGCGCAGGAGCTCGCGGCCGCGGTTGCACAGGCGCTCGCCATCCACCGCCTGCTCGCGAGCGAACGCGCCCTGCGGACACAGTTGGCGCGGGCGAATGCCGACCTCGACGTCAAGGTGCAGGATCTCGACGCCGCCAACGAGCTGCTCGAGTACTGGGTCGAATTCAGCCCTGCCGTGCTCTACAGCTTCTCGCACGAAGCGGGCCTGCTGCGCGCGAGCTACATCGGCAGGAACTTCGTACAGCTCAGCGGCTACGAACGTACCGTCGCGATCATCGAGCCGGACTTCTGGAGCGGTCTCGTCATGCCCGCCGATCGCGGCGGCTACCGCGACACCTTCGCAGCGCTCACCGCCGGCGACGCGACCCACGCGGTGCTCGAGTACGACATCCGCCACAAGGCCGGCAACGCCGTGCGCGTGGTGGATTCGATGCGCGCCGTGCACGACGCGGAAGGTGTCACCATCGAAGTCGTCGGCGCCTGGCTCGACGTCTCTGCCCGCGCCGGCGGCGCCGCGCCGCCGGCCTGACGTCACGCGCGCCGCGCGCGGCCGTGCGCGCAAGCCGACGCGAAGCGCGCTTGACATTAAAGCTAGATCTAGCTATAGATTCATCTTACAACTATATAAAAAAAATAAGATTATCTGGTTTGTACCGAATGCGAGGTCTGGTCCATGCACGCGATGCCCGATGCAACAGCCCCCGGCACGGCCACGGCCCTGCCGGGGGCCGTCTCCCAGGTCGACCCGCTGCGCATCGATTCGATACGCGACGGTTTCATTCCCCATCCTGACCAGTTTCCGCTGCGCTATCGCCGCCGCTCGGCGCTGCCCTGGCGCCACGAGGCACCCGATGCGGGTGGCGCCGATATCGGCGTGAGTTTCCATTCGCCGCGCCACCTGCCGGCTGGCACGCGCATCGAACTCGAAATCCCGCTGCGCGGGGTGACACAGCGATTCGTCGGCACGGTCGTGATGGTGCGCGAGGAATCCGACGGCTACCAGATCGGCCTGTGGTTCGCGAACCGCGACGATGCGGCGCGGGCGCGCATCGTCGAACGGATCTGCCATACCGAGTGCTACCTGAAGGCGCGCCGGCAGCTCGGCGCCTGATACCTGTCGACGCGCCGCGCGCGCTCAGGCGTCGCGCGACGCGGCCTGCCCGGTCGCGGCCGCCGGCTCCTCGCCGCCGCCCGTCGCGGCCGCCGCCTCGTCGAGCGCGCGCCCGAGACGCTTGAACTCCTCGAGCCGGGGGTGGTCCTCCGGCGCATCGCACAGCGAGACCGCGCCCTGCGCCATGTGCGCGTAAAGCGACCGGTACTGCTCGGTCATCTGCTGCAGCAGATCGGCGGTCTCCTGGAAGTGCGTCGTCACGCCCTGCTTGTATTCCGTGACTTCCTGCTCCAGCGCCTCGATCCGCTCGTCGTCAGCCGCGCTGCGGCCGCCGCGATCGACGGCGATGACGTACCCGATGACGCCACCGAGCAAGGGCAGTGCGGCGATCATCAACAGCAGTTCAAAGACGGAAATGCTCAACATCAAGCTCACCTCGTATGCAAGAAAGGGGGAGAACGCGGAGCCGCGGACCGGACGACGTCCTGTCACCGCGACACGGCGCCGCGACACCCGCCCGGGGCTCCCGCCGGGGCGCGCATGATATCGTGTTTGGCTCACCCGATCGGTGTCATGCCCGATGGAATACCTGATTGACTACCTCGTCTTTACCGCCAAGCTCGCGACCGTCGTCGCGCTCGTCGCCGCGCCGCTGCTGATCGCATTTGCCGTGCGCCAGGCACGTGCCGGCGCCGGCGGGCGCGACGTCAACATCGAGGTCGACAAGCTGAACGACGCGCTCGACGACGTGCGCCACCGGCTCGAGGACGCCATGCTGCCGGTCAAGGACGTGCGCAAGCGGCGCAAGGCCGAACGCGCCGCGCACAAGGCCGCGGCACGCGGCGCCGCAGCGCGGCCGCGCAGTTTCGTGTGCCACTTCAACGGAGACATGCGCGCGAGCGCCGTGACCGAGCTGCGCGAGGCGGTGACCGCCGTGCTCGCCGTGGCGACCAGCGATGACGAGCTGATCGTGGTGCTGGAGAGCGGCGGCGGTACCATCCACGGGTACGGCCTGGCCGCGTCCCAGCTTGCCCGCGTGCGTGAGCGCGGCGTGCGCCTGCGCGTCGTCGTCGACCGCATCGCCGCCAGCGGCGGCTACATGATGGCCTGCGTCGGCGACGAAGTGCTGGCGGCTCCGTTCTCCATCATCGGCTCCATCGGCGTCATCGCCCAGCTGCCCAACTTCCATCGCCTGCTGAAGAAGCACGACGTCGATTTCGAACAGGTCACCGCCGGCGAATTCAAGCGTACGCTGACACTGTTCGGCGAGAACACCGACGCCGACCGGGCCAAGTTCCAACAGGAGATCGAGGACGCCCACGCCCTGTTCAAGGACTTCGTTGCCCGCTTCCGCCCAGGGTTGGACCTGCCGCGCGTGGCGACCGGCGAATGGTGGTTCGGCACGCGCGCGCTGGAGCTCGGCCTGGTCGACGGTCTTGCCACCAGCGACGACGTCATCGTCGCCGCGGCGCGCGAAAGGGATGTCTTCGAAGTGCGCGTGCGGCGCAAGCGCACGCTGCTCGAGCGGCTGCTCGGCGAGCACACCGCGCTGTGGCGGGCGTCCTGAGGCGCGCCTGAGCAGCGCGCTCAGGCGCGCCGCCGCTGCCAGCTGGCCAGCGCCAGGCACACGGTGCGGTAGTGGATGTCGACGATGTCACCGATGTCGTCGGCATACCCCCCGCCCATGACTACCGCCACGGGGCAAGCGGACGCTTCGAGGCGACGCAGCACGAGCTCGTCGCGTGCCGCGATGCCGGCCTTGGTCAGTGCCAGGCGGCCCAGACGATCACCCGCGTAGACGTCCGCCCCGGCGAGAAAGATCGCGAAGCCGGGACGCGCACGCGCCAGCGCGTGGTCGAGGCCGAGCGCCAGCTCGCGCAGGTAGGTTGCGTCGCCGGTACCGTCCGGCAGCGCGATGTCGCAGTCGCTGCGCGCCTTGTGGTGGGGATAATTGCGGGCAGCGTGGACCGAGAACGTGTACGCGCGCGGTTCGTCGGCGAGCAGCGCCGCGGTGCCGTCACCCTGGTGCACATCGCAGTCGACGACGAGGACACCCGCCGCGCCCGCCTCGTCGAGCGCCGCACGCGCGGCCAAGGCGACGTCGTTGAAGACGCAGAAGCCGGCGCCCGCCGCGTGCCGCGCGTGGTGCGTGCCGCCCGCCAGGTTGACCGCCACGCCCTCGGCACGCGCCGCGCGGCCGGCGGCCAGCGTGCCGCCGACAGAACGGCACGAGCGTGCCGCGAGCGCCGGTGACCAGGGCAGACCGAGACGGCGTTCCTCGGCCGGGTCGAGGCCGCCTTCCAGTATGCGCCTGACATAGGCGGGGTCGTGCACGCCGGCGAGCTGCGCAAACGCCGCCGCCGGCGCCTCGTTGAGCACCCAGCCGCGCGCCTCGGCGCGGACGCGCGCGTGCAGCTCGTGGTACTTGCGCATCGGGAAACGATGTCCCGGCGGCAACGGCAGCGTGTAGCGATCGGAATGGAAGACCTGCACCGGGGCTCACGCGCCGGCGAAGGCCCGCCGGACTTCCTCGCCGATGATACGGATGCCGGCTTCGACCTGTTCCGGCGCCTGCGCGTAGGAAATGCGTATGCACTCGTGGCAATGCTGCCACGGCTCGTCGAGCCCCGGAAAGAAATAGTGCCCCGGGATGACCAGCACCTGGCGTGCCTTGAGCCGCTCGTAGAGCGTCTGCGCGCTGATCGGAAGCCCCGGGAACCACAGCCAGAGGAAAATCGCGCCTTCCGGTTTGTGCAACAGGTAATCGACGCCGTCGAAGTGCTCGCCGCACCACGCTACCGCGGCGTCAGCGCGCGCGCGGTAGTGCGGCCGTACGACCTCGCGCGCGAGACGCAGGATCTCGCCCGATGCGATGAGTTCGGTCGTCAACACGGCGCCGAGGCTGCCGGTAGCGAGCGTAAGGACCGCGTTGAAACTGCTGATGGCGTCGATGATCGCGGCGTCGGCCACGACGATGCCGGTGCGCAGTCCCGGCAGCCCGAGCTTGGACAGGCTCATGCAGTAGATGACGTGATCGGCGTAGACCGGCAAGGCCTCGTTGAACACGATGCCCGGAAAGGGCACGCCGTAGGCGTTATCGACGATCAACGGCACACCGGCGCGGCGCGTCAGCGCGACGAGGCGCTCCATCTCCAGCGCGTCGAGCACGTTGCCGGTCGGATTGGTGGGCCGGCTGACGCACACCACCCCGGTGTCCTCGCGCAGCTCGAAACCGTCGAAATCGACGCGGTACTTGAACAGGTGATCATCGAGACGATCGATCAGCGGGCGGCGCGCGCGCAGCGCGTCCGCCTCGATCGCGATGTCCGCATAGCCGATGTACTCGGGCGTCAGCGGCAGGTCGAGGTAGCGCCGCCTTCCGTCGATGCATTCGCCGGTGAACAGGTTGAACAGGATGAAGAAACTCGACTGGCTGCCAGCGGTCATCGCGATGTTCTCGAGGCCGATGTCCCAGCCGTACTCGCGCCGCAGCAGGTCGCGCACCGCACCGAGAAACGCGCGGTTGCCCTGTGGTCCGTCGTAGCTGCCACTGATGAGGTCGAAGGCGCCCGATTCGAGCGCGGCGCCGAGGCGTTCGCGGAAAACGGCCTGCATGGCGGGAATGCGAGCCGGATTACCGCCACCGAGGTTGTGATAGGCGACGTCCCCGGCGAGGACTTCGCCGAGATCGTCCATCAGCAGGCGGGTCCCGCCGCCACGGATGAAGCGCTGTGCGAAACGGGAATAGCGATGATTCATGAGCGAGGCCGGATCCGTGGGGCGCGGGGAATGTCTGCACGAGCCTGGGCCGCGCGGTGTGTGTCCGCACTGCTCGCGTTCAAGGCGCGAATCGCGGTCGACGGCCGGTCATCGAGAAGATTCGTCATGACCAACCACCCCTAGTGTATTATCGCGCGCATCATGACGACAGAGACGCCCCCTTCACCGTGGCAGCGCGTGGTCGCCCGCCTCGGGCCGCTGCGCGTGATGCTACTCGGAGCCGCGCTGGTCATCATGCTTCTCGCGCCTTTCGCCGACGGGTCGGTCCATGCACACGACTGGCGCCTGATTCCCGGCGTCGTGGCACCCTCGGTCATGATGATGCTGGTCTTCGCGATTCCCCTGGACATGACCATGACGCGCGTGTTCATGGCGGATGCGGCGGAACAGGAACGCGCCCGCCTGCGCTCGGTGCTGCGCATCGAGGCGGTGGTCTATGTCGCGATGCTCCTCGCCTGGACGCCGTTCCTGCTCAACGTGCTCGAACTGTCGCCATTCGAATGACCCCCTCGCGCCGCGCCCCGGCGCGGCGCGCCCCGGCACCGCGCCCGTAAGCGCTTGCGGTGCCGCCGCCGCGGTGGCCCTGCGGCCGCCCGGGACACGGCGCCCGCCGTCGCCGTTCCGCGCCTTTCATTCCGCTCCGCCCCCTCTCCCCTCGTGCACGGACGCGGGCTCCGCGCGTCACGACGCCGCGAAATCCTTGAGCTTGCGCCGCGTTCTGACTATTATCAAAGAATTGAAATTAAATAAATATCTTAATTATATGATATTTAATAATTTTATATTTCCTTCATGGCGTGCGATCGGGGCCCGTGGCACGCGGCGCCAGCGACTCGTGCGGCAGACCGACGGCCCGTTCCGTGTGCCGCTGACCGGCGGCGAGCACACGTTCGCCTGCCTTGCCGATCTGGACTTTGCCCTGGCGGCGCGCACGTCGGTTCCGCTGGCGCGGCTGCAGATGCTGGGTGAGAGCAGCATCGAGGCCCTCGAGGGCGAGGACATTGCGCTGCGCACGCTCGAACTCCAGTTCGGCGGTTTCGTCGAGGACTACGACAGGCACGGTATCGGCGTCTCCGCCACCCTGCGGCGCACCGGCGTGGCGATGATCAGCAAGGATCACGACTGGCGCGCGCTGTTTACCGCGGTGCTCGGCTTCGACGCGCATCAGCAATCGCTGGCGCGCCTGATCCTCGCCCGCTACGTCGAGTACCTCGCCGAGCGGCGCAGCGCCATCGCCACGCTGCTGACGCTCAAGCGCGGTGCGGCGGTAATCGATGCCGCTCACGGCGGCGACGACAGCCTGCCCCTGACGGCCCCCGTAGCCGTCGCGCCCGCACCGGTCGATAGACTGACCCGGCTGGCGCGCGGACGCGCCGTGATCCTGGAGTTCGCCGCGGGGCGGCAGGTCGAACTCATGCTCGCGCGGCACCGCTTCGCCCTCGAGCACGGACGCGACTGGACCCTGATCGGCGCACAGGGTCAGCGTTACGTACTCCAACCCGGGCTGAACTCGGTCGGACGTAGCCGCGAGAACACCGTGATCGTCGACGACACGCTGCGCAACGTCTCGCGCACGCACCTGCTGGCCGAAGTCGTGGGGCCGGATCGTATCGCCCTGACCGACCTGTCTTCGGGCGGCACCTTCGTCACCCCCGAGGCAATAGCGCGCTGAGCGCGCCCGCCGCGGCGCCGCGCGACAGGGCGACAGGGCGACAGGGCGACAGGGCCAGCGCGGTCGTCGCCCGGTAGCCCCGGCGTGCGTCAGCGCGTCTCCGGGGCGAGCCGGCGGGCATCGCCGGTGCTCGCAGCAGCGGCGCTCGCCAAGGACACCAGCGCCTGCCGCGCGCGTTGCTCGATCACGGCGCGGACGCCACGTACCACTTCGAAGAAACCGTGGCGCCGGTGGAACTCGTCGGCGGTTTCGCGTGCGATGCGCGGCAGCTGGCGCGCTGCACGCTCGAGTTCGGCCAGGACCCACGCGGGTCGGACGCCGAGTTCGCCGGCAACATCGCGCCAGCGCTCTGCGCTCAACCAGTCGGGGCGGTCTTCCAGGCCGATGCGCAAGGCCATGCGCAGGTTCATCTCCGGGTAGACGTGGGTCGACCAGAGACCGTAGAACGGCGCGAGCCGCGGTCCTGGTGGCTCCAGCAGAAGCGCCAACTGCCGTGCGTGGCCTGCGCCGTAGCCGACCAGGAAAGCGAACACGAGCCAGCCGACCAGGGCACGCAGGTCGACCGCCGGTTGCCGGCTGGCACGGCGCAGCAAGGCGGCGATTTCGCTCAACCGCGGTCCCCCTTCGCGTTCGTACGGCCGCCCCGGCGGATGACCGAGCGCCTGGCAGAAATCCTCCATGTGGATGGCGCGCACCGCGCCGCTCTCATCCGCCTGCCGATCGACCCGCGTCACGGCGAGCACGTCGATCGCGCCGTGCAACATTTCGGTCCTCGCGACCGGGAGCCCCCACGCGGCCGCCAGCGCCATGCAGAAAGCCTCGTTGGCGACGGATTCGCGCAAGCCGGGACGCGCGGGTTTGAGCACGTGGGTGGTGAGGGCGTCATCGAGTACGCAGCTCACGAGGCCATCATGGACGCGTACAGGCAGCTTGTCGTATTCACCCGGCAGCGTTTTGGCCAGGCCGTCGACTTCGGCCAGCAGGGGATGGACGACCAGGGCGGCGACCGCGTGACGGAGTTCGTCGCGGTCGAGCCTACGCGGTGGCAGCGGATGACGCGCAGGCAGTCCCGGCACCCGCAGCGACAAAGCCCCGGGTGTCTCGCGCGCGACCCGCGACAACAAGCCGAAATCGTTACCTTGCGACAGCCCCAGGCTGCGCGCCAGGCGCGAGCGCAGGGATCCATCCGGCAACAGCGCGGCGAACACCGCACTGACGCGCTCCCCCTGGTGCACCTTGCTGGTGCGGGGCAGTGCGATGCCGACCGGCGGCAGGGTCCAATCAGGCCCATCGGCGTAGACGAAAGACCAACCGGCCTGCCCGTCATCGAGCAGGTGTCCGACCTGCCTGGGACCCAACCAGACTTCGAGCTCAGAAGCGCTCGTCATGCTCGATGTCCTGCCAGCCGCGCGGCCCGATGCGCAGTTCGAAACCGAGGCTGTTCAGGACGCGCAGCGCACGCCCGAACTCGAGTCCGGGCTTACCGTTCTCCAGCTCGGAGACGAAGCGATTACCGACGCCCGCCAACGCCGCGAGTTCATCCTGGCGCAGGCCCTGACGTCTCCGCGCAGCCCGGGCGATGCGTCCGACCTGATCGAGTTTCATAATTTTCCCGAATGGTATTTTATTTGAGAAATTCGGCT
>JAUIFX010000166.1 GCA_030429865.1 Gammaproteobacteria bacterium | reverse complement strand
GCATCCGCGTGCCGGGCTTGGCGCGGAAGTTCTGTACGATGATTTCCTGGATGTGGCCGTACTCCGCGTGCAGCGCGCGGATCGCGAGCAGCGATTCGATGCGTTCGCGGCGGGTCTCGCCGATGCCGATCAGGATCCCGGTGGTGAACGGGATGCGCGCGCGCCCGGCGTTGCGCAGTGTCTCGAGGCGTACCGCCGGCTGCTTGTCCGGTGAGCCGTGGTGCGGCATACCCTTCTCGCACAGGCGCGGCGCGGCCGATTCGAGCATGATGCCCATGCTCGGCGAGACCTCGCGCAGCATCGCGCATTCCTCGGGCGTCAGCGTGCCCGGGTTCATGTGGGGCAGCAGGCCGGTCTGCTCGAACACGGCGTTGGCGGCATCGCGCAGGTACTCGAGCGTCGTCGAATAGCCCATTGCGGCGAGCGCTTCGCGCGCCGCGCGGTAGCGCAGCTCGGGCTTCTCGCCGAGTGTGAACAGTGCTTCCTTGCAGCCCAGGCGTTGGCCCTCACGGGCCAGCGCGACGACCTCGTCGAGGCTCATGTAGGGCGACTCGACACGTTTCGGCGCGGTGGCGAAGGTGCAGTAATGGCACACGTCGCGGCACAGCCTGGTCAGCGGGATGAATATCTTGCGCGAATAGGTGACGCCATTGCCGAAGCCGGCGTCGCGCAGGGCGCTCGCGGCCTGCATCAGCCCGGCGAGATCGTCGCAGCTGGCGAGTGCGAGCGCCTGGGCGTCGCTCAGGGTGTCGCCGGGGGCGACGGTCGGGACGGCTGGGTTCATGTCAGAGCAGGCGCGATGCGGCGGCGATGCCGCTGGAGTCGGGTTCATCGTGGCGACGGGCCAGCACGCGGCGCGCGATGCCGCTGTCGCAGAGGTAGTCGAGCGTCTCGGTTTCCGCGTCGTAGGTGACGAGCGTGCGCAGGTCCATCGGGTTGTCGACGTCGAGGGCGACGCCCGGGAGGTACTGCACCGTTGGCGTGATGCCGGCGGCGAGCGCGGCGTCGCGATGCAACGCGAAGCTGCCGCTGCCGAAAGCGAACGCGATGGCGTCGGCGGGGCTCACGGCCAGCGCATTGGTGCCATCCTGCTCGCGGTCCGGGGCGATGGTCACGGCGGGCAGTCCGCGGTGTGCCTCGACGAGACGGTCGATCTCCGCACTCGAGACGAGCGGGATGTCACCCGGCAGCATGAGCAGTCCACGCTGGCCGTGACTGGCCAGCCATTCGCCAGCCTGGGCGATGGCTGAGCGCAGGCCGTTCGCAGCCTCTTCGAGATACAGCCCGCCGACACGTTCCGCGGCGTAGCGCGCGCGCACCTCGTGGGAGACGACCAGCACGCCCGCGACGGCGCGCGCCTGGCTGGCCGCGCGCAGCACGTCGTTGAGCATCGCCTGCGCGAGCGACTCGCGTTCGGCCTCGCTCAGGATCGCGCCGAGACGCGACTTCGCGTTGGCGAAACGTTTGACCGGGATGACTGCCCACATGGCGTTAAATCGTGTGCAGAAAATTCAGTGCAGTGTGCGCCAGATTGATCCGATCGTCCAGCGTGCGCATGACCGTCTGGGCGTCAATAACCGCGAGTTTTTCATGGGCAATGTGCGGCACGAGCGCGCGGTCGCAGGCGTCGACGATGTAGCCGTCGAGCAATGCGCCGTAATGTCGCGCGACCGCGCCGGCGTCCTGCGGCAGGCCGAGTTCGTCCATGATTTTTGCCGTCGGCCCCTTGATCGCTTCGCCGCCGACGATCGGTGATATCGCGACCACCGGGGCACGGCAGGCGGTGAGCGCTTCGCGCATGGCGGGCATGGCAAGCAGCGGGTCGACGCTGAGAAACGGGTTGGACGGGCACACGATGACGCCCTCGAGCCCGGGGTCGGCAAGCGCGGCGAGCACCGCCGGGTGTGCGCGCGCATGCTCGGCGCCGTCGAACAGGATGCTGCGCACGCGCGGCGCGCAACGCTCGCGCACGAAATAATGCTGAAACGCGTAGTCGCCGTCGTCGCACACGACGCGCGTCGCCACCCGGTCGTTGCTCATCGGCCATGCCGTGTGCTCGATGCCGACGGCGCGGAACAGGCGCGCGGTCGCGACGTCGAGCCCGAGCCCTTCGCGCAGCCAGCCGCTGCGCAGGACGTGCACGGCGAGGTCGCGGTCGCCCAGGTTGAACCAGGACTCGCCGCCGAGGTCGCGCAGGGTCTCGATGAAATGCCAGCTCTCGTTGACCCGGCCCCAACCGGTGTCGGGGTTGCTGAGTCCGGACAGCGTGTACATCAGCGTGTCGAGATCCGGGCTGACGTGCAGGCCGAGGTGCTCGAAATCGTCGCCGGTATTGACGACGAAGCCGATCTCGGCCGGCGCGAGGACGCGGCTCAGGCCGAGCGCGAGCTTCGCGCCGCCGACACCACCGGTGATGGCGAGGTATCTCAACGTGAACTCCCCTCTTCTCGCCGCTGCCGCCGCGCTCAGCGGAACAGGTCGTCTTCCAGCGGGCGCATGATCTCGGCCGCGCGGCCGTCGACGTCATCGGGCGGAAAACCGCGCACCAGCGCCACGGGCGTCCCCTCGGTGGTCTCGCCCATGGCCAGCGTAGCAATCGCGGCGATGGCGTCCGCCCGGTTGATCAGGGTCACCTTGAGTTCGCGGCCGAACATGTCCGCGCCGCCGCGGCGGTCGTCGAGAACCTGCACGCCGGCGCAGCCGATGGCGCCGCCCAGGGTGCCGAGGCGCCACGGACGATTGAGACTGTCGGCAATGATCACGCCGACGCGGCAGCCGCTGGCCGCGGCCAGCGCGTCTCGCAGCCTGCCCGCGGAGGCGTCCGGATCGCGCGGCAGCAGCAGCGCCGTCTCGCCATCGATGTGTTCGATGTTGGACTGGTCGATGCCGGCGTTGGCACCGACGTGGCCGAGCCGGTGGCGCACGATGATGACACCGGGCTTCGCGCGCAGCACTTCGCTCGATTCCTCGAGAATCAGCTGCACCAGGCGCGGGTCCTTGTCCGTTCGGGCCGCGAGTTCCCGCGCTTCGGCACCCGGCGTGACACTGGCGAGGGAGACCAGGCGCCCCTCGGCCTTGGAAACGATTTTCTGCGCGAGCACGACGATGTCGCCGTCGGCCAGCACGAGTTCCTCGCGCGCGAGCGCGGCCAGCACGAGGGCGGCGAGATCGTCGCCGGCCTTGACCAGCGGCATGTCGGGCAGTGTCGTGACGCAGAGGTGTGGCATGTTCCGTGTAGCGCTGTGGATGGGTGCCGGCCGCGGCGCGGCGCGCCATTCTAACCCGTATGTCGATACCGCCATGCACCGCTCGCACGGCTTGTTCGAATTTCGCGCACCCCGGTGAATCGAGTAATATCGCCCCCGGTTTCGCCGCTCGGAGACCCAGCCCCGGAGCACGCCGACGGCGTGACCGCGCGGCTGCGCCTTCCGCGTCACGCTCAGGCCACGCGCCGCCTGCCGGTGCGGCCGCGACTCATGCACAGCGTCCGCGTCGCGCCCTGCATCGGCAGGCCATTGGCCGCGCGGTCATCGACATTCATCGACATCCCTTGGGAGGAACGGATATGGGCTTACTCGACGGCAAAGTGGTGCTGGTGACCGGCGCCGGGCGCGGCATCGGACGTGAATTCTCCCTCGCCATGGCCCGCGCCGGGGCCAAGGTCGTGGTCAACGATCTCGGCGCCTCGACCGACGGCACCGACATCGAGGGCACGCCGGCGCAGGAAGTGGTCAAGGACATCGAGGCGATGGGCGGCCAGGCGGTGGCGAATTTCGGCAGCGTCTCCAATCCCGACCATGCCAAGGAAATGGTGCAGCAGGCCATCGACACTTTCGGCCAGCTCGACGCCGTGGTGAACAACGCTGGCATTCTGCGTGACCGCATGTTCCACAAGATGAGCCTCGACGAGTGGCATGACGTCGTCAACGTGCATCTGAACGGCAGCTTCTACGTGAGCCGCTTCGCGGCCGACCACTTCCGGGAGCGCGAGACCGGCGCCTACGTCCACATGACCTCGACCTCGGGTCTCATCGGCAACTTCGGCCAGGCCAACTACGCCGCCGCGAAGCTCGGCATCGCGGCCCTGTCGAAGAGCATCGCGCTCGATCTCGGCCGTTACAACGTGCGCTCGAACTGCATTGCGCCGTTTGCCTGGACGCGCATGATCGGCACCATTCCAATCACCGACGAAGTGCAGCGCCAGCGGGTCGAGCGGCTCAAGGAGATGACGCCCGACAAGATCGCGCCGATGGCGGTCTACCTGTGCTCGGAGGCGGCCAAGGACGTCACCGGCCAGATCTTCGCGGTGCGCAACAACGAGATCTTCCTGATGAGCCAGAACCGCCCGCTGCGCTCGCTGCACCGCGGCGAAGGCTGGACGCCGGAAACCATCGCCGAGCACTGCATCCCGGCGTTCAAGCCGAATTTCTACGCGCTCGATCGCTCGCAGGACGTGTGGCCCTGGGACCCGGTCTGAACATGGCCGCGATCGAGCCCTCCGACCTCGCCGGCGTACCGGCGCTCCTCGACGGCATCGGCGCGCTGTTCGAGCGCGCGCTGAACCACACCCGCGCGGCCGTCGCCGACGCCGGCGGCGGCGCGGCCGCCCTCGACGCCTGCCAGGTACAGGGCTACGAGTTCGCGATGATCAACGCGGAGCTGCACGCCGCGAACGCCATCCTCGAGTACGCCCGCCTGTGCATGACGACCGCCGAGGGTGCGAACCACGGCGCCGAGCTCGAGGCGCGGCTGGCCGGGGCGTTCGTCGCCGAGAGCCTGGTCAAGCTGCGCGCGCGATTCGAGAAACTGCGCTACCTGTGCGATCTGAGCGCGCGCGAGCTCGCCCAGGCCTTCGATACCGACGAGGCGGCGACCCTCGCCCGCCGCTACCTCGAGCCGGGTTTTCTCGACGAAACCGGGGCGATGGTCCTGCGCGATGGCGGCTATGGACGCTCGCTGCTGGACGAGGACAAGCAGATCATCGCCGCGAGCTTTGCGCGTATCGCCGACGACATCGTCGCGCCGCTCGCCGAGCGAATCCACCGCGAAGACCTGACCGTGCCGGACAACATCCTCGACGCGCTGGTCGAGATGGGCTGCTTCGCGCTGTCGATTCCCGAGAGCTACGGCGGCACGGCGCCGGAGTCCGGGCACGACAACCTCGCCATGTGCGTGGTCACCGAGGAGCTTTCGCGTGCGTCGCTGGCGGCAGCCGGTTCGCCGCTGACGCGCCCCGAGATCATGGCGCGCGCGATCATGGCCGGCGGTGACGAAACCCAGAAGCGCCGCTGGCTGCCGGGCATTGCCGCCGGCAACCCGATCGCGGCGATCGCCGTGACCGAACCCGACTGCGGGTCCGACGTCGCCGCGGTGCGCCTCAAGGCGACGCCGGTCGAAGGCGGCTGGGTGCTGAACGGCGCGAAGACCTGGTGCACCTTCGCCGGCAAGGCGGGGCTGCTGCTGGTGCTGGCGCGCACCGATGCGGCCGCGGATGCCGGCCACCGCGGCCTGAGCCTGTTCCTGGTCGAGAAGCAACCGACCGACGAGAAAGTTTTCGAGTGCCGCCAGGACGGCGGCGGGTTGCTGTCCGGCAAGGCGATTCCGACCATCGGCTACCGCGGCATGCATTCGTTCACGCTGTTCTTCGACAACTGGTTCGTGCCCGGCGAAAACCTGGTCGGCGGTCCTGCCGCCGCTGGCAAGGGTTTTTACCAGACCATGGCCGGTTTCGCCGGCGGACGCCTGCAGACCGCGGCACGCGCCTGCGGCCTGATGCGCGCGGCCTTCGCCGAGGCGGTGGCCTACAGCCGCGATCGCCGCGTGTTCGGCCAGGCGCTGGGCGACTACCAGCTCACGCGCGCCAAGATCGTCTCGATGGCGGCCAACCTGCGCGCCTGCCAGGAGATGACCTACGACGTGGCCCGCCTCATGGACCAGGGCAAGGGCCACATGGAAGCGAGCCTGGTCAAGCTCTACGCCTGCCGCGCCGCCGAGTTCGTCTCGCGCGAAGCGATGCAGATCCATGGCGGCATGGGTTACTCCGAGGAGACCCCGGTGAGCCGCTATTTCGTCGATGCCCGCGTGCTGTCGATCTTCGAAGGCGCCGAGGAAACCCTGGCGCTCAAGGTCGTCGCCCGCGAGTTGCTGCTCACGACCCGGTCATGACGCCGCGTCCGGCACCCGCGCCATCCGCTCGCCGCGGCCGGCCGCCGAGGGCGATCGGCGCTTCGAACCCGAACGGCACGCAGGCGACCTGCGCGGCGCGGACCGGTTCAGAGGTTCCTTAGAATGCAGCCGAGCCGGCACGCGCCGGCCGTGAAACCTTGGGGGAGGACATCATGCGCGATCACGCATCGCTGATCGGCCAGGTGATCAACGAGCAAGAGCACGAAGTCACCGTTCACGACACGATTCTCTACGCGCTCGCGCTCGGCTTCGGCAGCGACCCGATGGACGCGCAGCAGCTGCGCTACGTCTACGAGGAAGGCCTGCAGTCGCTGCCCGGCATGGCCATGATCATCGCCTACCCGGGTTTCTGGATGCGTGAGCCGCGCTATGGCTTCACCTGGCAGAAAGTCCTGCACGCGGAGGAATCGATCGAAATCCACCAGCCGCTGCCGGTCGCCGGCAAGGTGCGCGGCAGCACGGTGGTCGAGGACGTCGTCGATCGCGGCCCCGAGAAAGGCTGCTTCGTCTACCTGCGCAAGGAGCTCTACGGCGGCGACGACGGCAGCACCCACCTGGCGACGGTCGTGTCCAACACGCTCGCACGCGGTGACGGCGGTTTCGGCGGTGGCGGCAAACCGCGCGCGCCGATGGCGGCGCCGCCGGACCGTCACCCGGACATGGTCTGCGACCTGCCGACGAGTCCACAGTCCGCTCTGCTCTACCGGCTGTGCGGCGACATGAACCCCCTGCATGCCGATCCCAAGGTCGCCGCCGCGGCCGGCTTCGAGCGCCCCATTCTGCACGGGCGCTGCACCATGGGCGTGGCCATGCACGCCCTCATCCGCAGCTGCTGCGACTACGATGCGACGCGCCTCAAACAGATGCAGCTGCGTTTCTCGGCGCCTTTCCTGCCCGGCGAGACACTGCGCACCGAGATCTGGCGCGAACACGACGGCATCCATTTCCGCGCCTCCTCGGTCGAGCGCGCAGTGGTGGTGCTCAGCAACGGCAACGCGCACATCGTCGACTGACGGCGGTCGCCCGCCATCCCGGAGAATCCCATGCAACCAATACTCAAAGGCCTGCGCGTCGTCGAAGGCTCGGCGTTCATCGCTGCCCCGATGTGTGGCATGACACTGGCCCAGCTCGGCGCCGACGTCATCCGCTTCGACCCGATCGGCGGTGGGCTCGATTACCACCGCTGGCCGGTAACCGGCGACGATACGAGCATCTACTGGGCCGAGATGAACAAGGGTAAACGCTCGATTGCGATCGACCTGCGCGCCGATGCCGGCCGCGAGCTGATCGCCGACCTGATCTGCGCACCGGGTGAGGACGCCGGCATCTTCTCGACCAACCTGCCGGCCCGCGGCTTCCTCGCCTACGAGAAACTCAAAGCACGCCGTCCCGACCTGATCCAGCACGAGATCATCGGCAATCGGCACGGCGGCACCGCGCTCGATTACACCGTCAATGCCAAGGTGGGCTTTCCCTACATCACCGGTCCCGAGGACGATGACAGGCCGGTCAACCACGTGCTGCCGGCCTGGGACATCGCCTGCGCGCTGACCGCCGCGCTCGGCATCCTCGCGGCCGAACGCCACCGCCGCCTCACCGGCGAGGGGCAACAGATCAGGCTCGCGCTGGCCGACGTCGCGCTGGCCAACGTCGGCCATCTCGGTTACGTCGGCGAGGTGCTCGTCAACGACGAGGAGCGCGCGCGCCACGGCAATTACCTGTTCGGCGCGCTGGGGCGCGATTTCCTCACCGCCGACGGCCGCCGCATCATGATCATCGCCGTCAGCGGCAAGCAATGGCAGGGTCTGCTCAAGGCCAGCGGCCTCGAGACCGAGGTCAACGCGCTGGCCGCGCGCCTCGGGCTCGATTTCGGCCGCGAGGGCGACCGCTTCCGCGCGCGTCGCGAACTCTGCGCACTGCTCGAACCCTGGATCGCGAGCCACCCGCTCGACGAGCTGGCCGGCGTCCTCGACGCCTGCGGCATCTGCTGGGACCGTTACCAGAGCGTCCGCGAGCTGGTCACCGAAGACCCGGACTGTTCGGAGGACAACCCCATCTTCGCGCGCATCGAACAGCCCGGCATCGGCACCTACCCGGTGCCGGGCCAACCCATGCACTTCGGTGCCGTCAGCCGCAGCGCGCCGGTCCCGGCGCCGCGTGTCGGTCAGCATACCGACGAGATCCTGGCCGACGTGCTCGGTCTCGACAGCAGCGTCATCGGCCGGCTGCACGACGACGGCGTAGTGGCCTGAAGGCGCCCCGATTCGACCCGTCATTCCGCATCGCATTTCCGGAGCAAACACCCCCATGAGTACCCGACAGGAGAAATTTTCCGGCACCAAGGACGTTCAGGAGCACCTGCGTTTCGACAGTGCGCCGCTCGAGCGCTGGATGCAGGACAACGTCGAGGGCTTCAGCGGCCCCCTCGAGGTCAAGGAATTCAAGGGCGGGCAGTCCAACCCGACCTACCAGCTGGTCACGCCGGAGACGCGCTACGTGCTGCGGCGCAAGCCACCGGGCACCCTGATGCCCTCGGCGCACGCCGTCGATCGCGAGTTCCGCGTCATCAGCGCGCTCCACGGCGCCGGTTTCCCGGTGCCGCGCGCCTACGCGCTGTGCGAGGACGAAGCGGTCATCGGCACCATGTTCTACGTCATGGAGATGGTCGAGGGACGCATCTACTGGGACCTCGCCCTGCCCGACCAGACGCCGGCCGAACGCGGCGCCATCTACGACGCCATGGTCACGACGCTGGCGCAGCTGCAGGGGCTCGACTACGCCGCCGTCGGTCTCGAGGGATTCGGCAAGACCTCGGACTACATGGCGCGCCAGATCCACCGCTGGACCAAGATCTACGTCGCTTCGGAGACGAACAAGATCGGCCGCATGGACGAGCTCAACGCCTGGCTGCCCAAGCACATCCCGCAGGCGGACGAGACCTGCATCATTCACGGCGACTACCGGCTCGACAACATGATCCTGCACCCCACCGAGCCGCGCGTGATTGCGGTGCTCGACTGGGAACTGTCGACGCTCGGCCACCCGCTGGGCGATTTCACCTACCACATGGCGCCGTGGATCATCCCGGCCGTGGACGAACGGGTGTCGAGCCTCGAGGGGCTCGACCTGCCGGCGCTCGGCATCCCGACCGAAGAACAGTACATCGCGCGCTACTGCGAGCTCACCGGGCGCAAATCGGTCGATCACCTGAACTTCTACAAGGCCTACACGGTGTGGCGCCTGGCCGCCATCTACCAGGGCATCATCAAGCGTGTACAGGACGGCACGGCGGCAAGCGCCGACGCGCCGCGCACGACCGACATCGTCGAACAGTTCGCCGAACGTGCCTGGGAGTACGCGATGCGGGACTGAGCGGCGCGGCAGGCGCCGGCGCGCGCGGCGAACCGTTCGTGCCGGTCGGCCGTAGCAGGGACATTGCTGATGTGCCCGCTGCGGCGTCGCGTTTCCGGACACCCCCGCCGCAAAGTAGCCAGCGGCCGCGGCAACGCGGCCGGGCACGGCTAGAATGGCGCACAGCAAGCGGTTGCCCCATGCCGGTGCAACCCGATCAGACCCGGCCTCGGGAAGCCGCTTCCGGCGAGGCCACAGACGGCTGACGGAGTAATCATGAGTTCAGTAGCTGACAAGATCCGCTTCGAGCCCAGCCCCCTCCCCGCCGAGCTCGACGAGCTTCGCCGCGAGGTGCGCACCTTCCTCGAAGAGACGCTGGCCGACTATCCGGCCGCGGTACGTTCGCACAGCTGGGAAGCCTACGACGCCGATTTCAGCGCCAAGCTCGGCGCGCGTGGCTGGCTCGGCATGACCCTGCCTACCGAGTACGGCGGCCACGGCCGCAGCGCTTTCGAGCGCTACGTGGTGGTCGAGGAATGCCTCGTCGCCGGCGCGCCCACGGCGTTCCACTGGGTCGCCGATCGGCAGAGCGGTCCGCTGCTCGTGCGCTACGCGAACGAGGCGCAGAAGCAGCGCATCATCCCGCAGATCACGGCCGGCAAGGCCTGCTTTGCCATCGGCATGAGCGAGCCCAACTCGGGCTCGGACCTCGCCTCGCTGCGCACGCGCGCGGAACGTACCGCGAACGGCTGGCTGGTCAACGGCACCAAGATCTGGACCAGCAATGCGCACCGCGCGAACTACATGATTGCGCTGTTCAGGACCGATCCTGATCCGAACAAAAAACACGCGGCGCTGTCGCAGTTTCTCATCGATCTCTCGGCGGTCGAGGGCGTCACGCCGCGGCCGATCAAGAACCTTGCCGGCGGCCGCAACTTCAACGAGGTGTCGTTCGTCGATGTCGAACTGCCCGAAGACGCGCTCATCGGCACCGAGGGCCAGGGTTGGAAGCAGGTCACCGAGGAACTCGCCTACGAGCGCTCGGGACCGGAACGCTACCTGTCGTGCTTCTTCCTGCTGCGCAAGCTGATCGACGCCGTCCGCGACAAGGCGTCGCCGGCGACCATGGCGCGGCTCGGCGCACAGGTCGCCTGGGCGACGACGCTGCGCAACATGTCGTTGAGCATCGCGGCCAAGCTCAACGCCGGCGAGGATCCGGCGCTCGCCGCCTCGGTGGTCAAGGATCTCGGCTGCCAGTTCGAGCAGGCCTTGCCGGGGCTCGCGCAGGAGTTGTGCGAACTCGAGCCGACGCTCGACGGTTTCGGCCTCGAATACCAGCAGGTGCTCGGCAACCTGGTGCAGGTGGCACCGTCGTTCTCGCTGCGCGGCGGCACGCCGGAAATCATGCGCGGCATCATTGCGAAAGGGCTGGGTGTGCGATGAACGAAATGCGACAAATGCTCGAAGACAGCGTCGAGCGCCTGTTCGGCGACCGCCTGGACTGGGAAGCGCAGACGCGGATCGAAGAAGCAGGGTTCCCACGGGACTTGTGGGACGAGGTCGTCGACCAGGGCATACACAAGGT
>JAUIFX010000165.1 GCA_030429865.1 Gammaproteobacteria bacterium | reverse complement strand
TGTTCAGTGACTTGCGCCCGATCGGCGACCCAGTTCACGGTCATGTCTTCGAGGCATAGAGCCTCGACCTGCTGCAATTGTTCCGGGTTGTCGTAGTACCACTTGACCACGGCGGCCGGGTCTTCGTAGCCCGCAGCCATGTTCTCGACCATTTCGCGCACCTTGACCGGGTCGGCGCGCAGCTCGGCCTGTTTGACCATTTCGGCCATGATGAGCCCGAGCTTTACCCGGTTCTGCGCGCGCTGCTGCACGGCGGACTCGAATTCGTCGGCGCTCTCGGCCGGGTTGACGCCGCGCATGATGAGTTCGCGCGCGATCTGCTGCCGCAGGCGTTCCGCCTCCGGCGCGACCAGGCTGCCCGGGATGTCGATGTCGTTCGCCGCGGCGAGCTTCTCCATGACCTCGTTGTTGAAACGCTGGCGCACCGCGCGATCGCGTTCCTTTTCCATGTTGGTCAGGATCTCGGCACGGAACGCCGCCATGTCGCCACCGGCAACGCCGAATTTCTCCATGAACGCTTCGTCGACGCTGGGCAGCAGCGGCTCCGATACCTTCTTGATCGTGATCTCGAAGCGCACCGGCTTACCGGCCAGCTCGGTGTTGCGATATTCGTCCGGGAACTTGAGGTCGAGCGTGACCTCGCTGCCGGCCGTCTGGCCGCGCAGACCATCCTCGAAGCCATCGATCATCATGCCGGTACCGAGTTCGAGGTCGAAGTCCTCGCCGCTGCCGCCTTCGAAGATCTCGCCGTCGACATAGCCCTTGAAGTCGATCGCGAGCTGGTCGCCGTCGGCCGCGGGACGCTCGACCGCGACCCACTCCCGATGCTGCTCGCGGAGCTTTTCGATCATCGCATCGACGTCGGCATCGCCGACCTCGCAGGTCGTGCGCGTGAGCGCGAGCTGCTCGACCGGGGCGAGTTCGAATTCCGGAAACACCTCGAAAGTCGCCGTGTAGGTGAGGCCCGCGCCGGGCTTGCTCGAGACCGGGTCGATCACCGGCTGTCCGGCAGGACGCAGGGATTCCTGGCCCAGCGCATCGCTGAACGAGCTCTGCAGCACTTCGCCGACGATTTCATCGCGCACGCGCGGTCCGAAGCGCTGGCGGATGACCGACAGCGGTGCCTTGCCCTGGCGGAAGCCGTCGAGACGAACGGATTTGCGCAGTTCTTCGAGACGCGACTGCACCTTGGGCGCGATCTGGTCCTCGGGGACTTCGACGGTCAGGCGGCGTTCCAGGTTGGATGGCTTTTCAAGTGAAATTTGCATGGACGAATCGTCAGGTTGAGCATCAAGGTGGCAGCGCCGCGATGGCAGCGCCGGTCGGTGATCTTTCTAAGAGCTGCTGTTCGGCAGACCTGGTGCGAAAGGAGAGACTCGAACTCTCACGGGTTGCCCCACTGGCACCTAAAACCAGCGCGTCTACCAATTCCGCCACTTTCGCAATTCGCGTACCCGCAACCGCGCTCGCGGGATGCCGGGATCGGAGTCGCCGCGCAGCAGGCCGGAGCCCGCGCCAGCGCCGGGGCGGCCGTGGACCGGGGCGCTGGAGCGTGCGGAGCGACCTCATTATAGGTGCAGCCATGCGCCGTTGATAGCCCTCGTCCGGGCTCGACGGGCGTCTGCCCTGCTATACTCCGCGGGGCCCCGGCGCCTCAGCCAACGCCCTGTCCCGTAAGGAGATCGCGTCCCATGGACAAGCTGCCCAAGCTCACTGTGACGGCCCTGATACTGCTGCTCGCCGGTGCCGTCGATGCCCGCACGGTGGTCGAGTGCGTCGACGCCGAGGGCAACGTCTCCTTCCGCGACCGGTGTCCGCCCGGCATGACCAAGAAAGGCGAGAAGCAGCTGCGAGGCGTGAGCAGCCAGCCCGAGCCGAGCGCCGCTGACATCGCGGCCGCCAACCCGGTCACGGTCTACGTGGTGCCGCAGTGCGACGCCTGCGACCTCGTGCGCAATGCCCTCGACAGCCGCGACATCCCCTACGACCTGCGCGACGTCCAGGACGACGCCGCGGCCCAGGAGGAGCTCAGGGGCCGCAGCGGCGGCCTCACCGTGCCCACGACCCTGGTCGGCGATCGCGTGCTCACCGGTTACAGCCGCGACGCCATCGACAGCGCGCTGCGCCAGGCCGGCTACCCGCTCGGCGAAGACGCGCCCGGCGGCAGCCCGGCCGCACCGGCCGCCGCTCCGGCCGCGCCCGCGACGGCCGGCGAAACGCCGGGGACGGCGGCTGCCGGCGCCGACGAGGCCGGCTGAACACGGCGCGCGGCCGCGTGTTCGCCTCCTCGCTCGACGCCGAAGCCGCGTTCTACGACGCCTTTGGCAGCGGCGACGTCGGCGCGATGATGCGCGTGTGGGCCGCCGGCGTCGAGATCGCCTGTATCCATCCTTCCGGGCCACGTCTCAGCGGCATGGAGGCCATCCGCCGCAGCTGGGAGTACATCCTTGCCGAGCACATGGCGCGCAGCTTCGACCTGCGCGGACGCATCGTCGGCGGCAGTGGCGAAGTGCGTGTGCACACGCTCGAGGAGAACATCACCGTACCCGGTACACGCTTCGTCGCCCCGCCCGTGCTTGCGACCAACGTCTACCAGCGTCTCGGCGACGGCTGGTACATGGTCCTGCACCATGCCAGCGTGGCGCCGCAAGCGCCCGGCCGCGAGCGCCGGACGCCGCGCGAGGAGCCGCCTGCCGGACGCCTGCACTGAGGGTGCGGCAGCGCCGCGTCTGCGCACAACGCCCCGGCGCCACGCGCTAAAGTCCCGCACCGTCCGGGCCGCTGTGGCTTGCAAGGGCCCTACACCCGCCCGAGCCGGCCTATGAACAAGCCTACCCGAGAACCCGTCCTGCCACAGCGCATCGGACGTTACGACATCGTCCGCCTGCTCGGCCGCGGCGGACAGGGCATCGTCATGCTCGCGCGCGATCCCGAGCTCGAGCGCCAGGTCGCAATCAAGCTGCTGCGCCATGACATCGACCGTATCGAGGGCGAACTCGCGAGCGAGGCGCGCATCGTCAGCCGGCTGCAGCATCCGAACATCGTCACCCTGCACGATGTGGGCACCTACAACGGCAGCAACTACCTCGTGTTCGAGTACATCGACGGCGCTTCGTTGAAGGCCCTAATCGATGCCAAGGGCGCACTGCCGGTGGACAAGTGCGTCATCCTCATGAGCCAGATCCTCGCCGGCGTCGCCTACCTCCACGAGAACAACATCATCCATCGCGACCTCAGCCCGGCGAACATCCTCATCAGCCGCGATGGCGTACCCAAGGTGACCGACTTCGGCATTTCCGTACTGCACGACCTCGCGAGCGCGGAGACCGAGACCAACGCCGCCGGCACGCTGCGCTACATGTCGCCCGAGCCGTTCCTCGACCTGTTCCAGACACCGGCATCGGACGTCTTCACGCTGGCCGTGATCTTCTACGAAATGCTGACCGGCCAGCTGCTCTTCGACGGCGACACCGCCAACGCCATCATCGAGCGGATTCTCAACGCGCCGCCGCTCAACGCGAAGATGCTCGGCCCCGACGTCGATGCGCGCGTCGTACAGGTGCTCAACCGCGCCACGCAACGCCCCCTCGCACAGCGCTACCCGTCCGCACGCGAGATGAAGAACGAACTCGACGAGTACCGCCTGCCACGCGGGCGGGGCGACCAGCCGGCACCACAGGACCACAGTACGGTCGGCTTTCTGCTGCGTCGCATGAACTACAAGCGCGGCTTCTCGTCCTTGTCGCAGCACGTCAGCCAGTTGCTCGAGATCACCTCCGACGAATCCCTCACGCCGGCCACGCGGCTGGTCAACATCATAGCCAAGGACGTCACACTGACACAGCGCGTGCTCACCCAGGCCAACTCCGCCTACTACGGCCAGGCGGAGATCTCGGCCCTGTCGCGCGCGGTCGTGCTGCTCGGACTCGAACAGATGCGCGTGTGCATCATCAACGCGTTGCTCGAAAGCGAATTCGAAGCCGGCACGCCGGCACTGCGCGAAGCGATGAGCCAGTCCTTCCACAGCGCCATCTTCGCCAAGTCCGTCGCCCCCGCATTCGGCGTGCGCAACCGCGCCGACGCGTTCACCTGTGGCATGTTCCACGATCTCGGGCGCCTGCTCACCATGCATTACTTTACCGAGGAACATGCCGCGATCCTCGAGCGCGCCGCTCACCTCCACGCCGACGAACTGACCGCCTCGCGCCAGATCCTCGGCATCGCCTACCATGAACTCGGCGCCGCCGTCGGCATGCACTGGAAGCTCGGCGAGTCCATCGTCGAGGCGATGCGGCCGCTGCCGCGCGGCGCGGTGGCGGCGGGGGACGAGGCGCCGGCGCCGCTGCAGCTCTGTGCCGCTTACGCCAACGCCGTCAGCGATGCCATCGCCCGCCACGACGAGCGCGATCACCGCGATATCGTGCTCGCCGAGCTCGCACGAAAAATCAGCCCGGTGGTCGAGCTGTCCCCCGAGGCGTTCGAACAGGCTTTGCAGGAAGCGAGCGAAGCGAGCCGCCAGTACGCGCGGCTGCTGAAGATCGCACCCGGCCAGAGCCCGGTCGTCGAGCGGCTGTCGTCGTGCGAGTGGCTGCGCGGCGCAGCCTGAAGCCTGCCCTGCCGGGCGCGTCGCCGCAACGGAATTTAACCTCCACCAGCTTGCCGGCGGCGGAGCCAGGCCGCACCATGAGGCATCGCGAACCCCGGAGCCTCTCATCATGTTCGATCGCTTCCAGCGTGCGCTGATCACCGCGCTCGCGCTGCTCGCACTCGCACCCGCCGCGCAGGCGGCCAGCCAACAGTTCGACGTGTCGCTCACGACCAGCGACTTTCTCGCCGAGGACAGCGTCGGCCTGTTCTACTACGACGTGTACAACCTCGTGGTGACCGCACCGACACCGGTCTCGGTGAGCATGACGAGTGCCGACTTCGAACCCTGGGTGGCCTACTGGAACGCCGAGGTACTGCCCGCCGCCCAGTGGGAGAACGGCGTCGATCTCTACACCGCCGCGCGCGCCATCGACAACGGCGCGATCGGCGAGACGATCGGTTTCGTGTTCGACGCCCTGCCCGGGGTGCTGTACCAGATCGCGGCGGCAACGCAGAACTACAACCCCACTCCGCTCGGCAACTACAGCCTGATCATCGAGACCCCGGTTGCCGGCTTCGACGCCGCCGCCGCCCCGGTGCCACTGCCGGCAGCCGCGTGGCTGCTCGCGCCGGCGCTGGGCCTGCTGCTGAAGCGGCGCTCCTGAGGGAGCGGGCCGTCCGGCCGGACAGCCGCCCGCCGCCCGGGCGGCGTGGCGTCTCCGCCCGGGTGCGGAACGACAGTTCTCGCGGCGGCGCGTTGTCGCCGGTCCGGCAGGCGCGCAATGAGGTGGCGAGCCATCTGGGCATCTAGCCTGCGAGCACCTGACTCGACGCCAGAAATTTTTCGATATTTCAATCGGTCAAAGCCGTCTCGACCCAACAAGACGCGAACGCGCCGAGCCGCCCGACAAGCTCGAAGGTCGACCGGTCAGGTGCGGCGGCCTGCACGTCGCTCAGGCCCTCGACATTGCGGCCACTGGCCACGGGACTGCTTCGCCATTCACTGCACGCCGAGCGTCGGCACGTCTGTCGGGCCGCGGACTCGATCGGCCCCGCGGACCGGCGGCCAAAGCGCTCTCGAGCGCGATCGTGCCCAGCCCGCGCGTCCCCGCTTCACACGCCCAGGCGATCGCGCAGGCCGTACCACCACGCGCCGATCGTCGAATAGGGCGCCCGCAGCAGCCGGCCGCCGGGAAACGGGATCCACGGCAGGTTGGCGAAGACGTCGAAACGAGCGACGTCGCCGTCGATGGCTTCCGCGAGGATGCGCCCGAACAGGTGGGATCCGGTCACGCCGTGGCCGCTGTAGCCGTGTGCGAAGTAGGTGTTCGGACCCAACCGGCCCATCTGGGGCATGCGCGTGAAAGACAATGCGAAGTTGCCGCTCCACGCGTAATCCACCTGCACGCCGCGCAGCTCGGGAAATACGCGCTCCATGGCGGGAATTAGCTTGCCGCGGACGTCAGCCGGGTCCGTACCGCCGTAGATCGAGCCGCCACCGAAGAGCATGCGCCGGTCGGCGGAGAGGCGGTAGTAATCGAGAATGTAGCGCAGGTCCTCGACGCAGCTGTCGGTCGGCAGCAGCGCTTCGGCCGTGGCCGAGGGTAGCGGCGCGGTCGCGATGATCTGTGTCGAGACCGGCATTACCCGTGAACTCAGCGCTGGCACTACGGCACCGAGGTAGGCGTTGCCGCACAGCACCAGCGTTCGGCAATGGATCTCGCCACGGTCGGTGTGCACCACCGGCCGCCCCTTTGAATTATCGACCCGACGCACGGGCGAGCACTCGTAGATCGTGGCGCCGAGCGACTCCAGCGCCGCGGCCTCGCCCAGCGCCAGGTTGAGCGGATGCAGATGTCCGCCGCGGCGGTCTAGCATGCCGCCGACGTAGACCTCCGAGCCCACGTGGCGGAGCAGCGCCGGCCGGTCGAGCAACTCGAAGTCGTCCATGCCGTGCCGGCGCCAGAGCCGCTGCCGCGCCTCCAGCTCGCGCATCTGCTTTGCCGTGCACGCCGCGAAGATATTGCCGTCCTTCAGGTCACAGTGAATGTTGTAGCGCTGCACGCGCTCGCGAATGATGCGGCCGCCCTCCTGCAGCATCGGCGCGATGCGTGCGGCGGCGTCGCTGCCGAAGCGCCGCTCGATCCGGTCGAGCCCGGCGTTCAACCCGTTGACCAGCTGCCCGCCGTTGCGTCCCGAGGCCCCCCAGCCGACGCGGGCACCTTCGACGACGGCAACGGCGTGGCCCCGTTCGGCCAGGTGCAGGGCGGTGGAGAGACCGCTGTAGCCAGCGCCGACCACGCAGACGTCGTGGTCCGCGCGGCCCTGCAGGGTGGGTCGCGCCAGCGTGTCGTTGCGGCTCGCCGCGTAGTAGCTGCCGGTATGCTCGAAGCTGTCCGGGTAGCCGTGGCGCGGCTCGAACATCACACGACCTCCAGGTAGCTCGAGAGCTCGAAGGGCGACACGTGCTCGGCGAAGGTGTCGATCTCCTGCTGCTTGCAGGCGCGGTACATTGCGACGAAGTCGGCCGGCAGGATCTCGCGGACGAGCTGCGCGCCGTCGAAGAGGTCGAGTGCCTCCTGCCAGCGCCGCGGCAGCAGGGCGGACCCGGCGTCGTAGGCATTGCCGGAGACCGGCGCCGGCGGGCGTAGTCCCCGCTGCAGGCCATGCAGGCAGGCACCGAGCACCGCGGCGACGACCAGGTAGGGATTCGCGTCGGCGCCCGCGACGCGGTGCTCGATGCGTTTCGCCTCGGCCGGTCCGCCAGGGACGCGCACGGCCGCGGTGCGGTTCTCGTAGCCCCAGGCCGCCCGCGTCGGCGCGTGCGAACCGGCGCACAGCCGGCGGTAGGAATTGAGGTGCGGCGCGAACAAGGCCGCGCAGGGCACGAGCCCGTCCAGCACGCCGGCGACGGCGCCAAGCAAGGCAGCGGAGCCGGAGTCGGTGCCGTTGTCGAAGACATTGCGGCCGGTGTCGTCGAGCATGCTCAGGTGCACGTGCATGCCGCTGCCCGGCTTGTCGGCATAGGGTTTGGCCATGAAGCTCGCGACGAGCCCGTGTCTGCGCGCCACGCCGCGCACGAGATGCTTGAACAGGATGGCGTCGTCGGCCGCCCTCAGGGGATCGGCGACGTGCAGGAGATTCAGCTCGAACTGGCCAGCGCCGGTCTCCGCCAGGGCCGTGTCAAGCGCGATACCCTGCAGCTCGCAGGCGTGGTAGACGTCGCTCAGAAACGCATCGAAATGCTCCAGCTCGGACAGCGGCAGCGCCGAATCGGGCGGCAGGGGCCGTCCGGTAACCGGCGAGCAGGGCGGTGACGGGATGCCATCGGCAACCACGGTCAGGTAGAACTCGAGTTCCACGGCCACGACCGGCGTCAGTCCGGCCGCGGCGAAGCGCGCGTTGACGCTCTCCAGCACGCGCCGCGGATCGCCGGGGAACGGCCGCCCGTCGTCGTCGCTCAGCGTCAACGGCACCAGCGCGGAGGTGTCCTCCAGCCAGGTCACCGGCACCGGGCCGCGACCGGTCCACGCACAGCAGCCGTCACGGTCGCCGGAGGCGAACACGAGGGGACTGCTTTCGATGTCCCGCCCCCACACGTCCAGGTTGCACAGCGACAACGGCAGCCGCGCGCCGTCCGAGAGCAGCTTGTCGAGCGCGCGCAGCGGATAACGCTTGCCACGGAGGATGCCGTTCTGGTCGACCACGGCGGCATACGCCGAGCGGCATTCGGGGTGACGTCGGAGGAAGTCGGCGCTGAGGCTTGGAGTCACTACGGCTGCGGGGAGATGTCCTGGCCGTGGCAGCGGCCGGACCGCATTGTATCGGGCAGGTCCCTTCGATTCGAGCCTGCGCCACGCCGCGAGGCGGGCCCGGGCGAACCTGAGCACGGCGGGACGGGCGCCGCTACGGCGCCCGCGCCACGGTCTGCCGCCGCCCCTTCGCGCAAGCCCCTTCGCGCAAGCCGCCCGTGGGCACGGGACATGAAAGCCCGCACTTCGGCGGCACGCCGGGCGCAGGCATAAAAAAACCCGGATAAACCGGGCTCTTCGTGCCTTGGCCGGCCGAACGGGCAGGGCATTGATTGGTGGGCCAAACCGGAGAAACTTCGAACCGGGATGGCCTAGATGAAGGGAGCGCAGATGAACTCTTCGAGTCACTCGAAAACTGGAATAACTACCTGAAAAACAACGCGCCGCGCTTCCGAGGGCCATCGCCATGAGTGCCCCGGAAAGCCAGCGCCGCGCATTACAGGTAGGACCACAATTCCAGACTGCCGCCCGCTCGCACGGCCAGCGAGAAACCAAGCCGCGCAAGCGACCGCCGCCGTTCTCACTGCGCCTGACCGCCGCTGAGCGCGCGCAACTGGAAGCCGAGGCCGGAATACAGCCACTGGGCGCCTACATTCGCAGCCGCCTGTTTGACGGCAAGGCCCCGAAAAGGCCCAGTTCGTCCTTCCGACCCATCCAAGACCAACAAGCCCTCGCCCAGCTTCTGGCGCTGCTGGGCAGCCTGCGACTCTCGAGCAACCTCAACCAGCTCGCCAAAGCCGCCAATTGCGGCGCCCTGCCGGTTGATGAGGGAGTAGAAAAGGAACTCACCGACGCCTGCCAGGAAATCCGCTGGATGCGGCAGATCCTGATGACCGCCCTGGGCCTGAAATCATGATCCTGGTGGGCTCCCAACGCGCTGGCGGCAAGCAGCTCGCCGCTCACCTGATGAACGGCCATGAGAACGAGCATGTGGAGGTCCATGAGCTGCGCGGCTTCGTCGGCGAAGATCTCGATGCCGCGTTCCACGAAGCCTATGCCATCAGCCGCGGCACCAAGGCCAAGCAGTTCCTGTTCTCCCTGAGCCTCAATCCGCCGCGGGACGAATCTGTCGGTATCGAGGTCTTCGAAGCGGCCGTGGACAAGGCCGAAATGCGGCTAGGGCTGTCCGGCCAGCCGCGCGCGATTGTCTTCCACGAGAAAGACGGCCGGCGCCATGCCCATGCCGTCTGGTCACGTATTGATGGGAGCGCCATGAAAGCCATCAACATGGCGCACTACAAGCGCAAGCTGCGGGAGGTCGGCCGGGAGCTGTTCCTCGAGCATGGCTGGACGATGCCCAGAGGCTTCGTCAACAGCAAAGAACGTGACCCGGCCACCTATACGCTCGCCGAGTGGCAACAGGCCAAGCGGGCGGGGCGTGACCCCAAGGCACTCAAATCCCTGTTCCAGGAATGCTGGGCGGCGTCGGATTCCGGGAAGGCGTTTGCCAATGCGCTGCAGGCACGGGGTTTCACCCTTGCCCGCGGTGACCGGCGCGGGTATGTCGCGGTCGATGTCCAGGGCGAGGTCTATGCCATCGCCAAGTATGTCGGTGTTCGTACGAAACAAGTCCAAGAGCGACTGGGGGATGCGAAAGCGCTGCCCTCTGTGGAAGAAGCCAACGTCGCCATGGCCGGCCGTATGACTGACATGCTCAGGCGCCATGTCAAAGAAGTGGAAGACAGGCAAGCCGCCGAGACGGCAAAGCTGCGCGCTGCATTGCGCAAGACCGTCGAGCGCCAGCGGCTCGAACGTGCTGAGCTCGTCAGAAAGCAAGAGCAGCGCTGGGCGCGCGAGACGGCAGAGCGCACCCAGCGACTATCCAAGGGTCTGCGATCTATCTGGGACCGCCTGACCGGTAGGCATCAGAAGGTACGGCGGCAGAATGAGCGGGAAGCTCTGCTTGCCCTCTACCGGGACCGGAACGAGCGCGACGGGCTCATCGTCGAGCACCTGGAAGAGCGCCAGTCCTTACACGTCGAGATACGCGAGCAGAGGCGTTGCCACGCACGCGAAATCGAGCAGCTACATCAAGAGCTGGCACGCTTTCAGGAATCTGGTCGCAGTCCGTCGCTGCGTCTCCGCGAGCATTTCAGCGAGATGGCCGCACCGACCCGAAATCAACCCCGCGCTCGCCCGCGTGGCCGAGACCGCGGACGAGATTACGAGCGCTAAGCCCTTGCAATGACGTCGCTTTCGCAATCGGATGAAAATGGATGGACAATTGGGTGGAGGCGTGCCATAGTCATTCGGATGGAAATGGATGGATAAATGGGTGGCCTGGTGAATCTTTCAACGCTGACAATCACGCCTGAACTGTTGGCGCTAATCGCCGAACTCGACGAGTTCAAGGGCGCGTGGCGCGCCTTGGGTCGTCTCGCGCCCGACCGCCTGTCCGGTCTGCGGCGCGTCGCGACGATTGAAAGCATCGGCTCGTCGACGCGCATCGAGGGCGCGAAGCTCTCCGACCGTGAGGTCGAGCGGCTGCTATCGAACCTCGATATCAAAGACTTTGCCACCCGCGACGAGCAGGAAGTCGCGGGTTACGCTGAAGTCATGGAACTGGTCTTCGCGCAGCCGGAAGCAATTGGACTAACCGAAAACCACATCAAGCAGCTTCACCGCGACCTCCTGAAGTACTCCGAGAAGGACGAGCGCCACCGCGGGGAATACAAGACTCTGGCCAACCATGTCGAAGCGTTCGGCGAGGATGGCGAGAGCATGGGGATCGTTTTCGAAACGGCGACGCCGTTCGACACCC
>JAUIFX010000164.1 GCA_030429865.1 Gammaproteobacteria bacterium | reverse complement strand
CGGCGCGGCCGCGGCAGCGCCGGCGTCCACCGCCGCGGCCGCGCCGCCGAGCGGCACGCTGGCCTGCGCGGTCGGCGCCAGGTTGTTCAGGTTGAACCGGCCCTGCAGGTCCTCGAGCCGCGCTTCGCCGACGGCGCCTGCCGTGCCGGCCGTCAGCGTCTCGGTGTGCCAGGCATCCGAGGCGGCATCGACGTTGCCGGCCACCGCGTCCTCGTGCAGTGTCCGGCGCGCCGCGTCTTCGAGCTGCGCGAATACCGCGTCGGCGTCGCTCGCCTCGATCACGCGCGTCGCCGCGGCGATGCCGAAACGTCCGCGCTGGCCGATGCCGACTGCGAGCGCGACGACGATGGCCGCGAGCAGAACGGCGCCGAGCAGGGCGATGCCCTGCTGGCGCCTACGCGGGCCGCGCCCGGAACGGCGCCCGTTCATCCGGCCCGCGCCAGCACGCGGCGCACTTCGCCACCATCGTCGAACGCGATCGCGACCTCGACACCGCGCGGCAGGATGTCGGCCGTCGCCGCGGCGTCCGCGCGCGGCCAGAATTCGCTCCAGGCGGCATCGGCGAAGAACCGCAGCGCGAGCGTATCGACGCCTTCGAGCAGGCGGCGCGAGCGGAACGCGGTACCCGGGGTGCGATCCAGCCGTGCCCACACGTCGCGGTACAGCGCGCCGTCGACGAGCCGGTAGCGCACGCGCACCAGGGCCGCGCCATCGCGCAGGCCCGGCAGGTCGGGCGCGGCCCGGGTCAGGCTCAGCAGCTCGCCGTCGAGGCCCGCGTGCAGCGCCGGTTCGCTCTCGCCGAGGCCGTCGCGCACACCGCGCGGCACGGCCTGGCGCAGGTCCTCGGTGAGCACCAGCATGGCGAGCTCGAGGCGCTGGTGACGGGTGAGCGCGGTGCGCAGACCGTTGTCCAGGCTGATCACCTGACGCAAGCCGCCGTAGGCGAGGACACCGAGCACGGCGAAAATGGCGAGTGCGACGAGCAGCTCGAGCAGGGTGAAACCGCGTGTACGCCGGCGGCTCACGAATCGCTGCCTGCGAGGACGTTGAACGTGCGCACCGCGAGGCGCGTGGCCGCATCCTGCTCGGCGTGGACGCTGACGGTGACCGGGCGCAGGGCGAGCAGGCTCTCGCCGGTCTCGCCGTCCGGCACCTCTCCGAGCTCGAGCGTCCAGGCGAAGCGCCGCCCCATCATGACCTCGACGCCGCTGCGTTCGCGCGGTCCGAAGTCCCCGGGCTCGAGGCGGTAGCGCGCGGCGACGTTCTCGGCGACCCAGGTCGCATAGACGCGCCGTTCGAGGTGGTCCTGGTTGCCGATCGTGGTCCGGATCAGCGCCATGGCGCCGGTCAGCGTGGTCGCGACCAGGGCCAGCGCGATGAGCACTTCGATCAGCGTGAAGCCACTGCCGGGGTGGCGCCGCGGGCTCATGTCGGCCCGACCCAGCGGGTGCGGATGTCGCCGTTCTCGTCGCTGCTGAGTTCGACGTAGCCGGCACGTTCGCGGAAGGCGATGCGGATGTCGGGATGATGCGTTTCGCCGCTCGGCAGGCACACCACGCCCGGCCTGTCCTCGTCCTGCGCGCGTCCCGCTTCCGCGTCGACGATGACGAGTTCGGGCGCGAGCCGGCGGCGCGCGTGCGCCGCGCTCGAGGCGAGCCACTCGCCACGGTAGGTCAGCAGTTCGTAGCCGTCCCGCGACAGGCGCACCCCGCCCGGTGCGCCCGACAGGACGGCGCCGCGGCGGCAGTCCTCGAGCGTGGCGGCGAGCCGGCTCGCGGCGTGCTCGAGCCGGCTGCGTGCGCGGTCGGGAACGGCGATGCCGGCCACGGTCACCAGCACGCCGACGATGGCCAGGACCACGACCAGCTCGAGCAGGGTGAATCCCGCCGCGGCTCGCCTATTCGTCGAGTGTCCAGTTGCCGATGTCGGCATTGAATGCCTCTCCGCCGGGGATGCCGTCTGCGCCGTGCGAATACAGGTCATAGGGGCCGTGCTGGCCCGGCGAGAGGTACTGGTAGGCCGTGCCCCAGGGATCGCGCGGCACCGCGGCGAGGTAGCCGTCGCTCTTGTACCTGGCGCCGGCGGGCAGGTCGGCGGGCTTGCGTACCAGCGCTTCCAGCCCCTGCTCGGTACTCGGGTAGGCAAGGTTGTCGAGCTTGTAGAGGTCGAGCGCCGCACCGATCGCGCGGATGTCCTGCTGCGCGCGCACCACGCGCGCCTCGTCCGGCCGGCTCATGATGCGCGGCACCACGATCGCGGCGAGGATGCCGAGGATGACGACGACGACCATGACCTCGATCAGCGTGAAACCGGCAGCCCGCGCCGCGCGGCGCGCGTGCGCGCGGCTCGCGGCGAAATCGACATCGGGTCCTGCGTAAGCGGGCGCAGCATCAAGCCAGGTCAATCTGGGCACTCCTGTATCGGCGACGAAAGCGCGCGAGCATAGTCATCGAAGATGTACGGCGCATGACGGCCGGCGGCCCCGGCCGATCACGCATGCCGGTGCGCCGCCGGGCCGCGCCGCGACGGACTGCCGCGATGCGCAAGGCGGCACGGCTGTTACTATCGGCGCTGCCGCGCAGCGGCGCAAGTCCGCGCGCCGGGACGGCGGGCGCGTGAAGCCGCGTCCAGGAAAGCGGCAATGCCGCGTCAATCCTGAGGGGGAGAACAGGTGCGTCTGGAGCCGATACAACTCGCCGACTGCGAAAAGGTCGGCACGGGTGTGCAGCGACCCGAAGACGTCGTCGTCTCGCGCGACGGACGGGTATGGCTGTCCGACCAGGCGAGCGCCTGCGCCGAGGTGCTCGCCGACGGCAGCCTCGCGCGCGTCGGCGCCGCGGGCGGCGCGCCGAACGGCATCAACATGGACCGCGCCGGGCGCATCGTCATCGCCAATTATGGCCACGGTTTCGGGCGTGGCCCGTTGCAGCGGCTCGACCCTGCGACCGGCGCGATCGAGATTCTCGCCGAGCACATCGACGGGCGCACGCTCGTGACGTGCAACTACCCCATCATCGACAGCCAGGACCGCATCTGGTGCACGCATTCCACCTGGGGCGGCGAGGACTTCGGTGCCGATTCGCCGCGCGACGGGCTGGTGTTCCGCGTCGATCCGGACGGCTCGGTGCACAAGCTTGCCGAAGGACTCGATTTCGCCAACGGCTGCGCGCTCGACCAGAGCGAGACGCATCTCTACGTGTGCGAGACGGTCGGTTGTGACGTGCAACGCTTCCCCATCGCGCCGGATGGCAGCCTCGGCCGCCCGGAACGCTACGGGCCGAAGCTCGGTTTCGCCGCGCACGAAGTGCAGCACCTGCGTCCGCTGCCGCTCGAGACGCGCAGCCAGCTCGGCCTCACCGATGGCTGCGGCTTCGATGCCGCGGGCAACCTGTGGGTGACGCTGGTGATGGCCAACAAGGTCGTCGCCATCACGCCCGCGGGCGAGGTCGTGACGATGTTGTCGGACCCGGCGGGACGCGTGATGAAGGCGCCGACCAACGTCACCTGGGGCGGGCCGGATCTGTGCGACCTCTATATCGGCAGCGTGCGCAGTGATTATGTCGTCAAGGTGCGCAGCCCGATCCCGGGCATGCCGCTCGTGCACCAGCGCTGAGGCGCGTGGCGATGGGTGAACGCAGCGTGTTCACGGCCCGCGACGATGGCTTCCACTTCGATGTGATGGACGATGACTGGTGGGCCACCGAGACGGTGTGGTTCTCGTTCCACGACGCGGCGCGTGGCCTCGGCGGATGGCTCTATCACCTGTTTCGGCCCAACATCGGCACCGTTGCGGGCGGCGCGTGGATCTGGGACGCCGACGCGTACCTGCCATGGGAAGTCCCGTACTCCGCGAACTACTCGGCGTTGCCGATCCCGCGCGACCAGGACCTGACCGACATCCGCCTGCCGACGGGCGTGTCGATCCGCATGCTCGAGCCGACGCGGCGTTACGCCCTCGGCATCGACGACGGCGAACGCCTGCAGGCGGCACTCGAATTCACCGGCGTGATGCCGCCCGAGCCCCTGACCGCGACCGGCTCGACGTTCGGTAGTGCGCACCATTTCGACCAGTTCGGCCGTGTCCGCGGCCACCTGGTGTTGCACGGCGAACGTATCGCGATCGACTGCATCGGCATGCGCGACAGGACCTGGGGCCGGCGGCCCGAGAACCGCCCGCGCCAGGCGGCCTACGTCACCGGCGCGCGTGACGCGGACAACGGCTTTCTCGCCGTCACCAACGTGCTTCCCGAGGGTGACGTCGTCGCTTACGGTTTCCTGCGCCGCGACGGCGAGACGCGGCCGCTGGCAGGCGGCGAGCGGCGCGTCGTGCGCGACGCGGAGCGCCACTGGGCGACCCGGGTGGAAATCACGGCGCGCGATGACGGCGGCCGCGAGCTGGCCGTACGCGGTACACCGGTGAGCCGCATCGTGCTCAACCGCCATACTTTCATCGACATCAACAGCCTGGTGCGCTGGGAGAGCGCCGAGGGCGTGGCCTGGGGCGAGGACCAGGACATGTGGCCGGTGCATCGCTTCGCACGCGTGATGCGCGGTAAACGGCGGCAATCGTGAACTTCTGTCGCGGTGCCGGCGATGCTGACAGCGGTCACGGATTGGTTATGCGAGGCGCGCAAACTGTCAGTCAGAACCTGCACGGCGGGAGGCACGGGAGGTGTCGCACATGCAGACTGGCAGAGAGATTTCAGACGGCGTCATCGATGTGCTCGATCGAATCGGGCTGGTTGCGCTCGTCCTTGCGGCGGCGGCGCTCGTCGCCGCGATGTGGCACGGCGGCACGGCGCTCGAAGCCAGCGCTTGGACGTCGTTCAACATGGCCTTGTGGGGGGCGGTTGGCGCGTTCTGCGCCGCGCGTTGTCTCGGTATCGCCCGCGTCCTGCGCGGGACTCCCGCAGCGCACGAGCCGCGTCCGGCGGCCGGGCCCGCGCCCGGTCGCGCGCGCTCCGATGAGGCGGGACTGCATCGCGCGGCCTGACCGGGCGTGCCTGGCCGCACGCGCGGCACGATGAGCGACAGGCCGCAACCGCTGACCGCCGGTGGCGACGACGGCTTCGGCGAGGCCGCGCTCCACGATATCGTCGAGAACCAGCTCCGCGACGGCGTACCGCCCGCAGTTCCCGCGACGCTCGCGCGGCTGGTCGCGGCCGGCGAGTCGCGCGCCGACGCGGTGCATTACATCGCGTGCGTGTTGTCGGTCGAGTTGTTCGAGATCCTGGTGAACGACGGCGCTTTCGACGAGGACCGCTACGGCGCGAACCTCGCCGCTCTGCCCGCGTTGCCCTATGACAGCGAGGCGTTGGAAGACCTCGCCTGAGCCGCGCGGATCGCGCGTCACTTCGTTGCGCTCCAGGGAAGCGCCCGTTCAAGACGGCGGCCCGCCGACCGAAACAAGGGCATGAGTACGCCACGTGACGACATCGGCGCCACCGCCGTGAGCGAGGCCGAGCAAGCCTTCCTGCTGCGCGAAGGACCGGATGCGCTTGCGCGGCAGAGCGCGTCGTCTATCGCCGCCGGACGGCGGCGCGGGCGCGAGCGCATCATCAACAGCGCCATCGCGCTGCTCGGTCTCGGCGTGCTCGGCTGGCCGGCGGCGCCAATGGCGCTGTTCGTGCTGCTCGGCCTGGCCGCCGCGTGGTTGGCGGACCTGGTCAAACTGGGCGTCGCGCATCAACACGTCGTCGATGGCGAGGATCTGCGTCTTGCCGACGCCGAGGTCTGGGTGCTGGTCGCCGGCAACGGCGCCGCTGGCGCGCGCCGACGACGCATGCGCCTCGCGCCGTGGGCGCAGCTCGCGGTTGCCGGCTGGCTGCTCGCGGGCCTGGCCTTTACCGTGGTCTACGAGACCCGGCGCCTCGACGGCGTCGACCTCCTCGCGCTCAGCCTCGCGCACCCGGACATGCTCGCCGTGCTCGCGGCAACGCTGCTGTGGCAGCTCGGCGCCACCGCGCATGGCACGCACCGGCAGCTGCGTAGCGATGAACCGATCCACTTCGAGCCGTTGCTGGACGCCGTGTGCTACGGTGCCATCGTGTTCCTGTGGATGGTCTGCGGGAGTATCGCCGTGGAACTCGCGGCGGTGCTGCGCGGCGCGGCGCCCGCGGCGCTCGGCATGACGGTGCTGGTCGTCGTGACCCACCTCGTACTCGGCTGGCGCGGCGTGGGTGAGCTCACCGCGGCGGCCGACGCGCGGCGCCGTTCGGAACGTCTCGGCCGGCTCCTCTCGGCCGCGCAGCGCAGCGCGGATTGAAGCCTGCCGGCGCGCGGCGTCCGGCAGGGAGCGGCCGGAGCGCGTGTAAACTGGCTTCGACCCTGCGGATCGGACCCCCCATCCGTATTCTCGTGGGGCGCGTCTGCGGCGTTGCGGCGCTTGGCAACAGCACCACGATGTCCTGCGCGGCACGCCCCATGAATGATGGTTTTCGGGACGGGCTTTTCGGGCGCGAACGCGGCCACGAATCATTTTCAGACCGGTTCTATTGATGCACGAACTGAGACTGCAGGAAATCGTCGTCTTCCTGGCGGCCGCCGGGCTCGTCATCCCGCTCGGCAAGCGGCTCAACCTGAGCCCGGTCCTGGGCTTCCTGGTCATCGGGCTGGTGGTCGGACCGCACGGCCTGGCGCGTTTCGCCGATACCTACGCCTGGCTCGAGGTGGTGTTGATCACCGACGTCGAGGGCGTCAGCACACTGGCTGAACTCGGCGTCGTGTTCCTGCTCTTCATGATCGGCCTCGAACTGTCCTTCGAGCGCCTGTGGGCGATGCGCCGGCTGGTCTTCGGCATGGGGTCGGCACAGATTGGCCTGACGGCGGTTGCCGTCGGTGCCGTGGCGATCGCGTTCGGCAACCCGGTCGAGGCCGCCGTCGTCCTCGGTGCCTGCCTTGCGCTGTCGTCGACGGCGGTCGTCATGCAGCTGCTCACCGAGCAGGGGCGCTTCGGCTCGACCGTCGGCCGTGGCAGCTTCGCGGTGCTGCTCGCGCAGGACATCGCGGGCGTACCGATCCTGTTCATCGTCGGTGCGCTCGGTGCGGGCGACGAGGGCGGCGTGTTCGTCGCCCTGGCCGGGGCGCTCGGCAAGGCCTTGCTCGCGGTGGTGCTGATCCTCGGCATCGGGCGTCTCGCGCTGCGCCCCCTGTTCCGCTTCGTCAGCGGCGCGCGCAGCCCCGAACTTTTCATGGCCGCGACGCTGTTGATCGTCATTGCGACCGCGGCACTCACCGAATCGGCCGGACTGTCTGCCGCGCTCGGGGCGTTTCTCGCCGGGCTGCTGTTCGCCGAGACCGAGTTCCGCCACGAGATCGAAGTCGACATCGAACCGTTCAAGGGCCTGCTGCTCGGCCTCTTCTTCATGTCGGTCGGCATGATCATCGATCCCGCCGAGGTGCTGGCCGAGCCGCTGTGGATCCCGCTCGCGGTGCTCGGGCTGTTCGCGCTCAAGACCGCCATCACCGCGTTGCTGGCACGCCTGTTCGGCTTCGGTCTGGCGCACGCGACGGAAATGGGACTGGTGCTCGGCCAGGGCGGCGAGTTCGCCTTCGTGGTCGTCGCGCTGGCCATGAACCATGCCCTGCTGCCGCCGGAGACCGCGCAGTTCATGCTCATCGTCGTGGCGTTGACGATGTTTCTCACGCCGCTCGTGTTCCGCCTCGCGCGCGCGGCCGGCGCCGCGCTGGAAGCGCGCGCCGGCGGCGCCTCGGACGACGAGCTGGCCGACGACATCGCCCCCGACCTGGCCGATCACGTCGTGCTGGCCGGGTTCGGGCGCACCGGGCAGCTGCTCGCCGCGTTGCTCGATCGGCAGCAGATCGTCCACGTCGCGATCGATCTCGACGCGGCCCACGTCGCCGCCCAGCGGCGCGCCGGTGCGCCGGTCTGGCTGGGTAACGCGACGCGCGGCCCGATGCTCGAGCGCCTGCACATCGCGCGGGCCGCGGCGCTGGTCGTCACTACCGACGACAGCGACATGGCCGAGCGCGTCGTCACGGCGGCGCGCGCGCTGGCGCCCGAGCTGCCCATCGTGGTGCGAGCGCGCGACAGCGCGCACGCGGCGCGCCTGCTCGCCGGGGGCGCGACGCAGGTGGTGCCCGAGGTGTTCGAAGCCGGCCTGGAAATGGGCCGCATGACGCTCGAGCATGCGGGTCTGCCGGCCGAAGCGGCGCGCGAGCTGATCGATGGCGCGCGCGTCGAAGGCGAGCACGCCTTTACGCGCCGCGGGCAGGCCTGAGTCAGGCTGGCCGCGGGGGGCTACGATCGCCCGCTTCGTCGCGCGACAGGTAATCGAGGAAGCCGTCGCGGATCGCGCGGCCGCCGGCGGCATCACGCACCTCGAAGCGTACGCGCCCGGCGGCGGGCTCGTCCTCCCAGGCGAGGTCGAGCGCGCAGGGCGGCATCACGAGGGCGTTGAAGCGCCCGCCGAGACGGTGCACGCGCAGCGGGTCGCCACCCAGGCAGCGCCCGACCAGGGCCGAGATCGCGAGCGCCAGCGTCGCGGTACCGTGAAGCGGCGGGCGGTCCATGCCGGCGGCGGCGGCGACGGCCCGCTCGGTGTGCAGGGGATTCCAGATGCGTGCGCACTCGGTATAGGTGTATGCGAGGCCGGCGACTGCGCGCAGCGCGAGGTGGGTCGGCGCGGCCAGCGGCGTCGCCTCGCGATGCGGCAGCGCTTCGTCCCAGCGTGCCGGCCCGTGCAGGGTTTCGCCGAGGAACAGGTTGCCCTGCCAGGTCCGCGCCAGCGGCCGGCCGTCGGCATCGACGGTATCGAAGCGCCAGCCGAGGTAGATGCCGGGACGGCGTTGTTCGACGCCGATCACGGTCGCGCGGCTGCGCACGTCGCGCGGCGGGGTGAGCGGGCCGAGCAGTTCGAGATCGTGGGTGGCATGCACGGTGCGGCGCATGTCGACGCCGTTCGCGCCGAGGCTGTCGACGAGTGCCGGCCACTCGAGGCAGACGGGGAAGACCGGGTGCACGGCGAGGTTGCCGGCGGCATCGTCGAAGTAGCACGGCTGGACGTCGTCGAGGGCCGCGGCGTAGGCCATCGACCAGCGCGCGTCCAGCCGGTGTTCGAACCAGCGTGTCCGGTAGCCGACCAGGGAAGCATCGAGCGTCATGTCATGCCCGCTTGTGGGAACGGCCCCTACTGTAGCGCACGGCCGCCGGGTTACACTGCGGCGACGACGAGGTGCGGGAAGCCGCGATGAATTTCGAGCTGGTCAACGCCGTCGCGCAGATCGTCGCGGCGAGTGGCGTCATTTTCACCCTCGGCTACCTGGCCGTGGAGATTCGCCAGAACACGCGGGCCTTGCGCCGCAGTGCCTACCAGGAACTGCTCAACTACGTGACGAATGCGAATCTCATGCTGAGTGCCGATCGCGGCCTGTGTGAACTCTCGATTCGCGCGCGTGATGGCCTCGCCGGCCTCGACGAACCCGACCAGATGCGCGTACTCGCCTGGTACGGCACGGTCTTCCGCCACTACCAGAACGCCTTCGGCCTGTACCACGAGGGTGTCATCACGGCGCGCCAGTGGCAGAGCATGTCGGCACCGATGGACCGCCACCTGCAGAGCGTCGGCGGGCGCGAGATCTGGCAGCGCGTGAGCCAGCAGCTGCTGCCCGACTTTCGCGCCTTCGTCGAAACACGGATCCCGCAACCGCCGCCACCCTGAAGCGGCGCCGCGCGGCGCCGCCGCCGGCGCGCGGTGCCTGCCCGGCGTCAAGCCTGCATCCGGACGGCCGCTAAGCGGTCCATGGAACACCGTCAATCCAAGCTGCCGCGCGCCTTCCGCGCGGCCACGATGGCCTTCGTCGGGCTGCTCGTTCTGCTCGCCCTGGCGACGCCGGCGGCGTACGCGGCCGCCGACGTGCGTATCCTCATCGATGTCTCCGGCAGCATGAAGGAGAACGATCCGCGCAACCTGCGCGTGCCGGCGATGCGCCTGATGAGCGAGCTGCTGCCGGCGGGCACGACGGCCGGGGTGTGGTTGTTCGCCGAGCAGGCCAGTGAACTGGTCGCTCCCGGGGCGGTCGACGACGCCTGGCGCGAACGCGCCCGGCGCGAGCTGCCGCGCATCCATTCGCGCGGCCTGTTCACCCATATCGAGCATGCCCTGGATGCCGCCACGCATGGCTGGGATACGCCGGACGACGGCGTCGAGCGGCACATCGTGTTACTCACCGACGGCGTTGTCGACGTCTCCAAGGTTGCCGCCGAGAGCGCCGCCTCGCGTGAGCGCATTCTCGGTCAGCAGCTCGATCGGCTCGCCGCGCTCGACGTCCGCGTGCACGCCGTCGCGCTGTCGGACAACGTCGACCAGGCACTGATGACGGCGCTTACCGAGGGCACCGGTGGCTGGCTCGAACGCGCCGACGATGCGGCGCGCCTGCAGCGCATCTTCCTGCACATGCTCGAGCAGGCCGCACCGCCCGTGACGGTACCGCTCGAAGGCAATCGCTTCGAGATCGACAGCAGCGTCTCGGAGCTTACCCTGCTCGTGTTCCGCAACGACGAGGCGGCCGTCACCCTGACCCCGCCGGGCGGCGCGGCATGGCAGGCCGACAACCACCCGCCGACCGTGCAATGGCGCCACGAAGCCGGCTACGATCTCGTCACCGTGCGCGCGCCGACGCCGGGTTCCTGGCAGTTCACCGGCACCGACGACGCCGATAACCGCGCCGTGGTGGTGACCGATCTCGCGCTCGAAATCGAGCGTCTCGCCCCGACCTTGCTGGCGAGTGCGAGTACACCTGTGCGGGCCCGGCTGACTTCGGGCGGCGCGCCGCTGGCGCGCATGGAGCTGCTCGACCTGGTCGACACGCGCAGCACGCTCGACGCCGCCGACGGCCAGCAGCATGCCGGTGCGCTGGCCCTGGACCGCGAACAGGCCGCGTTCCACGGTACGCTGGGCGGCGGCGGCATCGTGCCGGGCGTCTACCGCCTGACCGTGACCGCCGACGGCGGCACGTTCAAGCGACAGGTCAATACCCGGGTGCGCTTTGCCGCCGATCCGGTCGTCGTGCGCTACGCGCTCGACCCCGCGCGCAACGATGCGGTCGCCGTCGAAGTGGTCGCCGACGCCGAGCTGACGCGGCCGCAAACGCTCAACGGCTACATCGGTATCACCGGCGCCGATGGCCACGCGCTGGCGCTCGCCCTGCCGCCGCCGGTCGACGGCACGGCGCGG
>JAUIFX010000163.1 GCA_030429865.1 Gammaproteobacteria bacterium | reverse complement strand
CATTGAGAGCGGTAAGCGATAAACCGGCGGTGGTGCGACAGGCGCTGCCGGCCGTCGACTTATCGCTTGCAACTCGAATCTGGCGCGCCTGGCAGGATTCGAACCTGCTACCCTCGGCTTAGAAGGCCGATGCTCTATCCACATGAGCTACAGGCGCACATGCCCCGGGAGTCACGAACCGGACGTCGTGGGGCTGTCGCAGCCCCGTGGCGCGACGCGCCTGACACCAAGTTCGACTGGTCGGGGCAGAGGGATTCGAACCCCCGACCCCCTGCTCCCAAAGCAGGTGCGCTACCAGACTGCGCTATGCCCCGGCGTCGTTTGCCTAACAGCCGACCCGACGGGAGGGGCGATGATACGCAGCGCTCCGGTGAGCGTCAACGCCCGCGGCTTGCGCGACCGGTGCGCACTCGGCACCATGAGCGCCCGCCGGGGACTGCGCACCGCCTGCCGCGCGCCGCCACGCAGCCCTCGGCCGTTCCCTCAACCAGCCGGAGTACCGCATGAGCCGCGTCAAACTCGTAACCACCCTGGGCGACATCACGCTCGAACTGAACTCGGAGGCCGCCCCCGAGACCACCCGCAATTTCCTCGAGTACGTCGAGAGCGGCTTCTACGACGGCACGATTTTCCACCGCGTCATCAACGGGTTCATGATCCAGGGTGGCGGCATGGACAGCGACATGCGCCAGAAGTCGACCAACGCGCCGATCCGCAACGAGGCCAACAACGGCCTCAGCAACAAGACCGGCACCATCGCCATGGCGCGCACCTCCGATCCGCACTCGGCCTCGGCCCAGTTCTTCATCAACGTCAAGGACAACGACTTCCTCGACCACAGCAGCGAGACCGCCCAGGGCTGGGGCTACTGCGTGTTCGGCAAGGTCGTCGAGGGCATGGACACGGTCAACGCGATCAAGGAGGTTGCGACCACCAGCCACGGCCCCCACCAGGACGTGCCGGCCGAACCCGTCGCGATCACGAGCGCGAGCGTCGTCGACTGAGGCGGCGCAGCCCGGGCGGCCCGCCGGCATGACGACCCTGTTCGTCTCCGACCTGCACCTGAGCGCCGCGCGGCCGGACAAGCTGACGCTGTTCGAAAGCTTCCTCGCGCATGCGAGGCGCTCGGCGAGCGCGCTCTACATCCTCGGCGACCTGTTCGAGGTGTGGCTGGGCGACGATGACGATGACCCCGCGCACCGGGCCGTCATCGCCGCCCTCGCCGCGACCAGCGCCGCGGGTGTCGCCCTGTTCTTCGCCCACGGCAACCGCGACTTCCTCTGCGGCCGCCGCTTCGCCGCGCAGACCGGGGCGACACTGCTGCCCGATTACGCCACGGTGGAGCTCGCCGGCGAACGCGCCGTCGTCACCCACGGCGACCTGCTGTGCACGCGCGACGTCGCCTACCAGCGCTTTCGCCGCGTCGTACGCCACCCGCTCGTACGCGGCCTGTTCCTCGCCACGCCGCTGCGCTGGCGCCAGCGCATCGCGCAGGGCACCCGGCGCGGCACGCAGGCCTCGGCGGGACGCAAGGCGGGCGAGATCATGGACGTGGAACCCGCTGCCGTGCGCGACGTCCTCGCCGCGAACGACGCGACGCTGCTCATCCACGGACACACCCACCGTCCCGCCGTCCACGATCTCGAGGTTGGTGGCCGCGCCTGCCGGCGGATCGTACTCGGCGACTGGTATACGGACGACGACGTCGTGCGCATCCAGGCCGGGCAGATCGAACGCCTGCGCATCGGCGCGTTCCTAGCCGGGGCCTGAGCGTCACGCGCGCGGCGCGCGCCGCTCAGTCGAACGCGATGGCCACGCCCGCGATGACGATCACCCAGGCGACCAGCGCGCGCCGCACCAGGCCGTACACCTGGTTGATTCGATAGGTTCGCGGGTCGCCGCTGATGACGTCGCGGATGCGACCGTGGTCGATGGCCGCGAGCGCGCAGCGCGCGACCAGCGAAGCACTCACGCGCCAGCGCGTGAGCCCGATGGCGCGCAACTCTTCGAGCACCGGCACCAGCGTGCCCGCGACGCCGAAGGTCAGCACGCTGAGCCGTGCCGGCAGGTACTCGAGCGCTTCGAGCAGTGTCATGAGCGGACCATCGAGGCCGTCGTCCTGGCGATGGCTGCGGCGCAGGTTGGCGCACAGGCGATAGAGCACGGCGCCCGGCGCGCCCAGGAGCAGGAACCAGAACAGCGGCTGGAACCAGGCGTACTCGGCGGCAAGCGCGATCTGCGCAATCTCGGCGCGCGTTTCGTCGAACTCGGGATCGCCGCGCAGCGGGCCGAGTTCGACCGGCAACGCGTGCCGCAGGTAGCCCGGCATCGTGGCGGCGGCTTCGCTCGCGTGCGGCGCGGCGACCATGCGCTGATGTGCCGCGACCTCCTCGGCGAGGTCCTCGGGACCCAGGGTCAGCAGCAGCACGGCGAGCGCGAAGACGTGTGCCAGCGGCGCGGCGACGTCGCCGAGCAGGGCCCCGACCAGCGCGACACCCGCAACGGGCACACCGGCGACGACGATGAGCGCCGGCCAGCCGCGCCACCAGCGCAGGCGGCCGCACGTGCGGCGGGTGAAGGCCAGCCAGTCGCTGCTCCAGCGGCGCGTGCGCAGCGGCGCCGCGCTGGCGACGACGAACTCGACGAGCAGCCCGAGCAGGATCAGCAGGTAGTGAGTCAGCAGGTGCACGGCTCGCAGCGGGCTCCCGGTGATGCAGGCACATGACGCGCCGGTGGCCCGGAGCGCCGCGGATCGAGGTCATTTATACCGCATCGACCGCGCTTGCCGAACGGCGCGAAGATCCTCCGCACGGCCACGGCGGTCGCGTCAGGCATCACCGAGCGCGGCGCGCACGCGCGCCCAGTCGAAATGCGGCCCCGGATCGGTCTTGCGTCCCGGCGCGATGTCGCAGTGGCCGACGAGACGGCTGGCGTCGAGCGCGGGTATCACTTCGCGCAGCTCCGCCAGCAGCGCGGCGAGCGCGGTGTACTGGGCGTCGGTGAACGGCTGCTCGTCACAGCCTTCGAGCTCGATACCGAGCGAGAAATCGTTGCAGGCCGTGCGCCCGGCCCAGCACGACTGGCCGGCGTGCCAGGCGCGCCGGTCGAGCGGCACGAACTGGGTCAGCGCGCCGTCACGCGCGATGAAGAAATGGGCCGAGACGTGCAAGCCGTCGAGCGCGGCGAAATAGGGGTGCGCGTTACAGTCGAGCGTGTTGGTGAACAGGGCTTCGACACAGCCCGTCGCGAACTCGCCGGGCGGCAGGCTGATCGCATGGATCACGACCAGCTCGATCGCCGCGCCCGCCGGCCAGGCGTCGCAGTTCGGCGACGGCACACGCCGCGCGCCATGCAACCAGCCATCCGCGAAACGCGCGTTCATGCCGCGCCGTCCCGGCCACCCGCAGGCACGCGTGCGGCCCTCGTCGAATCCGCGGTCCGGCCCGGCCCTCAATCCGGCTCCGCCAGCACCAGCGAGAACTTGTGCGCGTCCGACTCGTAGTGGCGCACCACGCGCAGTCCGGCGTCCTCCAACATGCGTTCGAGCTGGGCGCGCGTGAACTTGCGGCTGATCTCGGTGAGGATGTTCTCGCCTTCGCGCAGGTGCAGCGAGTCGTGCAAGCCCTCGAAGGTCACGGTCTGGTCGCGCATCGCGATCAGGTGCATCTCAATGCGCGACTCGAGCGGATTGAACAGTGCGTAGTGCTCGAAGGCATCGAGGTCGAAATCGGCGCCGAGTTCGCGGTTCAGCACGCGCAGCAGGTTGAGATTGAACTCGGCGGTGAGGCCGGCGTCGTCGTTGTAGGCGGCATGCAGGACGTCCGGCTGCTTGACGCGATCGGCGCCGAGCAGCAGCGTGTCGCCGGGCGCGAGCATCGCGCGCAGCTCGCGCAGGAAATCGGTCGCCTGCTCGCGCGTGAAGTTGCCGATGGTGCCGCCGAGGAACACCACGAGGTTGCGCGTCGCGCGCCGCGGCAGGTTGCCGAGCCCGGCCGTGTAATCGCCGACCAGCGGACGCACGTCTAGCCACGGGTAATCGCCCGACAGGGCCTCGCCGCTCGCCACGAGAACTTCGTCGCAGACGTCGACCGGGGCGTAGGTCGGGTGGCATTCGAGTTCGGCGCAGGCGTCGAACAGGTGGCGCGTCTTGCGCGAGGTGCCGCTGCCCAGTTCGACGATGCGCTCGGGCCGCGCCGTCGCGATGACCTCGCGCGCGATGCGCCGGAGCAGCGCGCTCTCGGTGCGGGTCGGGTAGTACTCGGGGACGTCGCAGATGCGATCGAACAACAGCGAGCCGCGCTCGTCGTAGAAGTACTTCGGTGGCAGCGTCCGCGGCGCGCCGAACAGGCCGCGCGCGACGTCCTCCGACAGGCTGGGCACGGCGCGGGTGGGCCTGATCGGTTCGCAGGCGATGGGCGTGGAGAGGGCTGTATTCACGTTGCGGTCCTTATGCGATACTCGCGCGCCGCTCGCTTGCGCACGGCCTCGGCCCGGCGGCCGGCTCGTGCGGCGCTGGTCCGGCTGCACCGCGGCGCGGCGTTGTGCGAAATCCGGACACTGCGGGGCGGCCTGGCGCACGCAGCGCGCGGTCCCGGGGAAAGCCGGGAACGCTTCTAGGTTAGCATTCGCGACAGCAACTTACACGGCAGGGCGCGCCCGCGCCGCACGCCCCATCCTTCCATGGCTTCCATCCACCGCACCGGCACCGCCATGTACGTCTCGGCCATCGCGGGCTTCATCGCCCTGATGGCCTGGCTGTTCTCGGGCGAGCTCGACGAGCGGCGCAATCCCAACCAGGAAGTCACCAGCATCACGGCCGGCGACGGCCGCGCCGGCGTGGTGCTTGCGCGTAACCCCGCCGGCCACTACGTGGCGAGCGGCCGCATCAACGGCGTCGCGGCCGAGTTCATCGTCGATACCGGCGCGACCGACGTCGCGGTCTCGACGGCCGTCGCCCGCGCCGCCGGTCTCGAGCGCGGCGCGGCGGTGCCCGTCATCACCGCCAACGGCCAGGCCACCGCCTACGTCACGCGTATCGACAGCATCACCCTCGGCGCTATCGTCGAGCACGACCTGCGTGCGACCATCGTGCCCGACATGAACGGCATCGACGTGCTCCTCGGGATGAGCTTCCTGCGCCGCCTGGATTTCCAGCAGCGCGGCGACGAGTTGCTGATCGAACAGCGCCGGGCCGGGGCGTCACGCTGATGCCGCAGAGCGCCGACATCGCCGCGTTCCTCGGCCGCCTGAGTGGCCTGGTGTGGAGCGAGTGGTGCCTGGTGCCGCTGCTTGCCGGTACCGGCCTGTATCTCACCCTCGGCCTGCGCGGCTTCCCGTGGCTCGGTATTCCGCGGGCCTTCCGCCTGCTGTGGCGCGGACGCCGCCTGAACCGCCACGAGAGCGGCGAGATCTCGCCGTTCCAGGCGCTCATGACGGCGCTCGCCGCCACCGTCGGCACCGGGAACATCGCCGGTGTCGCCACCGCCATCCACTTCGGCGGGCCCGGTGCGGTCTTCTGGATGTGGGTGATCGCGCTGTTCGGCATGGCGACCAAGTTCAGCGAGGCTGTGCTCGCCGTGCGCTACCGCGAAGTCGACGAACTCGGCAACTACGTCGGCGGGCCGATGTACTACATCCGCAACGGTCTCGGCCGCAACTGGCGCTGGCTCGCCGCCCTGTTCGCCCTGTTCGGCATGACGGCCGCCTTCGGCATCGGCAACATGGTGCAGGCGAACTCGGTCGCCGACGTGCTCGAGACGCATTTCGCCGTACCTGCGCTCGCCACCGGGCTGGTCGCCGCCACGCTCGCCGGCATCGTCGTCATCGGCGGCGTGCATCGCATCGCCCAGGTCGCGGCGACCGTCGTACCGCTGATGGCGCTGCTCTACATCGGCCTCGCCCTGAGCATCATCGCGCTCAACGCGCCGGCCGTGCCGGCGGCCTTCGGCACCATCCTGCAGGCCGCTTTCGAGCCGCAGGCCGGACTCGGCGCCGGGCTGTGGGTGGCGATGCGCTGGGGCTTCGCACGCGGCTGCTTCTCCAACGAAGCCGGTCTCGGCAGCGCGGCCATCGCGCATGCCGCGGCGCGGACCCACAATGCCGTCGAGCAGGGGATGATCGCGATGCTCGGCACCTTCATCGACACCCTCGTGGTGTGCACGATGACCGCGCTCGTCATCCTGACCACGGGCGCCTGGCACGGCCCCGAACAGGGCGCGGCCCTGTCGGCGGCGGCGTTCGCGCTCGGCATCGGCGATCTCGGCGCGCCCTTCGTCGGCGTCGCGCTGGCCCTGTTCGCCTTCACCACCATCGTCGGCTGGAGCTATTACGGCGAGCGCTGCGCCGAGTACCTGTTCGGCACCCGCATCATCAACGCCTACCGTGTCTTCTGGGTTGCGGCGATCGCGATCGGCGCAACCGTCAAGCTCGAAATCGTGTGGGCGCTCGCTGACATCACCAACGGCCTGATGGCCCTGCCCAACCTCGTCGCGCTGGTGCTGTTGAGCCCGGTCGTCTTCCGCCTCACGCGCGAAAGCCGTGCCGCGCAACGGCGCCCCGCGTCATCCTCACGGAGCGAATCATGAACGAAGCCCCACCGCTGCCGCCGGTCCCCGCCGATCTGGAAGCGGTCGTGCAACGCGCGCTCGACGAAGATGTCGGCACCGGCGACCTGACCGCTGCGCTGATCCCGGAGAAGGCGCGCGCACGCGCCGAAGTGGTGTGCCGCGAGGACGCCGTGCTGGCCGGCGCGCCGTGGTTCGACGAGGTCTTCGCGCGCATCGACCCGAGCGTGATCGTCAGCTGGGCCCACCATGACGGCGAACGCGTCACGCCCGGCGCGGTCGTGTGTACGCTGCACGGCCCGGCCCGCGCCATCGTCACCGGTGAGCGCACCGCGCTGAACTTCCTGCAGACGCTTTCCGGCACGGCGACGGTCACGCGCGCTCACGTCGAAGCGCTCGGCACGAGCGGCACACGCATTCTCGATACGCGCAAGACCGTGCCGGGACTGCGCGCGGCACAGAAGTACGCCGTGCGCTGCGGCGGCGGGCACAACCATCGCATGGGGCTCTACGACGCGGTCCTCATCAAGGAAAACCACATTGCCGCGGCGGGCTCCATCGTCGCCGCGGTAAACGCGGTGCGCGCGGCGCATGCGGGCGTGCGCATCGAGGTCGAGGTCGAATCACTCTCCGAACTCGAGCAGGCGCTGGCGGCCGGCGTCGACATGGTGCTGCTCGACAACTTCGAACTCGAAGACATGCGCCGTGCCTGCACGCTCGCCGCGGGCCGCGCGCTGGTCGAGATTTCCGGCGGCGTCGCGCTCGACGAACTCGCCGTGCTCGGCAGCGTTGGCGCGGATTTCGTCTCCGTCGGTGCCTTGACCAAGCACGTCCGCGCGACCGATTTTTCGATGCGCGTGGTGGGCTGAACACGCCGTCGGGGACATACGCCGACGTACGCCGCGGCTGCCTTGCGCGACCCTCGCCCGCGCGCTAGTGTGCGCCCCCAGCGCGGAGTGCCAGCACCATGAAACAGATTCTCTTCCAGCTCGATACCGACCCGATTCCCAACACCTTCGATACCGTGGTCGCCTACGACGGCGGCGCCGACCACGTCTCCTGCCGCGGCAACGTCAAGCCGAGCACGGTCGGCACCATGGTAGATGGCGCGGTGTTCACGCGCCCGCCGAAACAGAAGAAGAACACGGCGTTGTTCGTCACCGGCAGCAACATGGGCGAGGGCGAGGCGGTGCTGGCTTCGATCCGCAACCATTTCTTCGGCGACTTCCGCGTCTCGGTGATGCTCGACAGCAACGGCTCCAACACCACCGCCGCCGCCGCCGTCGCCTATGTCGGCCGGCACATCGACCTGCGCGGCACGCGCGCGGTCGTGCTCGCCGGCACCGGCCCGGTCGGCCAGCGCGCCGGCGTCATGCTGGCGCAGGAAGGCGCCGAAGTCGTGCTCAGCTCACGCCGGGTCGACCGCGCCGAGACCGCCTGCGAGGCCATGCACCGCCGCTTCAAGGTCGACCTGATCCCGGCTGCGGCCGGCGACCCGGCCGCGCTGCGCAAGGTGCTCGAAGGGGCCAACGTCCTGCTCGCGACGGGCGCCGCCGGGGTCCAGCTGCTGCACGAGAGCAGCTGGCGCGACCTGCCCGACCTGGAAATCCTGCTCGACGCCAACGCGACGCCGCCGCTCGGCATCGAGGGGATCGACCTCATGGACCGCGCCACCGAGCGTCACGGCAAGCTGTGCTACGGCGCCATCGGCTTCGGCTCGTTCAAGCTCGAGGTGCACCGCGCCTGCATCGCCAAGCTGTTCGAGTCCAACGACGTCGTGCTCGACGCACCGGAAATCTTCGCGCTGGCGAAGGAAATGCTGGCGGCGCGCTGAGCCCCGCCACCGGTTCGCATGTGCGGACGCTACACCCTCGCCGCCGATCCGCAGGCGATCGCCGACCAGTTCGGGATCGAACCGCCGGCGCGCTTCGCGCCGCGCTACAGCATCGCGCCGACGCAGCCGGTGCTGATCGTGCAAGAGGCCGACGAGCGCCGTGTCGCACATCTCGTCCGCTGGGGCCTGATACCGTCCTGGGCCAAGGACGCGAAGATCGGCAACCGCCTGATCAACGCGCGCGCCGAGACGGTCGCGGAGAAGCCGGCGTTCCGCGCGGCGCTGCGCCGGCGCCGCTGCCTGGTGCCGGCAAGCGGGTACTACGAGTGGGCCGCGGGCCCACGGGGCAAGCAGCCCTGGTACGTGCACGCCGCCGACGGCAACTGTCTCGCCCTCGCCGGCATCTGGGAACACTGGGAGCACGACGGCGCGGTCATCGAGAGCTGTGCGATCATCACCTGCGCAGCCAACGCACGCCTCGCCACGGTCCACGATCGCATGCCGGTGGTCATCGCGCGGCCGGACTACGCACGCTGGCTCGCGCCGGAGCGCGCCGGGCCGGCGCCGCTCGAGCTGCTGCGCCCGGCGGCGGACGACGCCTTCGCACTCTACCCGGTCAGCACGCGCGTCAACTCGCCACGCCATGATGCGCCCGACTGCATCGAACCGCTGCCGACGCCGCGCTGAACACGCGCGCCGCTGGCTCGGGATACTGATCCTGAGCGGCGCCGCGGCGGCACTCGCCGCACCGGCGTCCCCGGATGCACCACGCGACGCCGCACCGCTCGATGCCGCCGTCTCGCGCGACGCGTAGGCAGGCGACGTCCCCGACGCGGGCGCCGCGGTCGCGGATGCCCGCGCGGTATTGCACGGTGCGCTGCCGGGCACGGCGGACACGGCGCGCGCGACGCTCGGCGCTCTCGCCGCAGCCGGTAACGCGGCGGCGGCAGCGGCGCTCGCCGAGGCCGACTACCTCGGCCTCGGTGCACCAGCCGACCAGGCATCGGCGATCGGGTGGTGGTCACGCGCGGCGGCGCTCGGCGACGCCACGGCCGCCTACAACGCGGGACTGTTGCTGTTGCGCGCGGCAGGAGAGCGCGAGCGCGCACGAGCGTTGCTGGCGCAGGCAGCCGGGGGGGGAGACGCGCTCGCCGCCTTCGTGCTCGGCACCGATCTCGCCGTGCACGGCGACACGCGCGCGGCAATCCCCTTCCTGGAACAGGCGGCCACGCGCGGCTATGCGCCGGCCCAGTACAACCTCGCCCGCCTGCGCGAGGCCGACGACCCCGCGGCCGCCGCACACTGGTACCGCAGCGCCGCCCCCGCCTTCGATCCCGCCGGCGCTGCGCTTGCCCGGCTTCAGGCCGGCACGCGCCACGCCGGGCCCACCGATCCGGCTGACGCGGGCCGCGCCTGGCTGCTCGCGCAGCCGCCCTCCGCCTACACCATCCAGGTTGGCGCCGGGCCCGATCCGCAGGCCCTCGCGCGCCTGCTCGAGGCGCACGCCGGCGCGCTGCCGTCGGCCTGGTTCGCACACCGCCGCGAAGGCGGCGATCCCTACGTCGCGGTGGTCGGCAGCTTCGCCGATCCGGCGGCCGCGGAAGCGGCCCTGGCCGCGCTGCCCGAGGCGCTCACGCGGCACCGGCCCTGGGTACGCCGTATCGGCGCCCTGCAGGCGACCCTGGACGCGGCCGCGCCGCCCTGAAGTGCTATCATCGCCAGCCCCCGAGCCACTCCGCGACAGGGCGATGTCCCGCTTCGAGGCGTTACTGACCGCAAGCAGCGAGAAGCTGCTCAAGACGCTCTACCGCACCGCGGCGAGCGCGCATGGCGACGAGGCGTCCGGCGCCGGCAGCGCGCGTGCCCACGCGCTTGCCAAGCACCTCGGCCTGACCTATCCGCAGCTGGTCTGTGCACTGGGATTCAACCACGACATCACCGAGCTCGCCGACGTCGTCGCCGTCGCCGGCTTCGAGTCCTACGATGCGCTCGCCCGTGAACGCAACCTGGCTTTCACGACCGACATCTACCAGCAACTCAGCGTGCGCGACGTGCTCGCGGTCTACCAGCACGTGACCGGCAACCTCGCCATGCTCGAGGTCATGCAACACCTGCTGCAACGGCGGCTGGAGGCGATCGAAGGCCAGATCGAGGCGACGGTGAACTCCGTCTACATCGAGCGTTACAAGAAGGAGATGCGCGCGATCTACAACGACGGCGTCGCCCAGATCGACTTCGCCGAGCAGCGCCTTTCGCAGACCCACAGCGGTTTCCGCGCGCTGCTCAACGAGGTCGCACTGATTGCCGAGAGCCGGCTGATCCCGGTCGGTGACCTGTTCTTCCGCGACACCATCCTGCCGGAGGAGAAGCGCCGCCTGATCATCCGTGGCCTGATCCCGCGCGAGCTGGTCGAAGCGCGCCTCGCCGATGCCGACATCTCCGCGCAGGAACGCCGCGTGCTCGAGGACCAGCTCGTCGTGCTCGACGCCTGACGCGCGGCACCGGGTTTGCGCGATGCCGCCGGCGCGACGGCATCGCCCGGGCTACTGCTTTGCGAGATCCAGCCAGGTCTCGACCACGGTGTCGGGGTTGAGCGAAATGCTCTCGATCCCCTGCGCCATCAGCCACTCGGCGAGGTCCTCGTGGTCGGAGGGCCCCTGGCCGCAGATCCCGACGTACTTGCCCGCCTTGCGACAGGCACCGATGGCACGCTCCATGAGTGCCTTGACCGCCTCGTTGCGTTCGTCGAAGCGATCGGCCACGAGACCCGAATCGCGGTCCAGGCCGAGCGTGAGCTGGGTGAG
>JAUIFX010000162.1 GCA_030429865.1 Gammaproteobacteria bacterium | reverse complement strand
AGGTGCTTCAGGAATTAATGCATTATCCCGCATTATTGGTTTTATCGTAATTGCTATTGGTATTGAAATGATTACATCTACCGCCTTAAGTCTTTTACAATCTATTTAGTCCAAATCCCAAAGATTTTCCTTGGTGTAGTATGGATTGTCGGTCCAAAATGATCCATCTATAATTCGATAATCAATATTTATAGCGTCTACTTGAGCGATTTCTTCAGCTGCGCGAGCAGCATCGCCTCTTCCTCGCTGCCGGGCTTGGCGTCGAGCAGCTTGGGATTCTCCTCGGCCTGGTAGCCGAGCGTGACGAACAGCGTGGCGTCACCACCGTCGTCGAGAATCATGTTCGGGCCCTGGCCGTCGCCCCAGTCGAGGATGCGGTCGGTGTAGTCCCAGTAGTCGGCGATCGATTCGCCCTTGACCGCGAACACCGGCGTGCCGGTCTTGGCGATGGCTGCCGCGGCATGATCCTGGGTCGAGAAGATGTTGCAGCTCGCCCAGCGCACCTTGGCGCCAAGGTGCTGCAAGGTCTCGATCAGTACCGCGGTCTGGATGGTCATGTGCAAGGAGCCCGTGATGCGTGCACCCTTGAGCGGCTTGGACTTGCCATACTCTTCGCGCATGGCCAGCAAGCCCGGCATCTCCTGCTCGGCAAGCTCGATTTCCTTGCGGCCGTAAGCGGCCAGGCCGATGTCGGCGACGACGTAGTCGGCCGCTTTCGTGGCCGTCTGCTTGCGGCTCGTTTTGGTCTTTTGCAGCATTGGAATTCCTCGTTGATGCGGTTCGTTTCGCCGGGTTTCGGGCTCAGCACCCGTCGCCAGCACGGCAAGGGCCTGCGGCCGATCCGCCCCGCCGGATGCCAGCGGAGCGCGCGGTTGTGGCGGCGCCCCGCGACCGGGCACCGGCTGCGGCCGGCGCCCATCGCAGGCCGCGGGCGGCTGGCGTGCGCGCTGGCGCCGCCCCGTCCTGCCGCCAGCTCATACGCACGGGCGCGCCGCTCCGATCAGGCCAGCGCCGATTTCAACTTGTCGGCCAGGTCGGTCCGCTCCCAGGAGAAGCCGCCGTCGGCCTCGGGCTCGCGCCCGAAATGGCCGTAGGCCGCGGTGCGCTGGTAGATCGGCCGGTTCAGGCCGAGGTGCTCGCGGATCCCGCGCGGGCTCAGGTTCATGGCGTCCATCAGCGCCCCTTCGAGCCGGCTTTCGTCGACCTGGCCGGTGCCGTGGAGGTCGACGTACAGCGACAGCGGCTTGGCCACGCCGATGGCGTAGGCGAGCTGGATCGTGCAGCGCTCGGCGAGCTCCGCGGCAACGACGTTCTTCGCCAGGTAGCGCGCGGCGTAGGCCGCGGAACGATCGACTTTGCTCGGATCCTTGCCGGAGAAGGCGCCGCCGCCATGCGGCGCGGCACCGCCGTAGGTGTCGACGATGATCTTGCGTCCGGTCAGGCCGGCGTCGCCGTCCGGACCGCCGATCACGAAGCGGCCGGTCGGGTTGACGTAGAACTCGTCCTCGGGGCACATCCAGCCGTCGGGCAGCGCGGCGACGACGTAGGGCCGCACCAGTTCGCGCACTTCCTGCTGGCTGAGTTCCTCGGCGTGCTGGGTGGAGACGACGACCGAGGTCGCGCCCACCGGCTTGCCGTTCTCGTAGCGCAGCGTGACCTGGCTCTTCGAATCCGGGCCAAGGCCCGCCGCCGCGCCGCTGTGACGCGCACTCGCCATGTCCTGCAGGATGCGGTGAGAATAGTAGATCGGCGCCGGCATCAGCACCGGCGTCTCGCGGCAGGCGTAGCCGAACATGATGCCCTGGTCACCCGCACCTTCGTCCTTGTCCTTGTCGGCCGCGCTGTCGACGCCCTGGGCGATGTCGACCGACTGCTTGTGCAGGTAGAACTCGAACTCGGCCTTGGCCCAGTGGAAGCCGTCCTGCTCGTAACCGATCGACTTCACCGCGTCGCGGGCGAGCGATTCCACGGTCTCGGCGGTGATCGAGGACGGTCCGCGGACTTCGCCGGCGACGACGATGCGGTTGGTCGTGGTGAGCGTCTCGCAGGCCACCCGCGAGAGCGGGTCGGCGGCAAGGTAGGCATCGACGACCGCATCGGAGATGCGATCACATACTTTGTCAGGATGCCCTTCCGACACCGACTCACTGGTAAAGAGGTAGCTGGAACGCACGCAGATCCTCCTCGTGCAAGAATTTCTCGACTGGATGATTGACCGACCCGCCGCGAGCTGGACGCGCGGCGGGCCGCATTATGCCCGATTCGCCGGCCGATTACGCGCCGGCGCCCTGACGGGCATCAAGCGGACGCGACCTCGAGCACGATCTTGCCCAGGTGCGCGCTCGACTCCATCAGCTCATGGGCCCTAGCGGCCTCGGCGAGCGAAAATGTAGCGTGAATGTGGGTGCGCAGGCGGCCGGAGGCGAGCAGCGGCCACAGGTCGCGCTCCACCGCGGCGGCGATGGCGCGCTTGGCGGCGACCGATTGCGGCCGCAGGGTCGAGCCGGTGAGGGTCAGCCGCCGGGTCAGCACGTGGCCGAAATTGACCTCGGCCTTGGGCCCCATGAGGAACGCGATCATGCAGTAACGGCCGTCGGCGGCAAGCGAGCGCACGTTCTTCATCACGTACGGGCCGCCCACCATGTCGAGCACCACGTCGACACCGCCGGGATAGATGCCGCGCAGGGCCTCCTCCCAGTCGCCGTCCTTGTAGTTGAGTGCGTGGTTGGCGCCGAGCGCACGGCAGTAATCACACTTCGCCGCGCTGCCCGCGGTGGTCGCGACCTCGGCGCCGAGCGCCCGCGCGACCTGGATGGCCGTCGTGCCGATACCGCTCGAACCGCCATGCACCAGTACGCGCTCACCGGCGGCGAGACGGCCGCGTTCGACGAGGTTGTAGTGCACCGTGAAGCAGGTCTCCGGCAACGACGCGGCCTCCACCGCCGACAGCCCCTCGGGCCACGGCAGGCAATGGCCCGCATCGGCCACGCAGTACTCGGCGTAGCCGCCGCCGTGGGTCAGCGCGACGACGCGGTCGCCGGCGCGCCAACGCGTCACGCCCTGCCCCGCGGCGACGACCTCGCCGGCCACTTCGAGACCCGGCAGCGGGCTCGCGTCGGGCGGCACCGGGTAGTGACCGGCGCGCTGCAGGCAGTCAGGCCGGTTGACACCGGCGGCGAGCACGCGGATCAGTACTTGTTCGTCAGCCGGGGTGGGCGGCGCGAGGCTGACTTCGGCGAGGACTTCGGGGCCACCGGGTGCGGTGACCTCGACGGCCCGCATCTGTGACGGTATGGCAGGCATGGGCGGGTTCCGTGGGGTGTCGGCGTGGGGCGTGGGAGTATACGTGGTGAACCGCCCGCGTCGAAACGCCCCGCCGGCTGCGCGCCGCCGTTGCGTGCCCCGGGCGCCGCGCCGCGGCCGCGCGCGGGGACGCTGGCGCCCGCCCGGCGCCATGGTAGGATTCGCGCCCATGACGACGCAGCACCATCGCCTCATCATCATCGGTTCCGGCCCCGCCGGCTATACCGCCGCGGTGTACGCCGCGCGCGCCGCGCTCGAACCCGTGCTCGTGACGGGCCTCGAGGTCGGCGGCCAGATGACCACCACCACCGACGTCGACAACTGGCCCGGCGACGATGCCGGCGTGCAGGGTCCTGAGCTGATGGAACGCATGAAACGCCACGCCGAACGCTTCGGCACGGCGCTCGTCTACGACACCATCAACCGGGTCGAACTCGGGGTACGCCCGTTCGTGCTGCATGGCGATGCCGGCAGCTACAGCTGCGACGCCTTGATCATCGCGACCGGGGCCTCGGCCAAGTACCTCGGCCTGCCGTCCGAGGAAGCCTACAAGGGACGCGGCGTATCCGCCTGCGCGACCTGCGACGGCTTCTTCTACCGCGGCAAGCCGGTGGCCGTGATCGGCGGCGGCAATACCGCGGTGGAGGAGGCGCTGTACCTGTCCAACATCGCGTCCGAGGTGACCGTGGTGCACCGGCGCGACAGCTTCCGGGCGGAGAAGATTCTCGCCAACCGCCTGCTCGAGAAGGCCGCCGGCGGCAACGTCTCGATCCTGTGGAACCACGTGCTCGACGAGGTGCTCGGCGACGACGCCGGCGTCACCGGCATCCGCGTGCGCGACGTCGCCAGCGACGCGCGCCAGGAGGTCGCCGTGCACGGCACCTTCATCGCCATCGGCCACCAGCCGAATACCCAGGTGTTCGCCGGGCAGCTCGACATGGACGGCGGCTACATCCGCGTCACCGGCAGCGGCCACGGGCACGGCTATGCCACCGCGACCAGTGTCGAGGGCGTATTCGCCGCGGGCGACGTGTGCGACCCGGTCTACCGCCAGGCCATCACCGCCGCGGGCACCGGCTGCATGGCCGCGCTCGACGCCGAGCGCTGGCTCGAAGCGCAGGCCTGAGGCATCCCCGACCCGGGGCGCGTTCAGCGCGCCGCGGTGACGCCCGCGTAGGCAGCTTCCAGCGCATCGTAGACGGCGTCGCGGAAACGCGGGTCGTCGCTGTCGAGTCGCACCAGCAGCTCCGCGAGCACGACGTTGTCCTCGCGGCCGTGCCAGGTCTTGACGTACTCGCCGCTGCGGTAGCCGTGGTTCTGGCGGAAGAAGTTGAGCACGTTCTTGGCCACGTAGGCGCGGTACAGGTGGTCGAGATCGTGCCCGCACTGCGCCACCAGGTTGGCCACCGAACCGACCGCGAAGGTGCGCGACGCGAGCGCGGTGACGGCCAGGCGCTCGACTTCGGGCAGGAACTCGCGGGGCGCCGGCGGCGCCTGCCACTCGGCGACGATTTCGCGCGCGGCGGCGTCGAGATCGTCGTGCAGCTCGAGACGCATGCTCAGGCCGAAATGCCAGATGTCGACGATTTCGAGCATGACCTGCTCGAGATCGGGGGTAGTGTGCTTCCACCACTTCCAGCCGCCGTAGTGGTCCATCAGCTCGGCGCATTCGATCCAGATCGCGCGGTACCACTCGCGGGCCCGTTCGCGCCAGTCGGCATCGACCCGGCTGTTCATCTCGTCCTGCATGACGAGCATCACGCGGGTCTTTTCGATCATGACGTCGACGTCGGCGGGCGGCATGCTTCTCATCCTGTGGGCGGCGGCGCGGGAGGCGCAGTATAGAAGCGGCAGGCGAAACTTGCACCGCGCGAACGGTGTCACGGAACACCGTCACGGAGCGTGGCGCGGGCCGCGCCGCGCTTGCCGGCGCGGCCCGATTCTCCTACGCTCGCAGCGCGCCAGGCGCCCTCTCCGCAGGCCACGGAAGCCATGTCACCCGTCCTCCTCACCGCCCTCGTCCTCGTGTTCGTGCTCGCCATGCTGATGCGCTACGGACGCGCGCCGGACATCGTGATCTGGACCGGCGTGACGCTGCTCATGGTCGCGCCGGTGCGCCAGGCCGACGGCAGCCTCGGGTTCGGCCTGCTCGATGCCGCCCAGGCGTTCGGCGGTCTCGCCAACGAGGGCGTGGTGACGATCGCGGCGCTGTTCGTCGTCGCTGCCGGGGTCCGCGAGACCGGTGCGATGCAGCTGCTCGTCGAACGCCTGCTCGGTGCGCCGCGCTCGGAACGCTCGGCGCAGCACCGCCTGGTATGGCCGACCGCGCTGATGAGCGGCTTTTTCAACAACACCCCGCTGGTCGCCATCCTCATGCCGGTGACCGACGACTGGGCGCGACGCTTCCGGCTCTCGGTCAGCCGGCTGATGATGCCGTTGTCCTTCGCCTCGATCCTCGGCGGTGCATGCACGCTGATCGGCACCAGCACCAACCTCATCATCAATGGCTGGTTGATCGAGAACACCGGCCACCCCGGCCTCGGCATGTTCGAGATCACGCCCTTGATGCTGCCGATCGCGATCGTCGGCCTGGTCTTCGTCGTCTACGTCAGCAATACGCTGCTGCCGCTGCGCAAGCCGGTTTTCGAGCATCTCGAGAATGCCCGCGAGTACGTCGTCGAGATGGAAGTCGAGCCGAACAGCGAGATGGTCGGCCGCACCATCGACGAGGCCGGCCTGCGCGGCCTGCCCGGCCTGTTCCTGATCGAAATCGACCGCAACGGCGACGTCCTGCCGGCGGTGTCCGGCAACGTGCGGCTCGCCGCCGGCGACCACCTGGTCTTCGCCGGCATCGTCGACTCGGTGGTCGACCTGCAGCGCTTCGGCGGCCTGCGCCCGGCGACCGACCAGGTCTTCAAGCTCGACGCGACACGCGCCAACCGGCGCCTGATCGAGGCGGTCGTCAGCAACACCTGCCCGCTGATCGGCAAGAGCGTGCGCGAGGGCCAGTTCCGCACGATCTACAACGCCGCCATCATCGCCGTCGCGCGCAACGGCGAACGCGTGCGCGGCAAGGTCGGCGACATCGTGCTCGACCCCGGCGACGTCCTCCTGCTGGAAGCGCGGCCGAGCTTCCTCGAGCAACAGCGCAACAGCCGCGATTTCTACCTGGTCAGCCAGGTCGACGGCGCCGACCCGGTCGACCGCCGCCGCGCGCCGCTCGCGCTGAGTATCCTCGGCGGCCTCGTCGCGATCGTCACGACCGGCATGCTCAGCATGATCCAGGCCAGCATGCTGGCTGCCTTCGGCATGCTCGCCACGCGCTGCTGCCGGCCGTTGGCGGCGCGCCGCGCCATCGACTGGGAGGTCCTGCTGGTCATCGCCGGCGCGCTCGCCCTGGGCACGGCGATGCAGACCAGCGGCCTCGCCGCGCTGCTCGGCGCCTGGCTGCTGGGCGCGTTCGGCCACTCGCCGACGACGGTGCTGGCCGCGATCTTCGTGCTCGCCTCGCTGCTCGCCGGCCTGGTCACGGCGAAGGCCGGGGCGGTGCTGATGCTACCGATCGCGCTGGCCGCTTCGCGCCAGCTCGGCGTCGACGTCATGCCGCTCGCGCTCGCCGTGATGCTGGCGTCTTCGATGTCGGTCGCGACCCCTATCGGTTACCCGACCAACCTGATGATCTACGGCCCCGGCGGCTACCGCTTCGGCGACTACCTGCGGCTCGGCGGGCCGCTGACGGTGCTGATCGGCGTGCTCGGCGTCGTGCTCATCCCGCTGTTCTGGCCATTCGTGCCCTGAGGCCGCGGCCCGCACTCACCCGCCGGCGAAGAAGGCCTCGACGTCTGCCAGTTCGCCGGTCACCGGCATCGGCGGCAGCGACTCGAGGAACGCGCGGCCGTAACCACGCGTGCGCAGGCGCTTGTCACCGATCATCAGCACGCCGCGGTCGGTGACGTCGCGGATCAGCCGCCCTGCGCCCTGCTTGAGAGCGGTTATCGCTTCGGGCAGCTGCAAGGTCTCGAACGGGTCCTCGCCCTGCTCGCGCGCGGCGCGCGCGCGGGCACGGGTGACGGGATCGTCGGGCACGCCGAACGGCAGCTTGTCGATGATCACGCACGAGAGCTGCTCGCCGCGCACATCGACCCCTTCCCAGAACGTCGCCGTACCGAGCAGCACGGCGCGCGGCGTGCGCGCGAAGCGTTCGAGCAGCACGCTGCGCGGTGCGCTGCCCTGCACCAGCAGCGGGTAATCGGTGCACGCCGCGAGCCGCGCGGCGATGGCATCGAGCGCGCGGTAGCTCGTGAACAGGAAGAACGCGCGCCCGTCGCTCGCCGCGAGCACCGGCAACGCGGCGTCGAGCAGTTCCTGTTCGAAGCGTTCCTCGCGCGGCTCGGCGCTGATCGGCGGCAGGAACAGCAGCGACTGGCGCGGGTAGTCGAAAGGGCTCGACCACAGCGCTTCGCGTGCGCCGTCCAGGCCCAGCGCGCGGGTGAAATGTTCGAAGCGCCCGGCCACGGCAAGCGTGGCCGAGGTCATGATCCAGGCTGCCTCGGAGGCCGCGACGCGCGCGGCGAACGGTTCGGCGACGCTGATCGGCGTCTCGTGCAGCACGAAGTTGCGCACGCTGGTATCGAGCCAGCGCACGTGGGTCGTCGCATCGCCCGCCTCGAACAGGTTCCACTTGTCCTTCAGCACGAACGCGCGATCGCGGCAATGGGCGAGTTCGGTGCTGCGCTCGGCGGCGAGTTCCAGCCCTTCGAGCAGCGTCTCGAAGGCCTGCGTGGCGTCGCCGACGAGGGCATCGATGTCGGCGCGCCGGCGCACGCCGGCCCACTCGGGCCGCCGGCCGAGCTGCTGCAGGCGATCGCGCAGGCGCCCCTGGCTGTCGTCGAAGCGTGCGAGCGCACGGCCGAGCGCCGGCATGTCGGACGCGTCGGCCGCGATGACGCCGCGGAGGTCGTGGCACAGCGCGCCGATCTGCGCCCCGGACAGGGCGCGGCCGAAGAACAGCGAAGCGATGCCCGGGATCTTGTGCGCTTCGTCGACGACGATGGCGTCGGCGCTCGGCAGCAGCTCGGCGAAGCCGGTCTCGCGCAGTGCCAGGTCGGCGAACAGCAGGTGATGATTGACGACGACGATGTCGGCCGCCACCGCGGCGCGCCGCGCGGCGACGACGAAGCAGCGCTCGTAGCTCGGGCACTCGGCGCCGAGACAGTTCTCGGTGGTCGAGGTGACCTGCGCGCGCAGGCCCGGATCGTCGGCGAGTTCCGGGACCTCCTCCAGATCGCCGGTGCGCGAATGCTCGCCCCAACGCAGCAAATGGGCGAGCAAGGGCTGGCGCGCGCTGTCGGTCGCGGGACTCTCCAGGGCGCGCTCGGCGCGGTGCAGGCAGAGGTAGTTCTGGCGCCCCTTGAGCAGCGCGACGTCGCGACCGCCACCGAGCGCCGCGCGCACCAGCGGCAGGTCGCGGTGGAAGAGCTGGTCCTGCAGGGTGCGCGTCGCCGTCGAGATGATGGTCTTCAGCCCGCTCGCGAAGGCCGGCACGAGGTAGGCCAGCGTCTTGCCCGTGCCCGTGCCGGCCTCGCACACGAGGATGCCGCGCTCGCGCATCGCGGCGGCCACGGCGACGGCCATCTCGCGCTGCTGCCCGCGTGCGCGAAAGCCGTCGAGCCGCGCGGCCACCGGGCCGTCGTCGGCCAGCAGCGCAGCGATGTCCACGGCGTCCGCGCCGTCCGCCGGCGCCGGCGCCGCGGCGCGGCCGGTCGCGGCGCGGTTCACCCGCGTGCCAGGCGGCCTTCCTCGCGTGTCCACACGAGCCGGCCGATGTTGCGGAAACGCGCCACGGAGATCGTGCCGCGCTTGTTCGGGGTCGCCTCGGCGAGACTTTCCTCGATGGCCGCGCGATCGGCCTCGACCATCTCGACGGCGTCGTAGTTCTCGTCCATCAACACCAGCAGCACCGCGTCCCACGGCCGGTCGACGCGCAACTGGCCGAGCCGGTGCGGACGCCGCGAGGTGTCGTCGAACAGCATGCGCGCCTTGATCTGCAGGCGCTCGGGACCGTGCACGCCGTGGCGCACCGCATCCCAGCCCTCGGCGCCCTCCTCGGCGGGTTCGAGTTCGAGCAGCGTGATCGCGTCGGACACGGCGATCTCGCCGCTGATGGCCAGCGTCTTGCCGGTCGCGCGGCGATACTCGGCAGCGAGCTTGCGCGCCTCGGCCATCAATTTGTCGACGCGGTAGACACCCATCGCGCTGCAACGTGCTCCCTGATTGCTGTCGGCCGCCCGGCCCCGGGTACGAGATTATCCATGACGCCGATGCCCGCAGGTGCGTCACTGGCGTTGCGGCGCGGGACCCGGCACCGGCGCGGCCGTCGCCGGCGGCCTGCGCCCGCGCCTCCTCGGCGCCGGTCCGGGTGGCTCGATCGGAATGTAGAATCTTTATAAGGTATTTTAGCTAACCTGCTGATTTGATCCATACATCAGGCATCATCTCGAAACCACCTCAAGGACTCCCGGCCGGCTCGGACGGATCCCCGGGCAAGGCCGCAGCGACGTCCGCGAGGCCATCGAGCGTCATCAACAGGCGTTCCAGCCCGAGCGCCACGCCGGCGCAGGCCGGCATCCCGGCGCGCAGCGCCGCGAGCCAGTCGTCGTCGGCCGGCACCGTGGGCAGGCCACGCCGCGCGCGCAGGGCATTGTCGTCGGCGAAGCAGGCGGCCTGCTCGTCGGCATCGACGATTTCGTGGTAGCCGTTGGCGATCTCGAGACCGTCGATGACCAGTTCGAAGCGCTCGGCCAGCGGCGGCTGGCCATCCGAGAGGCGCGCATAGGCGCGCAGCACGAGCGGAAAGTCGTAGAGCAGCACCGCCCCGCGCCGCGCGAGTTCGGGCTCGACGGCGTGGGCGAACAGCGCATCGAGCAGGAGCGCACGGTCGCTCCGGTCATCGCCGCGCAGCGCCAGGGGCAGCTCGCCCGCGCGCGCGGCGAGCGCCGCCGTCGGCGCCGTGTGCGGACACAGTCCGAGCGCGGCTTCGAAGGCCGCGGCATAGGCGAGCGGCTGCGGTGCGCGCGGATAGCCGCAGTGCACGACCAGGCGCGCGACCTCCTCCATCAGCGCGCGGTGGTCGAAGCCGACGCGGTACCACTCGAGCATGGTGAACTCTTCGCGGTGGCGACGCCCGCGTTCGCCGGCCCGGAACACGGGGCCGAGTTCGTAGATGTCACCGGCACCGGCGGCGACGAGCCGCTTGAGCGCAGACTCGGGCGACGTCCGCAGGTAACGCGGTGCCGCGCCGCGCGCGAGCGCGAGGTTCTCCAGCGTCGGCTCGGCCGTCGCGTAGCTGCCGAGCAACGGCGTCGTCACTTCGAGAACGTCGCGCTCGGCGAAGAACTCGCGGATACGCGCGAGCAGCGCGCCGCGCCGGGCGATGGCGGCACGGCGCGGCGTCGGTCCGCCGGTAGCCCGTTGCGTCACGCGCCGCGGTCCAGCCGCGGCCGCACCGCCGGGCCTGCCTGGACCGCCGGCAACGTGTCGATCATTCTTCCTTGGCGCGCGAGACGTACTCGCCGCTGCGCGTGTCGATGCGCAGCAAGTCACCCTGCTCGATGAACAGCGGCACCTTGACCACGGCGCCGGTCTCCATCACCGCCGGCTTGGTACCGCCCGAGGCGGTGTCACCGCGCACCCCCGGGTCAGTTTCGGTGATGCGCAGCACGACGAAGTTCGGCGGCGTGACCGAGATCGGCACGTCGTTCCACAGCGTCACCTCGCACATCTCCTGGCCCTTGATCCATTTCGCGGCGTCGCCGACGGCGCTGTCGTCGGCACCGACCTGCTCGAACGTCTCCGGGTTCATGAAGTACCACGCCGAGCCGTCGTTGTAGACGTACTGCATGTCGACATCGACGACGTCGGCGCCTTCGGCCGAGT
>JAUIFX010000161.1 GCA_030429865.1 Gammaproteobacteria bacterium | reverse complement strand
GACTGGCTCAGCGACAGCAACGAGCGTGACCGCGTGGGCCGCATCGCGGAGGACGTCGTGCGTTCGCATCGTGGCGCCACGGCGCGTACGCTGGACCTGATTCGCGCCTACCTCTCGGCGCCGGAGGCCTGAGCTCGCGCGGCCCCACGGTCGGCGTCGCCACCGGCGTCGCGCCGACGGGCTTGCCGGCGCTGCCGCGTGCAACTCAGCGCAGCAGCGCCTGGATTGCCTTGAACTGGGGATGGGTCGCGCTGCCCATCCACTCGAAGACCACCGATTCCGCGCTGACGACGTGTACGCCGTTCTGGCGCAGGCGATCGAGGGCGTTCTGGTAGTTTTCCAGGCGGCGCGAGCAGATCGCGTCCTCGACCACGAACACGTCGAAGCCGCCTCGTTGCAGGTCCAGGGCGGTCTGGAGCACGCACACGTGCGCTTCCATACCGACAAGGACGAACTGGCGCCGGCCGCTGGCGTCGATGGCCTGCTCGAACCCGTCGGCTCCGCAGCACGAAAAGCTCTGTTTCGCGAATACCCGGGTCGCTGCCGGCAGGGCCTCGGCGACAGCGGCATGCGTCGGCCCGAGCCCCTCGGGATACTGTTCGGTCTGCATCACCGGGATTTCCATCAGGTCGCTGGCCCGCGCGAGCAGGGTGGTGTTCAGCAGTACGCGGTTGAGCACCTTGCCGGGCATGGCGTCGCCGAGCCGTTGCTGGATGTCGACGACGACGAGGGCGGAATTCTCGGCCTGGCAGGTCGAAACGTTGGGCATGAACGGGACTCCTGGGAGATCTACGATGGGCCGTGCTGGCGGCACGCCCACCGGGCCCGCTGCGCAGCCCGGTGGCGCCCGTGCACGGGCGCTGGCGCGGCTGTCCGGCCCGCCTGCACGCCGCACGGCGCGCGCCACAAGGTGTTGTTCACGGGCGTACCTGTGCGGCGTCGGCGTCGGCGATGGCGTCGCCATCCGTGGCCGCGGTGAGCCAGGAATTCGCCACCGCGAGATCCGAGGGAGCGAGGCTGCCGGCCGCCTTCTTCAGGCGCAGCGTGTCGATGATGTAGTCGTAGCGTGCCCGTGCGAGGTCGCGCAGGGCTTCGGACAGCACGCGCTCGGCCGCGACCACGTCGATGGCGGTGCGGGTACCGACCTCGAAGCCTGCACGCGTCGATTCGAGCGCGGTGCGCGACGACACCACGGCCTGTTCGAGCGCCTTGACCGAACTGATGCGGGCGCTGATACCTAGGTAGGCCTGGCGCGTGTCACGCTGCACGGCGCGCCGCGCCTGCTCGAGGCGATCGAGGCTCACCCGGTGTTGGTGCTCGGCCTCGCGTGTTTGCGACAGCACCCGGCCGCCGGAGTAGATCGGCACGTTGAGTTCGAGATTGATGTCGCTCTGGTGCACCTTGGCGGAACCGAAACGGCCGCCCGAGCGGTTGAAGTTGTGGCCGCCGGTGATGTCGACCGTCGGATAGTGCTGCGCGGTCTGCCGCGAAATCTCCTCGCGCGCGATGTCGGCAGCGACGAGCGCTGCCGCGACCTCGAGATTGTTGTCGATGGCGGTGCGCGTCCAGGCGTCGATATCCTGCGGCTCCGGTACGCTCAACGGCATGGCGTCGCCGAGCGCGAGGAGGTCGTCGTGATAGCTCGCGGTGACCTCGCGCAGCGCTTCGGTCGCGTTCTCGATCTCGTTGCTGGCGCTGATCTCGCCGGCGAGGGCGCGGTCGTAACCGGCCTGTGCCTCCTGTACATCGGTGATCGCGATCAGGCCGACCTCGAAGCGTTGGCGGGCCTGTTCGAGCTGGCGTTCCAGGGATTCCTTCTCGGCCTGTGCGAACTGCAGGTTGTCGCGCGCGGCGAGCACGTCGAAGTAGCGTTCGGCGACGCGCAGCATGAGTTCCTGCCGTGCCACGACGACTTCGAGCTGGGCCTGCTGCAAGCGCTTGTCGGCCTGGCGCAGCGCGATGATGCGGTCGTGGTGGTAGACCGGCTGCTGGAGGTTCACGCCGTAGTTGTGCTGCATGTAGTAGACGAGCCCGTCGGCGCCGAAGGCGTTGGCCAGCTCGATGTCCTGGCGCACGCGGCCGGTACCGGCGCGAAACGACAGGTTGGGCAGGTACAACTCCGCCTTGGCCTGCGGGATCCCCTCGGCGATGGCGAGTGCCGAGTTGCGCGCCTCGCGGTAGGTGGGGTCCATCTCCTCGGCCGCTTCGAGCACGCCGAGCAGGTCGGTCTGGGCCGCAACCGGCGACAGGGCCGCCGCCCAGATCAGCGATGCCAGCGCAAGTGCCGCGTGCCTGAGCGGTCCTTTCCGTCGCCGTTCGAAACCGGTCGGGCGCGCGCCGGGCGCGGGCGCGAACGCGTGAAGGTAAAAGCGTCGCACGCGCTCAGAATTCGAACTCTGGCCGGGACTCGGCCCCGATCAGGGGCGCCAGTTCCGTTTCGAACAGGCCTTCGGTGGTCCAGGAATCCTTGCTCAGGCGCGTCACCAGGGTCGCTTCCATCACCGGCGGTTCGCCGAGCACGATGAACATCCGCCCGCCGATGCCGAGCTGCTGCTCGATGGCTGTGCGGCGCGTCGGGCACGAGCCCGTCACGGCGATGACGTCGTAAGGTTCGGCAGTAGGCCAGCCGTCGAGCGCATCGCCGACGTGCAGCTTGATGTTGGCGATGCCGGCGCGACGCAGGTTGTCCTTGGCGCGCTGCGACAGGTCCTCGTAGTACTCGATGCTCGTCACGTGCGCGCCGAGCCTGGCGAGCAGGGCGGTGAGGTAACCGCTGCCGGTGCCAATCTCGAGGATGCGATCGGTTGGCTGCACCGCGAGGGCCTGGAGCAGCCGCGCTTCGACCTTGGGCTGCATCATGTGCTGGTCGTGGCCGATGGCAATCGACGTGTCGGTGAAGGCGAGGTTGCGGTACGCATCGGGCACGAACAGTTCACGCGGCACTTCCGTGCAGGCATGCAGCACGCGCGCGTCGAGCACTTCCCACGGGCGGATTTGCTGTTCGACCATGTTGAAGCGTGCGACTTCGAGATCTAGGGCCATCGGCGGTATCGTCCAGGTCAGTCAGGTCAGGTCCAGGTCAGTATCGCGTGACGCCCACGGGCGGGGCGCCTGTCGCGGCGATTGTATCTTGCGGCCGGTCACCGTGCACCCGACAGGCGCCCGCGGCCAGGGGGCTTCAGGCGGCCGGGGCTTCCGCTTGCGCTGCGCGGGCGGTGTCCACGCGTTCGAGCGCACCGGCGATGACTGCGGCGGCGTCACCGCTGCCGTGCTCGCTGAGATGGCGCCGCCAGCGGCGCGCACCGGGACGGCCCTGGAACAGGTTGACGAGGTGCCGCGTGAGCACGCGCGTCGGCGTGCCGCGAGCGCTCTCGGCGGCGGCATGGGCCATGTACCGCGCGACGACCGCGTGCTCGTCGAGGGCCTTTGCCGGCGCCCCGAACAGGCTGGCGTCGAAGGCTGCCAGCGAGGCCGGCGCCTCGTAGGCGCGGCGCCCGATCATCACGCCGTCGACAGCGTCGAGCTGGGCGCACGCCGCGCGCGGCGTGGTGATGCCGCCGTTGATCACGATCACCAGTGCCGGCAGTTCGCGCTTGAGACGATGCACCCAGTCGTACTCCAGCGGCGGGATCTCGCGGTTTTCGCGCGGGCTCAGGCCCTGTAGCCAGGCCTTGCGCGCGTGCACGTGGAACACGCGGCAGCCATGTTCGGCGAGCCGTGCGACGAAATCGCGGAAGTAGCCGTACTCGTAGAGGTCGTCGACGCCGAGCCGGTGCTTGACCGTGACCTCGACGCCGGCCGGCACGGCGTCGCGCATCGCCTCGACGCAGCGGCCGACGAGCGCGGGCTCGCGCATCAGGCAGGCGCCGAACGCGCCCGATTGCACCCGCTCGCTGGGACAACCGCAGTTCAGGTTGACTTCGACGTAACCCCGCTCGCTGGCCAGCCGCGCGCAGGCAGCGAGCGCCTCCGGTTCGCTGCCGCCGAGTTGGATCGCGAGCGGATGTTCCAGCGCGTCGTAGGCCAGCAGGCGGTCGCGCGGACCGTGCAGCAGTGCGCCGGTCGTGACCATCTCGGTATAGAGCCGTGCGTGGGGACTGAGCAGCCGCGCCAGGTAGCGGAAGTGACGATCGGTCTTCTGCATCATCGGCGCGACGCACAGGCGCCACGGCGAGAATGCCGCCGTCGCCTGCGTGCTCATGCCGCGTGCACGCCGAGGATGCGCGCGGTGAAGGCAGCGCGCAGGTAGAAGCCGCGCGGCAGGGTCGGCGCGGGGCGCCCCTCGGCGTCGCTCGCGTCGACCAGGGCGTCCCGGTTGGCCGCTTTAGGCCGCACCTGGAGATAGGTCCCGAGGCGGCCGTCGATTTCGTCCGGACGGCCCGTGGCGATCAGTTCCATGTGCTCTTCCCAGTCCGCTTCGAGCACGCGTTCCTCGTCCGGCGTCGGGCTCCACAGGCGCGCCGCGCCGATGCGGCGTGCGGACAGCGGCACCGCCGGTGCCGCCTCGATCGGCAACCACAGGACGCGCGCCAGCTTGCGGCGCACGGTCGAGTCGGCCCAGCGTTGACCGAGCAGTTCACCGAACGCGACGGTGCACACGTGGGTCGACTCGCGCGGACGCTCGTCGCGGCCGAGCGGCACGGTCTTGAGTTCGATGCCGAGGTTTTCGAAGTCGGGCACGGGGCGCGAGCCGGCCTCGGCGCCGAGCGCGCGTTCGAGCAGTTCGCCGACCACGCCCTTGTGGCCGCGCAGGTCGGGCGGCAGGCGCGCGCCGAGGGACGCTGCCAGTTCGCCCAGCGTGATGCCCGCGAGTCCCCTTGCGCGCGCCAGGAGTTCGCGTTCGGAGCGCGGCGGCGCGGGGCGGGGCATCAGGCCAGCGCCTCGACGATCAGCGCGCGCAGGCGCGTCTGCGCCGCCGCGTCGGTGTAGGGCCGGCCGTCGCGATCGGCGATGTAGAAATAGTCTTCGACGCGCTCTCCGAACGTCGCGATACGCGCTTCGATCAGGGTGACGTCGCACTGCCCGAGGGCCTCGCCGATGCGCGAGAGCAGTCCCGGCTGATCGGTCGCGATCACTTCCATCACGCTGCGGCGGTGCTCGTCGCGGGCGAAGTGAACCTCGGTCGGGATGTGGAAGTGACGCAGCTTGCGCCGCGAACCCAGCGGCGCCGACGGCGCGGCCGGCGCCTCGCCGCACAGCGTGGCGCGCACGCGGCGCGCGATCTCCTCGAGCCGCGCATGCTCGTCGACGGCCCCGCCGCCCTCGCGCTCGAGCACCATGTAGGTGTCGAGCGTGTAGCCGGCCGCCGTCGTCATGATGCGCGCGTCCTGGATGTCGAGCTGCAAGCGGTCTAGCGCCGCGGTGGTGAGTGCGAACAGGGCATCGCCGTCGCGCGCATAGACGAACACTGCGGTGCAGCCGCGTGACGGCACTGCCCGCGTCGCCACGACCGGCAGTTCATCGTCGCTCGCGCCGAACGCGATCTCGGCGTGCCAGGCGATCTCGTCGGCGCGATGGCGCACGAAGTACGCGTCACCCAGTCCGTCCCAGAAGCGCTGCAAACGCGCGGGCGGCAAGTGCAGCAGCCGCGTACGGATCAGCTCGCGTGCTTCGGCGCGCTGCGCCGCGACGCGTTCATCGACTTCCACCGCCGTATCCGGCCGCCGGTGCATCAGGCGGCGCGTCGCGACGTAGAGCTCACCGAGCAGCGAGGCTTTCCAGCTCGTCCACAGCTCGGGGTTGGTCGCGCGGATGTCGGCCACGGTCAGCAGGTAGAGATAGTCGAGGTGGACCTGGTCGCCGACCTCGCGCGCGAACTCCGCGATCACGGTCGGGTCGTAGATGTCCTTGCGCTGCGCCGTCGCCGACATCAGCAGGTGGTTGCGGACCAGCCAGGCAACCAGGTGGGTGTCGTAGTTGCTGAAGCCGTGCGCGGTACAGAACGCGACCGCGTCCTCCGCGCCGAGTACCGAGTGATCGCCCTGGCGTCCCTTCGCGATGTCGTGGAACAGGCCGGCCACGTAGAGCAGCTCGAGCTTCGGCACACGCTCGAGCGCCGAGCGGCAGTGCGCGGGGCAGTCCTCGTCGCGCCGTGGGAACGAGAAGCGGCGCAGGTTGCGCACCAGGAACAGCGAGTGCTCGTCGACCGTGTAGATGTGGAACAGGTCGAACTGCATCAGGCCGGCGACACGGGCAAACGGTGGCAGGTAGGCGCCGAGCACCCCGTAGCGATGCATGCGCATCAGCTCGTGGGCGATGCGGCGGGGCTGGCGCAGGATCTCGAGAAACAGGCTGCGCGAGCGGATGTCCTGGCGGAAACGTTCGTCGATGAGATCGAGGTGTTCGCGGATCAGCCGGATGGTGCTTGCCCGCACGCCCCTGATCCCGGGGTTCTGCTGCATGAGCAGAAAGATCTCGAGCAGGGCCTGCGGATGGCGCCGGAACACGCCCGGGTAGCGCACTTCGATGGCATCGTTGCGGATGTTGAATCGGCGGTTGAGCGGGACCGTGCGCGCGGCCTCGGGATCTTCCAGGATGGCCTCCTCGAACAGGCCGAGCAGCATGTCGTTGAGACTCGCCAGCTCGCGCACGGTGCGGTAATAGCGGCGCATGAACGCTTCGACCGGCGTGTTGCCGGCGCCGCTGTAGCCGAGCGCGCGGGCGACGCCGCGCTGATGATCGAACAGCAGGCGGTCGACGCGACGGCCTGCCGCGAAGTGCAGCGCGCAGCGGATCTGCCAGAGGAAGTCGCGCCCTTCGATCAGCGTGCGGTACTCGTCCTCGGTGAGGAAACCGTGTTCGGCGAGACCGCGCAGGTCGGCGTTGCGAAAATGCCGGTTGGCGACCCAGGAGATGGTCTGGATGTCGCGCAGGCCGCCGGGGCTCGCCTTGACGTCGGGCTCGAGCTGGCCGAAAGCATCGTTGAACTTGGCGTGGCGGCGTTGCTGCTCGGTGAGCTTGGCGCTGAAGAACGCGTCTGCCGGCCACAACACGTCCGCCGAGGTGAGGCGCTGCATCTCGGCATACGGCGCGGCGGCGCCCGCGAGCAGGCGCGCTTCCATCAGGTTCGTCGCAATCGTGAGATCGTGCGCCGCCTGGGTCGCGCTCTCCTGCGGGGTGCGCACGCTGTGGCCGACTTCGAGCCCGATGTCCCACAGGAAGGTCAGCCAGCGTTCGAGGCGTTCGCGGAAGGCTTCTTCCAGGCTGCCACCGAGCAGGATGGCGATGTCGACGTCGGAATGCGGGTGCAGCTCGCCGCGACCGAACCCGCCCACGGCGAGCAGCGCGTGCGGCCCGCCGTCGAGACCGAACAGCGCCCAGCTGCGCGCGAGCAGCGTGCCGATGACGTCGGCGCGGTGGCGGACGACGAAGTCGGCGTCCCGATGGCGTTCGAAATGCGCCGCGAGGCGCTCGCCGAGCTCGGTGTTGAGCGCGCGGAAGGCATCGCGCGCGGTCGCCGCCGGCGTATCCTCGGCCAGCGCGGCGAGGACCGAGGTGTCGACCAGCGGTGGGGCGGTGCGGGGCGTGTCGAGGCGTGTCATTCCGGCCGTGACGCTGCCTTACCCGCTTCAGGCCGCGATTTCAAAGCTTTCCTCCGCGCGCGCCGTGAGCACCTCGCGGCCCTGCTCGGTAACGAGGATGGTGTGCTCCCACTGCGCCGACAGGCTGCGGTCCTTGGTCACGACCGTCCATTGGTCCGGCAGCAGCTTCACGTCGCGCTTGCCGACATTGATCATCGGCTCGATGGTGAACGTCATGCCCGGACGCAGCTCGAGCCCCGTGCCAGGCGTGCCGTAATGCAGCACCTGGGGTTCTTCGTGGAACTGCCGGCCGATGCCGTGGCCGCAGTATTCGCGCACCACGGAGTAGTTGCGGCTCTCGGCGAGCGCCTGGATGGCGGCGCCGATGTCGCCGAGACGCACGCCGGGGCGCACCATGTCGATGCCGGTCAGGAGGCACTCGTAGGCGGTATCGACCAGCCGGCGCGCCTTGATCGACGGTTCGCCGACGATGAACATTTTCGAGGTGTCGCCGTGGAAGCCGTCCTTGATCACGGTGATGTCGATGTTGACGATGTCGCCGTTGCGCAGCTTGCGCTCGCCGGGGATGCCGTGACAGACGACGTGATTGACCGAGGTGCAGATCGATTTCGGGAAGCCGTGGTAGTTGAGCGGGGCCGGAATCGCCTGCTGGTGGTCGACGATGTACTCGTGGCACACGCGGTCGAGTTCGAGCGTGGTGACGCCCGCGCGCACGTGCGGGTCGATCATTTCCAGCACTTCGGCGGCCAGCCGGCCGGCCACGCGCATGGCCTCGATGTCAGCGCCGGTCTTGATAGAAACGGGCATGGGAGAGTCGCATCCAAGTCATTGTTGGCATTCGGGTTCTATGGTATAAAGCGCGCGCCCCAGAGGCAATCGACCCTTCAACTACGCACACGCATCGTCACGAGCGTCCGGGTGTCCGCCCCGCCAGGGAGCGGATTGGCGCTTGGGATGCGTGGAGGCCAAACCCGACAGGAGAAAATCGATGAGCGACGTGAGCATGCGCCAGATGCTAGAGGCTGGCGTGCATTTCGGCCACCAGACCCGCTACTGGAACCCGAAGATGGCACCCTACATCTTCGGCGAACGGAACAAGATCCACATCATCAACCTCGAGCGCACCGTGCCGCTGTTCGAGGACGCCATGAACTACGTCAGCCGCCTCTCGGCGAAGCACGGCAAACTGCTGTTCGTCGGCACCAAGCGTTCCGCCCAGGAAGCGGTCAAGCGCGAAGCCGAGCGCTGCGGCATGCCTTACGTCAGCCGCCGCTGGCTCGGTGGCATGCTCACCAATTACAAGACCGTGCGCCAGTCGATTCGCCGCCTCAAGGAACTCGAGGAGATGATCGAGAAGGGCGGACTCGAGCGCGTGTCGAAGAAGGAAGGCCTGACGCTGCGCCGGGAACTGGAGAAGCTGAACCAGGGTCTCGGTGGCATCAAGGACATGGACGGCCTGCCGGACGCGCTGTTCATCATCGACGTCGGCCACGAGCGCATCGCGGTGGCCGAGGCGGTCAAGCTCGGCATCCCCATCGTTGCGGTGGTCGACACGAACAATTCTCCGGACGGTATCGATTACGTCATCCCCGGCAACGACGACGCCATCCGCTCGGTCAATCTGTATGCCAAGGCGGTGGCCGACGCGGTGCTCGACGGGCGCCTCGTGGTGGCCGACGTCGCGACCGGTGCGAGCGACGAGTTCGTCGAGCTCGACGAGAAGGTCGCGCCGCTGCTGAACGAGCAGCCCGCGGCAACGGCCGGCGGCGCGCCGGCGGCCGAGACCGCGCCCGCTGCCGGCACCGAGACCGCCGGCGACAGCGGCGCGTGAGCGCGTCGGCACGACCGACGACATCCATGCACCCAGTTCGATAGCAGAGGTTTTAGCGAGATGGCGATTACAGCCAGCATGGTCAAGGAGCTGCGCGAGCGTTCCGGGGCCGGCATGATGGAATGCAAGAAGGCGCTGGTCGAGACCGACGGCGACATCGAGGCGGCGATTGAGCACCTGCGCAAGTCCGGTGCCGCCAAGGCGGCGAAGAAGGCCGGGCGTATCGCGGCCGAGGGCGCCATCGTCATCGCCGGCAACGACGCCGGCGCGGTGATGGTCGAGATCAACAGCGAGACCGATTTCGTCGCCAACGACGACAACTTCGCACGCTTCGCCGATGCCGTGGCCAGCGCGGCGCTGGCCGGTGACCCGGCCGACGTCGAGGCGCTGCGCGCACTCGAGATCGCCGGCGGCGAGACCGTCGAACAGCAGCGTGCGGCGCTGGTGGCGAAGATCGGCGAGAACATCGACGTGCGCCGCTTCGTGCGCATGCCGGCGTCGCTCGGCGCGATCGAATCCTACCTGCACGGCAAGCGTATCGGCGTGCTGGTCGCGCTCGAAGGCGGAGATGCCGACCTCGCGCGCGACATCGCGATGCACATCGCGGCAAGCAACCCGGTGTGCGTGAACGAGTCCGAAGTGCCGGCCGAACTGCTCGCGAAGGAACGCGAGATCCACCAGGCGCAGGCCGCCGAGAGTGGCAAGCCGCCGGAAATCGTCGAGAAGATGATCACCGGCAAGCTGAAGAAGTTCGTTGGTGAGATCACGCTCGAGGGCCAGCCCTTCGTCAAGGATCCGGACAAGAGCGTCGGCAAGCTGCTCAAGGAGAACGGGGCACGCGTCGCCGCCTTCGTGCGCTTCGAGGTGGGTGAGGGCATCGAGAAGAAGGAAGAGAACTTCGCCGAAGAAGTGATGGCGCAGGCTCGCGGCGCCGGCCACGCCTGAGCATCACTGCAACCGGTCGCCAGCATCACGACAAGCCATTCCCCATGACGAGCGCATCGCCGCCACCACGATTCAAACGCGTGCTGATCAAGCTCAGCGGCGAGGCCCTCATGGGGGACGACGACTACGGTATCGATCCCGTCACCCTCGACCGCGTCAGCGACGAGATCCACAGCTTGCGCGGTCACGGCGTCGAGGTCGCGGTCGTGATCGGTGGCGGCAACATCTTTCGCGGTGCCGGCCTTGCCGCCGCGGGTATCGACCGCGTCACGGCCGACCAGATGGGGATGCTGGCGACGGTCATCAACGCGCTCGCCATCCAGGACGCCCTCGAGCGCAAAGGCCTGTACGCCCGCGTGATGTCGGCGATCAAGATCAACCAGGTGTGCGAGGACTACATCCGCCGGCGCGCCGTGCGGCACCTCGAGAAGGGGCGCGTGGTGGTGTTCGCCGCTGGCACGGGCAATCCTTTTTTCACGACCGACTCCGCGGCCAGCCTGCGTGCGATCGAGGTCGATGCCGACCTGCTGATCAAGGCGACCAAGGTCGACGGCGTCTATTCGGCCGACCCGGCGCACGACAAGACCGCGACGCGGTACGACGTGCTCGACTACGACGTCGTGCTCGAACGCAAGCTCGGCGTGATGGACGCCACCGCCATCGTGCTGTGCCGCGAGAACCGCATGCCGCTGCGCGTCGTCGACATGACGCGTCCCGGGGCGTTCCTCGCGGCCGCGCTGGGGCAGGAAGTCGGCACCCTAGTTACCGTGCAGGACAGGACATGATCGACGACATCATCGAAGACGCGCGCGAGCGCATGGGCAAGAGTGTTGAATCCTTTCGCAGCGACCTGACCCGCTTGCGCACCGGGCGTGCGCATCCGAGCCTGCTCGACCACGTCATGGTCAATTACTACGGTACGCCGACGCCGCTCAACCAGACCGCGAACGTGAGCGTCGAGGACGCACGCACGCGGACGCTGACCGTGTGGGATCGATCTGCCATCGAGGCGGTGGAGAAG
>JAUIFX010000160.1 GCA_030429865.1 Gammaproteobacteria bacterium | reverse complement strand
CGAAGATGCTCGCCACGTTGACGATCGAACCGGATTTCTGCGCCTTCATGTGCCTGAGCGCAATCCGGCTGACGTAGAACAGGCTGTCGAGATTCAGCGCCATCACCTCGCGCCACTTGTCGATCGGCGTGGTATCGACGGGGTCCATGGAACCCTCGCTGGTCTCCCGCAGGTTGTAACCGACACCGGCCGCGTTGAGCAGGATATCGATACGGCCGTAGCGATTGACGCACTCGTCGACGGCTGCCTCGGCGCGTACCGGGTCGGCGAGATCGGCGCTGAACACGCTGCCCTTCCCGCCTGCCGCCTCGACCATGCGCAGCGTTTCGTCGAGATTGGACTGCGTGCGCGACACGCCGAATACCGTCGCGCCCTCGCGCGCGAACATCACCATGCAGGCGCGGCCGATACCGGTGCCGGCGCCGGTGACCATCGCAATCTTGCCTTGCAGACGACCCATGCGTTGTCCTCTAAGAAGAAAATCGGGAAATGCGGATTGTGCGGCAACTACTCGTCGCGCGTGCGGCCGAGCAGGCGCAGCAGGTCTTCGTGCAGCTCGAACCACACCGTGTGGTAGCTTTCGGTGCGCGCGTCGCTGACCCAGGCGACGTCGCCATCCTCGGCTTTCTCGAGCGCTTCTTCGAGCTTGCGCCGGTACACCGAGAGCCGCGGCACGGCCGCGATCAGCGCGCCCAGCACGGGCTCGAAGCGCTCGTGGAGATCGCCGAGCTGGCCGATGATGCGCTCGTCGTAGTCGCTGTCACTGTGATCGTTGGCGACGGTCTTGCCGCCGATCTCCAGGGTCTGCCAGCGCGTGATGAGCTGCTTGAGATCCCGGTTGACGGTCTCGAAGCGCTCGTAGGCCTCGACGAAGGCCGTATCGGCGCGCAGCGCCTGGCAGAAACGCGAGTACTCCGCACCGACGATCATCTGGCCGGCGGGCGAGAGCATGAACTTGCCGTCGACCTCGAGCAGGCGGCCGCTCGCGACCGCGCCGGCGAGTACCGGCGCGGCCAGCGCGGGCTCGAGTCCCGCGACCGCGGCAATGTCCGCCGCGCTGCCGTGCTTCTTGATCGCGGCACCGTGCATGACGAGATGCAGATTCGTGGTCATGGTGCCCTCCTCAGTCCTTGTTGCGCAGTGCTTCGACGTCGGCGCGCGAGAGACCCGCGCCCTTGCCCTTGAGCAGCCGCGAGTTGGCCTGTTCGAAGCCGAACAACTCGTCGGCCAGCGGCGTGTCGTAGTGGTACTTGACCCAGTCCGCACACAGGAAACGGAAAGGCTCCTGGCAGCTCCTGGGAACGAACTCGCGGCTGCGGCGGTTGTATTCCTCCTGCGTCAGGACGCCCTGCGAGGTGCGGTAGCGGTCGTTCTTCGCCGGCAGGTTGGTCACACCCGGGCGCATGCCGCCGACCGATTCCGTGTAGTCCCCGTCGTTCAGCATCGAGTACGGGAAATAGCTCAACGCGCGGCGCGGCTGCCCGGTGTGCATCATCATGGTGTACTCGTGCATGCGCTGGCTCGGGCAGGAGATGTAGCCGACCAGCTCGCCCAGGAAGAGATTGCCGTACTCGTCGTTGAGCAGCGGGCGAAAGCGCTCGGCGCGCTCGTCGATGCGCATCCAGTCCTCTTCGTCGTAGACGCCGGCGATGTGGGCGAACTCCTTGCCCACGCCGAAATAGACCAGTGCGCCGGCGTCGAGCTGCTGGTCGCGGGTCCAGCCGGCCATCTCTTCCCACAGCCTGGTCGTTGCCACCTTGATGCGCTCGGTGAGGTCGTTGAACGTCTCCGTGAGCTCTTCGCGGCTGCCCATGCCGACCGGTACGTGGCCTTCGGAAAGGTTGTCGGCCGAGTACAAGCCCACCGCCTTGATGTGCTCGGCGCGCAGCTCGGGTTCGGACTCGAACGAGCCCCAGTCATCGAGGAGGTTGATGTGGCAGTCCTCGATGATCATCGTCACCGTGAGATTGTTGTAGGGGATGTCGCGCCCCACCCCGTCCAGCCACGGGTAGTCGTATTCGGCGAGTTCGCGGAACTCGCGCACCAGCATCTCGCGGTTGTCGGCGATCTTGTAGGGGCCGTGGTTGTGGATGGTCAGGCGGCTCTCGCAGGAAACCAGGAAGCCGTATTGCGCGATCGTCGCCATGAAGGCCTGCGCGGCAGTGTGCAGTTCGTCGCCTTCGCGGCACTCGAAGGCATCGGCATGAAACACCTGCAGCTTCTGCTCGGCATAGATCTGCCCGCGGTGATCCGCCTGGCGATTGGTGATGTTGCCGTTGTTGCGATGCCAGGAGAGCTGGAAACGCTTCCAGAAATCCATCACGTACATGACGTCGTGGACGGCATCGGTCGGCTTGATCACGCCCCAGTTGATCAGCATCTCGCGGCCGAGCAGGTAGAAGCAGGGGATCGTCCAGGCCACGATCTTGATGCCGGACTGGCGCGCGCGGTCGCCGATTTCCTCGGCCGGCATCGCTTCCTCGATCTTCTTCAGCAGGCTCGGGTAGCGGTAGAAGCAGTTGAGATAAGAGAACAGGATGTAGGCCGAGACCGGGAAGATCTTCGACTCCTGCACCGTGCGCGTGGCGCACAGCCAGTAGGTTTCGTCGGCATTCTGCTGGATCAGGTTGTTGGTCTCGAGCAGTTGCGCGTAGGTGAGCTTGATGTCTGACATGACGTGATCCTCGGCTTTTCTGCGCTGGCGGTCGTCGACCCGCCAAGCGCCGAATCTGGGTCGGGGTGCGGCGAGCGGGCTTACCCGGCGTCCGTGCGCGACAGGCGCCAGACGCGCGCCGAGGCGTCACGGCCCTGCTCGTAGTCCTCCGCGGTCTTGCCACGCGCGGAGACCTCCACCTCGATACGATCGCCGTCCTTGATGCCGGCCAGGCGTACGTTCATGAAGCAGGGAATGTTGTACTCGCGGGTCAGGATGGCCAGGTGCGAGCGTGTCGTGCCGCCCGCGCAGAGCACGCCGTGGAACTTCTCGAGCACGGGCGCCGTCAGGGTGCCGCCGGAGTCGTCGACGATCGCGATGGTGTCGTCGGCCACGCCCTGCGTGAGGCACTCGAGCACCTTGTCGGTCGTGCGCACGTAGCGCGCCGTGCCGACGAGGTTTTCGCGGTGGGTGACGACGTTGTCGCCGCAGCCGCGCAGCTCGCGGCCATCGGCATCGGCAGGCGCGGTCGGCGCCTCGGGATGTTCGAAGCTGAAATCCTCGGCGTACAGCCCGGAGTCCTTGTAGGCCTCCGGCCGCTCGCGCGGCGAGGACATCGCCGAGGGCTCGAAGCGGTAACCGTAGGCGAGCAGCCGCGCCTCGATCGCTTCCATGTCGGCCTTGGTGATGGTCTCGTACTCGGTGCCGAAGACGAAGTCCTTCCAGTCCTGCCCGGACTGCGCGAAGCGCTCGCGCACCAGGTCCTTCACCGCGGCGTTGTAGGCCTCGACGATGGGAAAATCCGATTGGTAGCCGTACTTGTCAGTGTCGACGAACAGCTTTGCCATGCGGCAGCCCCTCCCCTTCAGTCAGTGTAGATGTCGCGCAGGCGCGCGCGCTGCGCCCCGCGCAGCTTGTAATGGTGTGCGAGGAAATCCTCGATCGAGCCGAAATCCTGTTCGATGGCGGCGAAAGCGGCCTCGAGGTACGAGGCCCGCGTCTCGAGCAGCGGCATGATGAGCGCGCGCCCGAGCTCCCCGCGATGCGTCACGCCGTACTTCTCGAGCACGCGAGGCACTTCCGCCGCGGCCGGGAAGTAGGTCCCCGAGAGCATGAAATCATACATGATCGTCTCGCGCGGGACGCCGAGCGCCGCGAGCACCAGCGCGCTGCCGACACCCGTGCGTTCCTTGCCCGCCGAGCAGTTCATGAGCACGGCGCCGGCGGGCGCGGCGAGCAGCACGTCGAACAGAGCCGCGTAACGCGGCGCCGCTTCGCGCACCAGCGAACGGACCATGTCGTGCAGCGCTTCGAGTATCGGCTCGACGCTGTCGGCACTGGCGAACAGGCGATGGAAGAAATGCCGATCACCGATGCCGGGCGGGATGCCGATGGTGTGCATCTCGACCTCGCCCGGGAGCTCCGCGTTCTCGCTGGCACGCTCCTCGGCAAGGCGGAAATCGCACACCGTGCGCACGTCCAGCGCCGCGAAGCCACGCTTGTCCGCACCTGTCAGGCCCGACAGGTGCCCGGAGCGGAACAGCCGCCCCCAACGCACGCGGCGGCCGTCGTCCGTACGATAACCACCGAGATCGCGGAAGTTGACCCCGCCGGCAAACGGGACCGCGCGTTCGGCGACGATCACGGCCTCGCCCGCGGCCGGCTCGAGCCGAAAGTAATGCCGCTGCACGGGGTCGAGCGGCGCGACGGTGAGCGTGCCGGGCGCGCTGCCGGCAACCGGCGCCGCGCCGAGCGCGTCGGCCGCGAGCGCGGCGCGCACCGTGACGGGTGCGGCACCGAAGGCGTCGCCCCAATCGAGCCGATAGTCGCCGTGCGCGTCGCGCGCGACGCTGACCAGGGTCACCGGATCCGTCGACACAAGTTTACTCCCCCCGGGATTACGGGCGCGGAAGAATAACCCAGAACGCGCTCGCGTCGCGCCGGCCGTCGCCCGCGGGCTACACTGCGTGCATGAACGCATCAACCGACACGAGGGGCATGCTGCCCGCGGCACTGCTCGAGCCGTCGCGGCTGCACGTCGACGGCGCTCCGGCCAGCGGCGTGCCGCGCGCACCCGGCATTCACGACGTCGAGACCCGCCTCGCCGATGGCCGCGGCGCGCGCTTCACGCTGTCGCTGCCCGCGAAGATGCCGTCCGCGCCGCCACTCGTCGTGGTGCTGCACTATGCCGGCCAGCCGACCCGTTTCTACGGCCGCCCGCTGCTCGAGCAACTCTTCGCCCCGGCGCTCGCCGCCCTCGACGCCGTGCTCGTCGCGCCCGAGTCGCTGGGCGGCCAATGGAGCGACAGCGCCAACGAGGCCTGGGTCATCGGTCTGCTCGACGCCATCGTCGCCGCCTACGGCATCGACGCCACGCGCGTCGCACTCGGGGGTTACAGCATGGGCGCGCTCGGCACCTGGCATCTTGCCGCCCACTACCCCGAGCGCTTCGCGGCACTGGTGCCGATCGCGGGCATCCCCGCCGGCGCGATCGACGCGGTGCAGCCAGCCTACATGCTCGCGAGTCCCGGTGACGAACTGTTCGACTTTGCCCGGTTCGACGAACTGGCCGCGCAGCGCCGCGCCGCCGGATACGAGGTCGAACTGGCCCGCGTACCGGCGCGCGGTCATTACGATGTCGGCGGCTTCCGCGCCGCGCTGGACGCGGTCGCGCCGTGGCTGGCCGCCCGGTGGTCGCGGACGCGCTGAAGCGGCTGCCCGGCAGGACGCGCCCGCGGCGCCCGCCGTCGCCGCTCGCGCACCGCCACGGTGCCGCCGCCACGCGGATCGCGCGTCGAGGTCGACAGGCGACGGCACTGGCCGCACAATCACGGCATTGATGGCTGCGCCAGCCCGCAGCCGCGAATCGCGACGGGGAAATCGATCCGGTGCGTCACCAAGAACCCGAACTGGTCGAAGCGCAGACCACGCCGCATCATCACAGGGACAACCTGCGGCACGACGTGCGCGTGCCTGCGCGAATCGAGGGCCAGGCGGGCCTGGTCATTCCGGCGACCATCGTCGACGTCAGCCGCACCGGCATGGCCCTCGAGATCGACGGACCCGTCGCGCTCGAACCGCAGCAGCGCGCGCTCACCTCGGGCGCGCATGCGCGCGTGCGCTTCCGCCGCCGCTCGGCCGGCTCGCGGGCGCTGGTCACGGCGCAGGTCGAGGTGATCTGGGCCACCCATCGCGCGATCGGCGTGCGCTTCGTGAAAAGTGACGACGAGCTGTTCACGGCGCTGCGGGAGATCGCCGCCAACGCCGTCCAGGCGCGACGTGCCAGCCAGGCCGCGCAGCGGCACGAACTCACGCCGCGGGCGCGGCAGGCCCTGCGGGCGTGCCGCAAGCTGCTGCAGAACAGTGTCGCGAACCTCGCCTGGGTGGTACGCAGCAATGTCGTCAAGCAACTGCTCGGCGCGGCCGAGAATCGCCACGATGGCGGCGCGCAGGCGGCGGCCGAAGCGAAACGCCTCGAGGAACGTGCTCTCAGCATCGGCCTGACCATCGAGCAACGCTTCCTGCGCGAGTTCTCCGAGGTGTTCGATCTCGACCAGACGCAGGAACTGACCATCGCCCAGGTGCGCGATTCGGCCAGCGCCCCGCCCGGCGCGGCGCAGCGCGCGCGCGACGAGGCCGCGGCACGCGCCGCCGACAACCGCCTGCTGACACGCGTGGTGATCGAGGTCGAGGAACGCCACGGCGCGCGTTACCGCGCGCTGGCGCAGCGCCTGGCCAGGGTCCACGGCGGTAGCCGGGGCGATCTCGGCGGACCGCTCGCACCCGCGCCCGCCTGCCGCGTGATCTGGCAGGCCATCACCGCCCAGGCCGACTCACCGCGCGTCGAGCGCATCCTCGAGCAGGTCATGCAGCGCCACGCGGTCGGCCTGATCGGCGATCTCTACGACGCCATGGCGCACGTGCTCGACACCCACGGCGTGGGCTGAACGCACCGCGCGGCTCAGCCCGCGCGGCGGGCGCGCGCGACGTCGTCGAGCGCGAGCACGAGACGCCGGCAGATCTCCTCGACCTCGCCGGCCGTCACGATCAGCGGCGGCGCCAGTACCAGGCTGCGGCCGGCGGCGCGGGCGACCACGCCGCGCTCGAGCAGCGCCTGGTAGACGGCGTTCATGACGGCGTTGGCATCGGCCACGTCGTTGCAGGGCCGGTCGTCGGCATCCCGGCGCAGGAAATCGATGCCGGCGCCGAGGCCGAGCGTACGCACGTCACCGACCAGCGGGTGATCGCGCAGGGCCGCGAGGCAACGCGCGAGATGCTCGCCCATGGCCCGCGCATGGGCGACGAGACCGTCGCGCTCGATGATCTCGATGGTCTTGAGCGCGGCGGCGGCACCCACCGGGTGCGCGGCGAACGTGCCGGCATGGGCGAGCACGCCGAGGCGTTCGGAGCCGGCCTCCAGCGCCGCGTAGAGATCGGCGCCGATGGCGATGGCCGAGAGCGGGAAATAGCCCGACGTGATGCCTTTCGCCATCGTCGCGTGATGCGGCGCGAGCTCCAGCGTGTGGCTGCCGAACAGGCTGCCGGTGCGGCCGAAACCGGTGACCACCTCGTCGGCTACGAACTCGATGCCGTGGGCGTCGAGCACGCCGCGGATAGCCGGAAAGTACGCGGCGGGCGGTACTTTGAAGCCATCGGCGAAGCACACCGGCTCGGCGAAGAAAGCCGCGATCGAGCCTGCCGGCTCGGCATCGACGAGTGCGGCGAGTTCGGCCGCGAGGCGCTCGCTGAAAGCCTGCGCGCTCTCGCCCGGGAAGCGTCCGCCGTGGAAATCCGGCTGCGCGACGTGGCGGAAACCGGCCAGGGGCAGGCCGAACTCCTCGTGGTGACCGCCGGTCAGGCTGGCGGAGGCGAGCGTACCGCCGTGGTAGCTGCCGTGGCGGCCGATGATGGTCGTACGCTGCGGCTCACCACGTGCCACCGCACCGAAACGCAGCATCTTGATGAGAAAGTCGATGGCCTCCGACCCGCTCGCACCGAACAGCAGGTGCGCCCCTGGCACCGGGGCGATGGCGGCGAGCTTCTCGGCGAGTTCGAGCGCGACACGCGGCGTGCGCTGGTGTGCGCTGACGAAGAACGGCAGCTCGCGATACTGGCGCTCGATGGCGTCGATCAACTCGGCGTTCTGGTAGCCGAGCGCCGCGACGTAGAACGACGCGGTCGCCTCGATGTACTCGCGCCCGTCGGCGTCGTAGACGTAGATCCCGCGCCCGTGCTCGATGGCGCGTGTCAGCGCCGCGGTGTTCTCGGTCACGCGCTGGAAGCCGAGCAGCATCGGCAGGCGTTCGTCCTCGTGGCTATACGCTCGTGGCTGGCTCATCGTGCTGCTCCTCGTGTTCGTCGCATCGGTCTGGTGGGGTGGACGTTGTGGTGCGCCGCGCTCAGCGCGCCGCGCGCAGCCGCTCGCGTGCGGCCACCGTCGCAGCGGCGTCGACGGCCAGGGTCTCGTCCTCGCATGCGCCGGTGAAGACCACGCCGTAGACGTCGCGCGCGTGGGCGATGCTGGCATAGCCTTCGAGCACGTCCTCGCGCACCCGCTCCGGATCGCGCTCGAGCGCGTCGCCGTAGCCGCCGCCGGCGAGTTCCACACCGGCGAGGATCGCGCCGGGCGCGAGTTCTATCTGGCCGACGCTCGGCGCCGTCGTCACGCTGCCGTCGGCCGCGATGACGCGCATCTCGCCGACGTTGCCGTCGCCGCCGCCGCGCACGCCGCGCGCGGGGTTGACCTGCCCGTCGGCGGCGAAGACCACGGTCATGGGATGGTGGCTCGGCCCGTAGGCGATGCGCACGCCGGGCGCGCCCCGGTGCCGCCCGGCGCCCATGGTGTCACGGGTGAGGCGGATCTCGCGGTAGCGGATCGGATAGCTGAGTTCGCTGATCTCGACACTGTCGCGGTACATCAGGCCGGCAACGACGGGGATGCCGTAGGTCACCCAGCCGTCACAATGCGGACCGCCGGGGCCGCCGTTGTTGCCGATGATGAGCTGATTGACGTAGGGATGGTCGTCGTGCCGCGCGTCGCGACCCGAGATGACGCTGAACCCCGCGCCCATGCCGACACCGCCCTCGGCCAGTCCGTAGCCCTCGCCGAGGTCGGCCAGCGCCGCCTGCACGGTGTTGATCAGGCGGTCGGAGACGTTCGTCGTCGCCACCGAGCAGCTGTGCGGGAAGCGCGGAATGCCGATCGCCGCCCCTTCGCGCAGCTTCACCTCGACGCAGCGGTAGGACCCGCCGTTGCGCGGAATGTCGGGCGCGAGACAGTTGAACAGGCCACCGACGGCGTTGCTGATCGAGCAGGCCTGGGACAGGTTGAGGCCGTTGTCCATGTTGTCGATGTTGTTCGTCAGGTCGATCTCGATCTCGCCGGCGTCCGGATCGACACTCACGCGCACGTACACCGGGATGCCGTCCGGCATCATCGGCGGCAGCGGATCGTGTGCGCTGCGCCGTTCGACCGTCGCCCGCGGCAACGCCTGGATCGCCTGGCGCATGCGTGCCTCGCTGTAATCGAACCAGTCGTCGACGAAGTTCGCGATCCTGTCGGCGCCGTACTTCTCGAAGATCTCGTGCAGGCGCTTCTCGCCGGTACGCACCGAAGCGAGCATGGCGAGAAAGTCGCCGTACCAGTAATCCGCTACCCGGATGCGCCGCTGGCACATGCGGATGATGTCGTCGACGTTGCGGCGATCGCGCTGCACGCGCACCGCGGGGAAGATCAGCGCACCCTCCTCGTAGACGTCGCGCGCCGCGGCATGGTAGGTCGTCGGCAGGCTGTTGCCGATGTCGGCCTGGTGCGCCTTGGCACAGACGTTGAACACGTGCCGCCCCTGCCAGAACACCGGCACGATCAGCGTGTGGTCGGCCGGGTGCGAATTGCCGCTGTAGGGATCGTTGTGCAGGTAGGCGTCGCCTTCGCGGATGTCATCGTGGAACGCGCACATTGCCGCCGTCTGCAGGTTGAGACCGTAGGTGTGCGCGGGCAGGCCCTCGGCGGTCGCGAACAACTGGTTGTCGGCGGTCGTGATGCCGCAGGAGAAGTCGCGCGCGGAATTGATCACCGCCGAGCGGCCGGTGCGCAGCATGGTGTTGGTCATCTCGCGCACGATGCCGTCGAAGCGGTTGGCGAGCACCGCGAGCAGCATCGGTGACAGCGCGCCGTTATCGTTACTGGCCTGGGTTTCCATACTCGTTCCTCTTGCCGCTCGCGCGGCGTTGTCTCCCCCGCCCGCGCCCGGTCTGGAAGGGCGCGCAGACGGCGTTGCCCGTCACGTTCCGCTCCGCTGCCCGCCGCCCTGGCAGCCGGCCTCAGTGCGCCGGTCCGCTCGTGCCTGGCAACGCGACGACGTAGCTGTCCGCCGCGCTGAGCGTCGCGCGCGTGCCCGGTGGCAACACCAGGGTGGTGGTCGCTTCCTCGATGATGGCCGGGCCGTCGACGACGTCGCCGACGGCCACCCCCTCGCCGCGCACGACCGCGGCCTGGTGATGGCGCCCGAGGTCGAACAAGACCGCGCGCGTGCCGGCCGCGGCCGCGTCACCGCCGCCGCTGGCGCGGACCGTCGCCTGCGGCAGGCTGACCGACAGCCGCCCGGTCCAGCTCAGGTACTCGATGGCACTCGCGCGGTCGTCGACCTGGAAGATCCGCGCATGCGCCGCGTGGAAGGCTTCGGCCAGCGCCGTCTCGTCGTCCGGCGACGCGATCCGCGTGCCGGGCAGGTCGACGCCGATATCCCAGACCTGCGCGGCGTAATGCGCATCGACGCGGTAGCGCCGCGCGCTTCGCGTGAAACCCCGCGCGGCGAGCCTGGCGGCGAAGGTATCGAGCTTCGCGTCGATGGCCTCGAGCGCGCGATTCACGGCCTCGCGATCGAACGCGTCGGAGCGCACCGGCACCGCCGCGCTGTGCTCGGCCTGGATGTCCGAAAACTGCATGCCGCAGGCCGACAGCACGCTGGCGGTGCGCGGCACGACGACGCCGCGCGCACCCAGCTCCATCGCGATTGGCACGATGTTCAGCCCGGCCGCGCCGCCGCCGGCGACGATCACCGCCTCCGTCGGATCGACGCCTTCGGCGACCGTGATGTCCTTGATCGCGTTGATCATCGTCTCGTTGGAGACCGCGAAGATGGAAAACGCCGCTTCCTCGATGCTGATCCCGAGGGGTAGCGCGACCCGCTCGATGGCCGTGCGTGCCGCGGCGACGTCGAGCGGCATGCGGCCGCCGAGGAAGAATGCAGGATCGAGGTACCCGAGCACGAGCGCGGCATCGGTCACCGTCGGCGCGGTACCGCCGCGCGCGTAGCAGGCCGGGCCGGGCTCGGCGCCCGCACTCTGCGGCCCGACGTGCAGGAGGTTCGCCGCGTCGAGCCAGGCGATCGACCCGCCGCCGGAACCGACGCTGCGTGCATCCACCGCCGGCACGCCCAGCATGTGCCCGGTGAAGCGCTCACCGAGCCAGGTCTCCTGGGTGATGCCGATGGCGCCGTCACGCACCAGCGAGACATCGAACGTCGTGCCGCCGGTATCGACCACCAGCACCGGTTCCGAACGCGCTTCCAGCTCGGCGTAGCGGCGCCCGGCCACCGGCCCCATGGCCGGCCCGGATCGCACGGTATGAATCGGCCTGGCGATCACGCTCTCGACGTCGATGCAGCCGCCGATGGTGGTGCTG
>JAUIFX010000159.1 GCA_030429865.1 Gammaproteobacteria bacterium | reverse complement strand
CTCGCGGCCGGCCGCGCCAGCGTACGGAATCCGGCCGTCGGTGGCGGGGTCGCCAGCCGCGGCACGAGCACGGCGAGCGCAGCGAGCACCGCGGCGGCCAGCGCGAAGCGTCGGCCGCCCGGCCGCCACCGCGGGGCCTGGCGCCGCGGCGCACGGGGTGGGTGGAGGCGTTCGGCCAGCGCGGCGAAGGCATTGCCGGCAGCCAACGTCTCGGTCTCGGTATCACGCAGCGCCGCGGCGACGCGCCGCTCGCGCGTGACATCGGTGCGGCAGCGCAGGCAGACCGCGAGGTGGCGCTCGACGAGTTCGTGCTCGTCCCGCTCCAGGGTACCGTTGACGTACCAGGGCAGCAGCGCGGCGACCCGTTCGTGCAGCGCGTAGGGATCCTCGTTCACCGGTTTCATGTCTATCCGCTCCCGGCGCCTCAACCGCGCCAGCCTTCGCGCTCGATCAACGCTCCGAGCCGGCGCCGGGCGTGGAACATGCGCGTCTTGACGGTGTTCTCGGGGCACGACATCACGGCGGCGATCTCACGGTAGTGCATGCCCTGGTAGTAGGTCAGTTCCAGCACCAGGCGTTGTTCCGCCGACAACTCCGCGAACAGCTTCTCGAGCAGGTCGCCGAGTTCGAACGCTTCGGTCCAGCGATCGTCGCCGGGCTCAGCGCCGGCCGGCAGCGATTCGAGCGAGCGGGCCGCCGGTGTCTCGTCGAAAAAGCGCCGCGCCTTGTTGTACGCAATGCCGAAGATCCAGGTCGACGGCCGGCTACTGCCATTGAACGTGCCGGCTCTCGTCCAGACCACGTACATGACGTCGTTGATGATCTCGTCGGCGACGTCGGTGCGCCGCAGGGTGCGCGCGACGAAGCGGAACAAGCGGCCGTAGTAGCGGCGGTAGAGCGCTTCGAGGGCCACGCTGTCAGCGCGGGCGACGCGCGCGAGCAGGGCGCGCTCGCCGGCTTCGCCGTCGCCAGCGTCCGCATTGCCCCCTTCCTGCTGTCCGAGATCGTGCATGACAGGCCCGTGATGCTCCTCGTCGCCGCGCGCAGATAGTGCCGCCCTCCAGCGGTAGATGCGCGCCGGTGCGCAAAAGGTTCAAAGGCGGCCTTGCGGGATGTGCTCAGAAGCCGACCGTCAGCGTCAGCACCACCTCGCCGTTGGCCGGCGCCGGCCGCGCGCGGCCGGCACGGGGCCGGTCGCTGGCGCCGAAGTAGCGCACGTCGATGCCGCCGTGACGGTGCTGCCAGGTGAGGCCCGCGTGCCAGTGCAGGTAATCGGCGCCGAGCACGCGGCCGGCCTCGAACCAGCCGCCGCCGGCCGACAGCGTCCACGCCCGGCTGAGCGGGTAGCGTGCCGTGGCCTGCAGGTTGAAAGTCGCGGCATCCTGGTCGTAGGCGTCCGGCGCGTAGGCCAGCTCGGCGCTTACGAGGTCGCGGTAATGCGCCAGCAGGTAGCCTTCCTGGTAGCTCGCGCTGCCGCCGAGGACATCGTCGTCGAACAGGTACTGGGCCACCTGCGCCTCGACCCGCCAGGCCGGCCCGAGCGCCGTGCTGTAGCCGAGGTAGGGCACGAACTCGACTTCGGCACTGTCGCCCGCGCCGTAGCGCCGGTAGCCGGCACCGTAGGCAGCGGCGAAGTCGAGCCCCGAGACGAACGCGCCGAGGTAAGCGCCGCCGTCGTGCTGCCAATCGAGCTGCCCCTGCACGGTTGGGTCGCCGCCGCTCTTGGAGAAGCCGCGCCACAGGTAATCGCTGGTCGCCGAGACGCTCGCCGCGAACTCGGCAGCGCGTGTGGCGTGGCCAAGCAGCAGGCAAGCGGACAGGATCAGCAAGGGCGCCGGGTGCGCCGTCCATGGTGCCTCTGGATGACTCGTCTCGCTCACGGCTCGCCGATCCCTTTGCGCCGCGCAAGCCGCGGCCGTGGCGTAGAGAGTATCGGGACCGGGCGGGTCGCGAAACGGGGCGCGACGGCGACTCGCGCGCCGGCATGCCGTGATGGGGAGGCCGCCCGCGGCCGGCCACGAGGTGGGCCGCGGGCGGTGGCGGCGCGACCCGGGCCGGCCGCGCCAGGGCGGGATCAGCGCTGGCGGCGCCGTTTCCCGGCGAGGCCGAGCAGCGCGCTGCCGAGCAGCCAGGCGGCGGCTGGCACCGGCACCGGGCTTGCCGCGACGATCTGGCCGCGAATCTCGCCACTCGGGTTGCCCGGCGTGTGCACGTTGAAGTAGAGCATGCCGTTGGCGAGGTTCTCGAGTTCGGCGGCCAGCGTCGTGCCGTTGCCTTCCGCACCGTCCCAGGCGGAGCTCAGCGCACCGCCGAGGCCGGCCGGGTCGAACAGCGTCGCGAGATCGCCATCGAGATCGTGGTTCGGGCCGATCAGGCCGAACACCACCGGGCCCGGCGTACCCGGCGCCCCGCGGTGGATGTGCATGGCGAGCACGTCGTCGTTCGGGTCCGGGGTCGCGCCGACGAAGTCGAGGCCGTGGATGGAGACGAACATCGACAGCGTATCGTGCGCCGCGTTGAGTTCCAGCGTGGCCGACCCGGAGGCAGCCGTGACGACTCCCGGGGTTTGTTGATCGCCGGTCAGCGTGGCGACGTAGCGCACCGTGTGGGCCATGCTGGCGCACGGCCACAGGGCCAGGGCGAGCAGCACGGCGTGCCACGGGCGAAGCTTGTTGGCGTGGATTTTCATGGTGGTCTTTCCTCCCTGAGGATGTCTTGCACACGGACGAAGTACGCACGCCGGGGATCGGGTGCGTGGGCGTAAATCGCCCGTGCAGGGAAGATCGTTCAATCGCGCCCGCGGCGCGCGCGATTCAGCGCGGCGCGAGCGCCGCGATGGCCCGGCGGGTCGCGCCGTGGCGGTCCTCGTTGACCGGGCTCACCGCGAGCACGGGAACCTGTGCGCCGGCGTCGTGGAAGGCGTCGAGCTGCGCGCGGCAGTCCGTGGCATCGCCGTAGACGCAGACTTCGTCGACGAGTGATTGCGGGACCAGTGCGGCCGCCTCGCGGCGCGCCCCGCCGGCGCGCCAGTGCGCGGCGAGCGCGTCCATCGCCGCGCCCCAGCCGGCACGCCGCCATTGGCGGCGGTAGTTGGGCAGCTGGGAGAAGAAAGCGAGGTTGTAGCGCGCTGCCGAACGCGCCGCGTCGCGATCGTCGCTGAGAAAGGTGGGAATGCTGAGGACGCAACCGAACGCCGCGGCGCGCGGGCCAGCCGCCGCCCGCGCTGCGGCGAGCAGCACGGGCAGGTGCGAGCGCGGGGTCAGGAACGGCATCAGCCCGGCGCCGACGCGCCCGGCCACCGCGGCGCTCTCGACCGTGTTGCCGGCGACGTACACCGGTACCGTGTAGGGCGAAGGTGACGTACGCAGCAGGCCGTCGCCGGCCTCGCCGGCGAGCGCCGCGGTGACCTCGCGCACGTAGTCCTCGAGCGTCGCGCGGGCGTCGCCCATGTCGATGCCGAGGCTCGCGAGCAGGCCGCGATGGCTCATGCCGAGTCCGAGCAGCGCGCGTCCGTGGGCGACCTCGGCGAGCGCGCGTGCGCTCGCCGCGCACAGGAACGGGTGGCGGAAATAGAGGTTGGCGATGTTGGTGCCGACGGTGACGCGTTCGGTGGCGCTGGCGATGGCCTGGGCCACGGCGAGCGCGTCGCCGCGGCCTTCGTTGACGAGGACCTGGTCGTAGCCGTGTGCTTCGGCGAGCCGGCCGAGTTCGACGAACTCATCGATGCTGCCGTCGGTGACGGTCGAGAGCACGATGCCGAGGGGGTAGGCGCTGGCAGTACCGGTCATCGCGACATGACTCCGGGCGGGTTCAGCGCGCGATTTCGCGCGCGGGAATCGACAGCACCAGCAGGGCGCCGACGACGAGCGAGGCCGCCAGGAGGCAGACGCCGGCGGCGGTGCTGCCGGTCGCTTCCTTGATCAGGCCGAGGCTCCAGGGCGCAACGAAGCCGGCGAGATTGCCGATCGAATTGATCAGCGCGATGCCGGCAGCCGCCGCACCGCCGCTGACGAAGGCCGTCGACAGGCTCCACGATTGTGGCAGTCCGCCGAGAATACCGCAGGCGCCGAGGGTCAGCGCGGCGACCGCGGCGAGCGGGTGCGCGGCAAGCAGCACGCTGGCGACGAGGCCGAGTGCGCCGGCGAGCACGGGGGCGGCGGTGTGCCAGCGGCGCTCACCGGTGCGGTCGGCACGCTGACCGACCACGACCATCGCGATGGCGGCGAAGCCGAACGGTATCGCGGTGACGAGGCCGACGCCCACCATGGATTCGAAGCCGAGTTCCTGGACGATGCTCGGCAGCCAGAAATTGAGTCCGTAGAGGCCCATCACGATGCAGAAGTAGATCGCGCCCATCAGCCACACGCGCGGCAGGCGCAGGCCGTCGACGATGCGCGCATGCGCGATGCTGCCCTGCTCACGCGCGATGTCGGCCGCGATCAGCGCGCGCTCGGGCGCGCTCAGCCAGCGCGCGTCCTCGACGCGATCGTCGAGGTAGGCGAGCGCGGCCAGGCCCATCGCGACCGAGGGCAGGCCCTCGATGACGAACAGCCATTGCCAGCCGGCCCAGCCGTTGGCGCCGTCGAGGTAGTGCATGATGAAGCCGGACAGGGGCGCACCGATCACGGTCGACAGCGCGACGGCCGTGGCGAACAGGGCGGTCACCCGCCCGCGGCGTGCGGCCGGGAACCAGAACGTCAGGTAGAGGATCACGCCCGGGAAGAACCCGGCTTCGGCGACACCGAGGAGGAAGCGCAGCACGTAGAACTGGGACGGTGTCTCGACCAGCATCATCGCCGCGGAGATGATGCCCCAGGCGATCATGATGCGCGCGATGGTGCGCCGCGCGCCGAGCTTGAGCATGAGTACGTTGCTCGGTACCTCGAACAGCACGTAGCCGAGGAAGAAGATCCCGGCGCCGAGGCCATAGACCGCTTCGCTGAAGCCGAGCGCATCGAGCATGCGCAGCTTGGCGAAGCCGACGTTGACGCGATCGAGATAGGCGAAGATGTAGCAGGTGAACAGGAACGGCACGAGCCGCCAGGTAACACGCGCGTAGACCCGATCGGCGTCGGGCGCCGCCACGCCCGGTACGGCGGGTGCCGGCGTGCTCAGCGCGCCGGCCCCGCGGCGCGGGCCGCTGCGCCGTCGAGCCGCGGCAGGATGCGCTCAGGCCCGGGCAGGCGGCTCGCGATTCGGTTCGACATGGCGCCGCATAGTGGACGAATCGGCGGGCGAATGCACGTCGGCGGTGCGCTGCCTCAGGCGCTGAAGATCTTGCCCGGGTTGAGAATGCCGCGCGGATCGAGTGCCTGCTTGACGCGACGCATCAGCTCGATCTCCGCGGGGCTGCGGCTGAGCGCGAGGTAGTCGCGCTTCTCGGTGCCGATGCCGTGCTCGGCCGAGACCGAACCGCCGACGGGTGCGAGCGGTTCGTAGACGCAGGCGTTGACCCGTGCGTGGGCGGCCGCGCCGTCGTCGCCGACGTTGATCGCGAAATGGATGTTGCCGTCGCCGATGTGGCCGAGCGTGAAACAATGGTGTTCCGGCCATGCCGCGCTGAGGCGTTGCTTGACCTCGGTAACGTAGCTGTCCATGAAACGAATGCCGAGGCTGACGTCGTAGAGGAAGGCCGGGCCGTAGCGGAAGAACTGGTCGACCGAGTCGCGGATGCGCCACATCGCGCGGCGGTCGGTCTCGGACTGCGCGACCGCGGCATCGGCGAGCAGGCCGTCCTCGAGGGCGCGCCCCATGATGTCCTCGAACATCGCGACGTCCTCCGCGCTGCCGCGGGTGAGCGCCTCGAGCAGCACGTAGTTCGGGTAGTCGAGCGGCACCGGGCGGGCGTTGTCGGCCGGCGCGGTGGTGACGAGCTCGTAATAGTCGCGCCACATCGCCTCGAACGCGCACAGGGCGCCGCCCAGCTCCCGGTCGACATAGCGCAGGAAGCGCGTGAGCTGCTCGAAGCTGTCGAACGCGGCGAAGGCCGTCGACAGCCCGCGCGGCGCTTCGCGCAGGCGGATCACCACGCGCGTGACGATGCCCAGCGTGCCCTCGGTGCCGATGAACAGGTGCTTGAGATCGTAACCGGCGTTGTTCTTGATCATCGTGTTCAGCGAACTGACCACGGTGCCGTCGGCGAGCACGGCTTCCAGCCCGAGGACGTTGTCGCGCGTCATGCCGAAGCGGATCACGCGGTTGCCGCCGGCGTTGGTCGAGACGTTGCCGCCAATCTGGCAGGAACCGCGCGCGCCGAGGTCGAGCGGAAACATCAATCCGTGCGCCTCGGCGGTTTCCTGCAGCACCTGCAGCGGCACGCCGGCCTGCACGGTCATGGTGCGCCCGACCGGGTCGATCTCCTCGACGGCGTTCATGCGCTCCAGCGAGAGCACGACATCGGCCGGCGTGGTGTTGCAGCCCTGTACGAGACCGGTCAGGCCGCCGTGTGGGATCACCGCCTGGCCGCGCTGCTGACACAGCGCCAGCACCGCCGCGACTTCCTCGGTGGTGCGCGGGCGCACGATGCACAAGGCGTCGATCGGACGCTGGTACCAGACGTGGATCATGCGCTCGCTGACCGCTTCGCCGGTCAGCACGCCCTTGTCGTCGAGGAGACCGCGGAGGTCGGCGATGAGATCGCTCATGAGCTGCTCGCTGCTGGTGGCCCTGGAAGCCGCGATTATACGGGCTGCCCGGCAGGTCCTGCCGGGCCATGACTCGCGGCAGGCGCGCACGCGGCACCGCTCCGGGTGCCCGCGGTGGACCGCCGTGCGCGGCAAGCACCGTCACGGCCGGGGTCCGGAGCACGTTGACCCCGGCCCGGAGGCGGGGCAGGGTAGCGTGATGCCACCCGTGCCAGGATCCGAGCGATGAAATGGAGTTCCGCCCTCAGCCGTGAACCCGATCTCGAGGCCGCGCTCGATGGTCTCGCCGAGCACACGCGCGGGGCACTGGGCGGCGTGCCCGATCTCCTGTTCGTGTTCGCTTCCGGTGCGCATCGCATCGGTTTCGAGCGTCTGGGACGCGGTCTGCGCGAACGTCTCGGCGGAGCGCGCGTCGTCGGCTGCTCGGCGGGGGGCGTGATTGGCGGCGGGCAGGAAGTCGAACACGAGGCCGCGATCGGGGTTACAGCGGCCTGCCTGCCGGGCGTCGGGATCGACTGCTGGCGTCTCGACGCTGCCGACCTCGGCCCGGGTACGGCGCACAGCCAGCGCCTCGCCGCGCTCGCGGCGGCGTCGGACGAGCCGGCGCAGCTGCTGGTCCTTGCCGACCCCTTCTCTTTTCCCACCGAGCGCCTGCTGCGCGCGTTCGAACATGCGTTCGGGCGCAGCGTCATCAGCGGGGGGCTGGCCAGCGGCGGCAACGCGCCCGGCGAGTGCGCGCTCTTTCTCGACGAGCGCCTGTGGTACACGGGTGCGTTGGTCGTCGCGCTAAGTGGCGATGTCGACATGCTGACCGCGGTGGCGCAGGGCTGCCGGCCCATCGGCGAGCCGCTGTTCGTGTCCGCCTGCGAGGACGGCAGGATCACCGGCCTCGACGGGCGCCGGCCCTACGACGTGCTGAACGACCTGTTCGCCGCGGCGAGCCCGTCCGACCGTGAGCTCATGCAGCATTCGCTGTTCCTCGGCCTCGCCATGCGCCCCGGTGAACGGGCTTACGCCCAGGGCGACTTCCTCGTGCGCAACGTGATTGGCGGCGATGCGGACAGTGGCGCCTTGTGGGTCGGGGCGAGCGTGCATCCGAACCAGGTGGTGCAGTTCCACCTGCGCGACGCCACCACCTCGGCGGCGGATCTCGAACAGACGCTGGCGCGGCTCGATGCCGCGATCGGCACCGCGCGGCCCGCGGGCGGCCTGCTGTTCTCCTGCCTGGGGCGCGGCGCGGGCCTTTACGGCGTGGCCGGCCACGACTCCGCGCTCGTGCAGGCGGCGCTCGGCGCCGTGCCGCTGGGCGGTTTCTTCTGCAACGGCGAGATTGGCCAGGTCGCCGGCATGCCCTTCGTGCACGGTTACACGAGCGCGATCGCGCTGTTCCGGCCGCGCCGCGGCAGTATGCCGGGTTGAGCCGGCGGTTCAGGTCTCCGCAGGCGGCCCGGTGCGCGGCGCCGTTACCCGCGTGCACGCGCCGGCGTGCCCCATCGCGCGCTTGAGCGGCGGATACAGGCGTGCGCCGACCACGGCCAGGCCGAGCGCCGCCGGCGCCGCCGCGCCGTAGCGGTCGACCACGGCCGCCCGCAAGGCCGTGAGCGCCGGCAGGTCGTCGATGACGGCCTGCGCGAAGCGGAAGCCGAGCGCGGCGTCTGCGCACGCCGCGTCCGGCGTCCCGGCGAGCAGGGCGTGCAGCGTGGCGGCATCGACGCCGGCCTCGCGCGCCATGTCGACATTGAGCTGGGTACACGGGCCGCAGTCTTCGGCGAGCATCGCGGCGAGGCGCGCGCCGAACCAGGCCGCCGCCGGCAGCCCGGCGCGGGGCCGCCCGAGGCGCGCCGCGGCGCCGGTGAAGGCGCGGAACGCGGCGCCGTCGCGAGCCGCGAGTTCGTGCAGGTAGCGCGCGTCGTAGTCGTAGCGGCGCTCGAAAGCCCGGATACGGGCATGAATGAATCGTCTCAACATCGTTCAACTCCTGACCTCGAGGTGCGAATTCCGCCGCTGTGCGCGTGCCACGATGATCGCGGCGGCCAGCACGACCGGCGCGACGACGCCGGCGAGCTCGCCCGCGAGTACGTGCGCGGCCGGCAGCCCGTGATGGGTCCATTCGGCGACATGGAAGACAGCGTGCAGGCCGGGCCAGGCGCTGCCCGCGGCGAGCCAGGCGCCGAGGCGCGCCGGTTGCCCCAGGCCACCCGCGCAGGCCGCGCCGCTGAGCAGGTAGGCAAAGCCGATATCGCGCAGAAAATGACTGTTTGCGGGGCCGGTGGCGGCGACGCCGGGCACGCTCGCATACCACCCGCCCGGATCGAGCAGCATCCACGCGGCGTTGCCCAGGTAGAGGCCGGCGATGAGCGCGGTGAGCATGCGTTGCACGGTCGGGTTCCCCGGCTTCCTCGGATTCTGACAGGTAGACGACGCGGCGCGCGCGAACGTGACAACGGCGCGCGCGGGGCAGTGGCATGGGCAACCCCGACCACGGCACGCGGATCTGCTATCGTCGCCACACATGTCCAAGCCAACCGCCACCCGTGTGCTCTGGGCGCTTTGCGCTGTCCTCGCCGGCGCCACGGTCCGGGCCCAGACACCGCCGCCGGTGGTCGTCGCCACGGCCGAGCTGCGCGAGGTGGTGCACGAAGTGCGGGTCACCGGCAGCGTCGTGTCGCCCAGGCTCGCGCGCCTGTCTAGCGAAGTGGCGGGCCAGGTCGAGACCCTGCACGTCGAACTCGGCGACCGCGTTGAGGCGGGGGCGCCGCTGGTCACGCTGGATGCCGAACTCGCGCGCATCGCCTTGCAGGCGGCGCGCGCCACGACGCGCGAGGCGCGCGCCGCGCTCGAGGATGCCCGCCGCCGCCTGGCCGAGGCCGAGCGCCTCAGCGCCGAGCTGACCATTGCCGAGACCGAGCTGCGCGCGCGCCGCGCCGAGGTCGAGATGGATGCTGCCACGGTGGAAGTGCGCGAAGCCGGCGAGCGGCGAGAAGCGGCATTGCTCGCGCGCCACACGCTGCAGGCGCCGTTCAGCGGCGTGGTCAGCCAGCGCATGACCCAGGCCGGCGAATGGCTGGAACCCGGCGCGCCGGTCGTCGAGCTCACCGCAACGGCGCCCTTGCGCATCGACTTCGAGGTGCCGCAGGAACTCTATCCGCGCATCACGCCGAGGCTCGCGCTGCACGTATCGCTCGACGCGCTGCCCGGGCGCGAGCTCGCCGCGCACGTTATCGCGAGCGTACCGCGCAGCGATACGCAGTCGCGGACCTTCCTGCTGTTGACGCGCCTCGATGACGCGGCCGTGCCCATCATCCCCGGCATGTCGGCACGCGCGCGGCTGCGGCTGGCGGACGGCCGCGAAGGCGTGACCGTGCCGCGCGACGCGCTGCTGCGTCATCCGGACGGGCGGGTCACGGTGTGGGTGCTGGAGCGCGGTGAGGACGGTGCGCACGCGGTGCGCGAGCAGCGCGTGGAACTCGGGCGCGCCTTCGACGGCCTGGTCGAGGTGCGCAGCGGCCTGGAAGCGGGCACGCGCATCGTCGTGCGCGGCAACGAAGGGCTGGTCGAAGGACAGCGCGTCGTGCCCGACACGCCCGGCGGATGATCAGGCGGCGCGCACGCGTGCAAGCGCCCGGGCGGCGCTGATGTTCGCCTGGCTCGTACGCAACGGCATTCTCGTCACGGTGGCGACGCTCATTGTCACCGTGCTCGGAGTCAGTGCGGCATTGCGCATCCCGGTGCAGATGATCCCGGATCTCGAAGTGCGCACCATCACCGTGCGCACCGAGTGGCCGAGCGCAACGCCGCAGGACATCGAGCAGGAGATCCTCATCGAGCAGGAGAAGTACCTGCGCACGGTACCGAGTCTCGCGCGCATCATCTCCGTCGCCGAAAGCGGGCGCGCCGAGATCGAGCTCGAGTTCCCCTTCGGTATCGACGTCACCGAGACCCTCATCCGGGTCAACAACGCGCTCAGCCAGGTACCGACCTATCCGGAGAACGTCGACCAGCCACGCATCTATGCCGCCGCGTTCTCGGCCAACTCGTTCATGTACTTCCGCATCGCACCCTTGCCGGGCAATCCGCGCGCGCTCGACATGGACATGATGCGCGACTTCATCGAGGACCAGGTGCGCACGCGCATGGAGACGGTGCCCGGGGTGTCGCAGGTCGACGTGCGCGGCGGCGCCGAGCGCGAAGTGCGCGTGCTGCTCGATGCCGCGCGGCTGGCCGAACGCCGCCTCACCGTGGCCGACGTGCGGGACGCGCTGCGCGCACGCAACCGCGATGTCTCCGGCGGCGAGATCGAGGGCGGTAAGCGGCGCTACCTGCTGCGTACCATTGGCCGCTTCGACGAGGTTGGTGCGCTCGAAGCGCTGATCGTCGCGCGGCGCGGCGACGCCGTGACGACGCTCGGCGAAGTGGCGCGGGTGGTACTCGACCACCGCGAGCTGCGCGACCGCTCCTTCGTCAACGGTGCGCCCGTGATCCAGCTCGCCGTCCAGCGCGAGCAGGGCTCGAACGTCATAGCGATCAAGCAGGCGATGATGCGGGAAGTTGCCGAGATCGATCGCGAGGTGCTGGCGCCGGCCGGCATGCACATCGCGTTGACTGCGGACGACGTGCGCTACGTCGAAGACTCGGTGTTCAACGTGTGGAAAAACCTTGCCATTGGCGCACTGCTCGCGACGCTCGTGATGTTCGCTT
>JAUIFX010000158.1 GCA_030429865.1 Gammaproteobacteria bacterium | reverse complement strand
GCTGGCCAACTGCCTGTGCTTTGCCGGCGCGGCGTGGTTCGTCGCCCTGGGCTGGCGACGCCTGTGCCCGCGGGCCAGCAGGTCCTGGCCGCCGACGCGCCGATGAGCCCGCTGACCTGGGTGCAGCTGATCGCCGCGCGCGAGTACGGGGGGGCGGCGCCGTGAGGCTTGGCAGGCATGGCGGCAGGGGGTGGCGCGCCCGACAGGATTCGAACCTGTGACCTCTGCCTTCGGAGGGCAGCACTCTATCCAGCTGAGCTACGGGCGCGTGGGGGCGTATAAGCTACAGCCTCAGGCGCGCGAGGGAAAGCGGGAGCGGTGATCCGCGCCGTCCGGGCCGCGGCGCCCCGCGGCCGGCTGCGCGGGGCACGGGGCCGGGCTAGAGCAGGGCCTTGATTTCGCTATAATGCGCGCGGCTCGCGGGGGTTGGGAGGTCTGGCTGCGCGGGTTCCTCATCTAAACAGAATTCCTTCGAGAGCACAGGCATGAGCAATCACGACGACGCGGCATTCGTCCGCAATTTCTCCATGGTGCTGGTCGGGCTCGCGGTGGTCGGCGTCATGGCCTTCGTTCTGGCCAAGATCGTCAACCGCAGCTTTCAGGAGACCCAGGACGCGGACGCCAACGCCGTCACGCGCGTCGCGCCGATGGGCCAGGTGAACACCGGCGGCGAGCCCGTCACCGTGGAGACCCCGGTGGAAGCGCCGGCGAGCACCGCGCCCGCCGCCGCGCCGGCAGCGGCCGTCGCCAGCGGCGACATCGGCAAGGCGACCTACGACAAGGTCTGCTTCGCCTGCCACGCGCAGGGCATCGCCGGCGCACCCAAGCAGGGCGACATGGCAGCCTGGGAGTCGCGCCTGGAGAAAGGCACCGAGGCGCTCTATGCCAACGCCATCAACGGCTTCACCGGCAGCGCCGGCATGATGCCGGCCAAGGGCGGCAACCCGGCGCTGAGCGAGGACGAGGTCAAGGCGGCAGTCGATTACATGCTCGCCGCGGTCGGCGGCGGCAACGGCGGCGCGGCAGCGGCCGAGGAGACCGCGGCGCCGGCGAGCGAAGCGGCAGCCGAGCCCGCGGCGGCCAGCGAGACCGCACCCGCCGAGGACGCGCAGGCCGGCGACGCAGCAGCGGCGGCCACGGCGACGGCCGACAGCGGCCGTGGCAAGGAAGTCTACGATGCCGCGTGCTTCGTCTGTCACACGCCGGGCGCCGCCGGCGCACCCAAGCTCGGGGACGCCGCCGCCTGGAGTGAGCGCATCGAAAAAGGCGCCGAGAAGCTCTACCACAACGCCATCAACGGCTACATGGGCAACAACGGCATGATGCCGCCCAAGGGCGGCCGCCCGGACTTCTCCGACGACGACGTCAAGGCCGCCGTCGACTACATGGTCTCGGCCGCGCAGTAAGCACCTCTCCCTGGGTCACGGCCGCGCGGCCGTGGCCGCGCCCTCTCCGCTCCGGATCGCCGCCCACGTGCCGGGCTTGCTGCGCCGAGCGCTCCGCCCGGCGGCGCCGGCCGGTCCGGTCAATCAGATCCCCTGCAGCCCCGCGTAAGCGGCGACCAGCCACTTGGTGCCGCCGTCCTCGAAGTTGACCTGCACGCGCGAGTGTTCGCCGTGGCCCTCGAAATTCAGTACCACGCCTTCGCCGAACACGCGGTGCACCACGCGCTGGCCGAGTGCGAGGCCCGCCACGGTCTCGTTGACGGCACGTGAGGCCGGCGTCGGCCGCGCCGCGACGCGGCCGCTGGCGACACGCCCGCCGAGGCGCACCTCCTCGATCACCGCGGCCGGCAGCTCGCGGATGAATCGCGACGGCTGCGGGTAGTAGTCCGATCCGTGCAGGCGGCGCGACTCGGCGTGGGTGATGACGAGCTTGCGCATCGCGCGCGTGATGCCGACGTAGCACAAGCGGCGCTCCTCCTCGAGCTGCACCGGGTCGCCGGCCGAGCGCTGGTGCGGGAACAGGCCCTCCTCGACGCCGACCAGGAACACCAGCGGGAACTCGAGGCCCTTGGCCGAGTGCAGCGTCATGAGCTGCACGCTGTCGGTGTAGGCATCGGCCTGGCCTTCGCCGGATTCGAGCGCGGCATGGGCGAGGAACGCGGCGAGCAGCGGCATCTCCTCGTCCTCCGGCGCGGGCACGAAGTCGCGCGCGGCGGTGACCAGCTCCTCGAGGTTGTCGATGCGGTCGAGCCCGCGCTCGCCTTTCTCCTTGCGGTAGTGATCGACCAATCCGCTCATGTCGATGATCTGCTCGAGCATCTCGCCGAGGGCGAGCTCGCCGGTCAGCACGCTCATCCGATCGATGAGCGTCATGAAGCGTTCCAGCGCACCGACCGCGCGCGCGGCGAGTTCGCGATGCTCGACGAGCTGGCGCGCCGCCTCCCACAGCGTCATGCCCTCGCGCCGTGCAACCAGCCGGACTTCCTCCAGGCTGCGCTGGCCGATGCCGCGCGCGGGCACGTTGACGATGCGTTCGAAGGCGGTGTCGTCGCCGCGCCACGCGGCGAGCCGCACGTAACCCAGCGCGTCCTTGATCTCGGCGCGCTCGTAGAAGCGGAAGCCGCCGTAGACGCGGTACGGCAGGTCGGCCTGGCGCAGCGCGTCCTCGAGCACGCGCGACTGCGCGCTGGTGCGGTATAGCACGGCCGATTCGCTCAACCGCCCACCGTGCTCGCGCCACTGCGCGATGCGATCGACGACGAAGCGCGCCTCGTCGAGATCGTTGTACGCCGCGTAGAGCGTGATCGCCTCGCCGCGCGCACCGTCCGTCCACAGCTCCTTGCCGAGACGCGTCGGGTTGTTGGCGATGAGCGTGTTGGCCGCTTCGAGGATGTTGCCGGTCGAGCGGTAGTTCTGCTCGAGGCGCACCAGCGCGTGGTCCGCGTAGTCGTTGCGGAAGCGCTGCATGTTCTCCACCCGCGCGCCGCGCCAGCTGTAGATCGACTGGTCGTCGTCACCGACGACGAAGATGTTGCCGTCGTCGCCGACGAGCTGGCGCAGCCAGGCGTACTGGATGGCGTTGGTGTCCTGGAACTCGTCGACCAGTACGTGCCAGAAGCGCTCCTGGTAATGGCGCAACAGGCCCGGATGCTGCTGCCACAGCTCGTGGGCGCGCAGCAGCAGCTCGGCGAAATCGACCAGCCCGGACCGCGCGCAGGTCTCCTCGTAGGCCTGGTAGATGTCGATCATGGTGCGCAGCGTGGCGTCACCGTAGTCGTCGACGTGCCCCGGCCGTTCGCCGTCGTCCTTGCGCGCGTTGATGAACCACTGCGCTTCCTTCGGCGGCCATTCGCTGTCGTCGAGATTGAGCCCGCGGATGACGCGCCGGATCACGCGTTGCTGATCGTCGGCGTCGATGATCTGGAAGTTCTCGGGCAGGCCGGCATCGCGCGCGTGCGCGCGCAGGATGCGGTGGGCGATGTTGTGGAAGGTGCCGACCCACATGCCGCCGACCGGCTGCCCGGTGAGCTGCTCGATGCGCGCGCGCATCTCCGCCGCCGCCTTGTTGGTGAAGGTCACGGCGAGGATGCCGTGCGGCGTGGCCTGCCCGGTCTCGAGGTACCAGGCGATGCGGTGCACGAGCACGCGCGTCTTGCCGCTGCCGGCGCCGGCGAGCACGAGCACGCGCAGGGCGTCGGACGCGACCGCTTCGCGTTGGCGCGCATTGAGCGGCGCGAGGATGGGGGAATCTTGCATCGGGCGATGGAGCGTCGTGGGCGGCGCGCGGCGCGGCCGTCGTTGAAAGGGGGTCGCGCACGTAGTGTACCCGGGCGTGCCAGCCGCGCTCAAAGCAGGACAACGCCACGGCACCGCCGTCGCGGCCGCGGGCGGCGCGATCGCCGCGTTGCCCCGTGCGCGCCGGGCTGCCAGCGCCTAACATACGCACGATGAACCAGCCGCTCGCCACCGACCACAACGCCCCCGAAACCCTCGACGCCCTCGCCTGCGACGTGCTCGAACGCGCCACCGCCCAGCGCGTCGATGCCGCCGAGGTCGCCATCTCCGCCGGCGAAGGGCTCGCCGTGACGGTACGCGACGGCGCCTGCGAGACGGTCGAGCACGAACGCGACAAGTCGCTCGCCGTGACGGTCTACCTCGGCGGCCGCAAGGGCAGCGCGACGACCACCGACTTCTCCGGCGACGCGCTCGCCGAGACGGTGGCCGCGGCGCGCCGCATTGCCGAGCACGGCGAGGTCGACGAACACGCCGGGCTCGCGGCGGCGGAGTTCCTCGCCCGCGACATCCCCGATCTCGATCTCGACCATCCGTGGGACATCGACGCCGAGCAGGCGATCGCGCTCGCGCTCGACTGCGAACGCGCGGCGCTCGCGCACGACACGCGCATCCGCCAGTCCGACGGCGCCAGCGTGAACCGCTACCGCGGCACCCGCGCCTACGCCAATTCGCTCGGCTTCCACGGCGCCTACCGCGGCACCCGGCATTCGATCAGCGCGGTGATGATCGGCGCCGACGATGGCGGCATGCAGCGCGGCTACTGGTATTCGAGCAATCGCCGACCCGAGCTGCTCGAAGATGCCGCCGCGATCGGCCGCACCGCCGGCGCGCGCACCGTGGCCAAGCTCGGCGCGCGGCGCATCCCGACCACCGCGCTGCCGGTCGTGTTCGAGAACCGCGTCGCCGCCGGCCTCATCGGTCACCTCGTCGGCGCCATTTCCGGCGGCGCCCAGTACCGCCGCGCCTCGTTCCTGCTCGACGCGCTCGGCGAGGCGGTGCTGCCGGCATCGCTCTCGCTCAGCGAACGCCCGCACCTGCCGGCCGGGCCGGCCAGCGCCCCGTTCGACAGCGACGGCGTGGCGACGGCACCCAAGACCATCATCGACGGCGGCCGCCTGGCCACCTACCTGCTCAGCGCCTACGCCGCGCGCCGCCTCGGCCGCACCCCGACCGGCAATGCCGGCGGCACCCACAACCTGCTGCTCACCCCGGGCACGCGCTCGCTGGAGGAGATGATCGCCTCGCTCGACCGCGCCCTGCTGGTGACCGACCTCATGGGCTTCGGCGTCAATGCCGTGACCGGCGACTACTCGCGCGGCGCGAGCGGCTTCCTCGTCGAGCGCGGCGAGCGCGTGCACGCGGTCGAGGAGATCACCATCGCCGGCAATCTCAAGACCATGCTGCTCGGCATCACCGAGGTCGGCAGCGACATCGACGCGAGCGCCGCGGTACAGACCGGCTCGATCCTGGTCGATCGCATGACCATCGCCGGCAGCGGCGAGGTCTGAGCGGACGCCCCGCCGGTCAACCCGGCGAAAGACCAGGCGCCGCGCCGGCTACCTCAGGGCGCGAGCTTGTTCCAGCAGTCGAGCGCGGCGACCTTGTACGTCTCGGCCAGCGTCGGGTAGTTGAATACCGCGTCGACGAAGAAATCGAGCGTGCCATGGTGGGCGAGCACGGCCTGGCCGATGTGGATGAGTTCGGTCGCGCCCTCGCCGACGATGTGCACGCCGAGCAGCCGGTGATCGTCGAGATGGACGAGGATCTTGAGCAGACCCTCGCGCAGACCCAGGATCTGGCCGCGCGAAGTCTCGCGAAAGCGCGCGATGCCCGATTCGTAGGGCACGCCGGCGGCACGCAGCTCTTCCTCGGTCTGGCCGACCACGCTCATTTCCGGCACCGCGTAGATGCCGAACGGGAACACCGCGTTGGCGTGCGGACGCAGCGGCTGGTCGAAGGCGTGCGCGCCGGCCTGGCGGCCCTGCTCCATCGAGGTCGAGGCGAGGGCCGGGAAACCGATGACGTCGCCGGCGGCGTAGATGTGCGGCACGCGGGTGCGGAAATGTTCGTCGACGACCAGGCGGCCGCGCTCGTCGGTGTCGAGCCCGGCGTGCTCCAGCGCCAGCAGGTCGGTGTTGCTCTGCCGCCCGGCGGCGAACAAGGCCATGTTGGCGCGCACGCGCTTGCCGCTCGCGAGGTGTACCACGACGCGCTTCGCATCGGCCACCTCGACGCGCTCGACGGTCTCGCCGAAGCGCAGGCTGACGCCGCGATCGCGCAGGTGGTGGGCGAATTCGTCGACGATCTCGCGGTCGAGAAAATCCAGCATGCGCTCACGGCCGTCGATCAGTGTGACCTCGATGTCGAGCGCGCTCAGGATCGAAGCGTACTCGACGCCGATGACGCCGGCGCCGATGACCGCGAGCGTGCGCGGCAATTCGGTCATGGTGAGGATGTTGTCGCTGTCGACGACGTTGGGGCAGTCGAACGGCACGTTGGCCGGGCGCGCCGGCCGCGAACCGGTCGCGATGAGAATGCGGTCGGCCTCGATCAGGCGCGACTCGTCGTCGTTCAGCTGCACGCGCAGCCGGTGCGGCGTCTCGAAGCGGGCCGTGCCGGCGATGGTGTCGACGAAGTTGCGGTGCAGCTTGTGCATCAGCACTTCGATCTCGTGGCGGATGGTGATGTCGAGCCGCTGCATGAGGTCGTCGGCGGTGATGCGCTCCTTGACCCGGTAGCTGCGGCCGTAGAAACCGCGCTGACGCCAGCCGGTCAGGTAGAGCACGGCCTCGCGCAAGGTCTTGCTGGGGATGGTGCCCGTGTGCACGCACGCGCCGCCGATGCTGAACGAGCGCTCGATGAGCGCGACCGAACGGCCCAGCTTGGCCGCCTGGATGGCGGCGCGCTGGCCTGCCGGGCCACTGCCGATGACGACGAAATCGTACTTGTGCATCTGTTTCCCTGTCGTGCGCGTGCGATGATTCATGCAAGGGTGCGGCGCGGCGGCGGATGCGGGCGCGTCATCGCGGCCCATCCGCACCCGTCACGCCGCCCCGGCGGTCGCGGCAGCATAGCCCGGGCGTGCTGCCGCCGCAGCGGTGCGGCCGGAGATAATTCCACGAACGGACACAGCATGTTTCGGCTGCGCGGCGCCAGCCTTCAATCGCGCGCCGCGCCACGGCGCCCGGCCGGGCTGGAGTTTCACCGCGCGCACGCCGATAAGTTCGGGCATGGCGTGCCCTGCGCACAGCCCGGTGGCGATCGAGGGCAGAATAGGTTCGCAGGGCGCGTTCACGACGTGACAGGGCTTGGCACCTGAACCCCTGTTCCCGGCACACTGCCCGCCCTGGGAGATTTTCCCGGGGCCGATTTTCCGGGCGCCAACCCAAGCACGAATGATTTCGAGACCGGTTCTATGGAACTCAGACAACGAACGAGCCCGGCCAGCGCGCAATCGCGCAACCGCATCCACGCGGTCATCGCCGGCGCTTCGCGCGTGGTGCTCGGCAAGACCACCGAGATCCGCCTCGCGCTGACCTGCCTGCTGGCGCGTGGCCACCTGCTCATCGAGGACATGCCCGGGGTCGGCAAGACGACGCTCGCGCACCTGCTCGCACGCCTGCTCGGCCTCGATTTCCAGCGCATCCAGTTCACCAGCGACCTGCTGCCGGCCGACGTCACCGGGGTCTACGTCTACCACCGCGAGAGCGGCGAGTTCCGCTTCCACCCGGGGCCGATCTTCACCCACGTGGTCCTTGCCGACGAGATCAACCGGGCCACGCCGCGCGCCCAGAGCGCGCTGCTCGAAGCGATGGAAGAGCGCCAGGTGACGGTCGAGAACCATACCCATACGCTGCCGCACCCGTTCTTCGTCATCGCCACGCAGAACCCGCTCGAGCAGATCGGCACCTTTCCCCTGCCCGAGTCGCAGCTCGATCGCTTCCTCATGTGCATCTCGCTCGGCTACCCCGATCGCCAGGCCGAGCGCGCCCTGCTCACGGGCGCCGATCGGCGTACGCTGCTCGACGAACAGCAACCGATCCTCGATGCCGCGGCGCTGCTCGCACTGCAGGCGCAGGTCGAGGAGGTCCATGTCAGCGATGCCCTGCTGGACTACGTGCAGAACCTCATCGAGCACAGCCGCAGCAGCGCACTGTGCCGGGCCGGCCTGTCACCCCGCGCCGGCCTGGCGCTGTTACGCGCCGCGCGCGCCTGGGCGCTGGTCGATGGCCGTGGCCACGTGCTGCCCGACGACGTGCAGGCGGTGCTGCCGGCGGTCGCCGGGCACCGCCTCGCCGCCACGCCCGGGGAACGCGCCGAGGGCGCCGACGCCATCGCCCGCCAGCTGCTCGACGCCGTGCCGATCCCGTGAACACCGCCGTCGCCGCGAGCCCGACGCAGCGGCTCGACCGGCGCCGCGTCTACATCTTCCCGAGCCGTGCCGGGTTCACCCTCGGCGCGATGCTCGTGGTGATCCTGCTCGGCGCCATCAACTACGACAACGCGCTCGGCTACCTGCTGTCCTTTCTGCTCGGCGGCATGTTCCTCGTCGCCATGCTGCACACCTATCACAACCTCGCCGGGTTGGATTTCCTCGGTGCCCATGCGGCGCCGGTGTTCGCCGGCGAGCGCGCGCGCTTCGAATGCGTCATCGGCAACCCCTGGCCGCGCGCCCGCCTGGCGCTGGCGCTGATGCGCCGGCCGCGCGGCGCGACACGCGCCGAGCGCCGCCGGCTCGCGCGGGAGGGCGCCGCGTTCGACCTCGCCGCGGACAGCACGCTCGCGGTCGGCATCACGCTCGACGCGCCGCGCCGCGGCTGGCTGAGCCCGGGCCGCCTGCGGCTCGAGAGCGGCTACCCGCTCGGCATCCTGCGTGCCTGGGCCTATTTCGCGTGTGACGCGCGCTGCCTGGTCTACCCGGCGCCGCACGGCAGCCTCGCCCTGCCGTACGCCGCCACGCAGGCGGCCGGCAGCACCGACATGGCCCTGGCCGGCGCCGACGAGTTCGCCGGGCTGCGTCCCTACGCCAGCGGCGACCCGGTGCGCGCGATCGCCTGGAAGACGCTGGCGCGAGAACGCGAACTCATGATCAAGCGCTTCCACGGCCAGGGTTCGATCGAGCTCGAACTCGACTGGCGCACGGTCGCGAACCTCGGCGATGTCGAGGCGAAGCTCTCGCAGCTGACCGCCTGGGTGCTGGAAGCCGAGCGGCGCGGCGCACGCTACGCGCTGACGCTCCCCGATCACGCGGTCGCGCGCGGCCACGGTGCGTCCCATCGTGACGCCTGCCTGCGCGCGCTGGCGCTGTTCGGCGGCGACGCATGAACCACGGCGAACTCTCGGTACGCGAGGTCAGCTGGGTCGCGGCGGCGCTGCTTGCCGGCCTCGTCCCGCACATGCAGCGCTTTCCCGCGTTGCTCACGCTGGCCTTCGTCGGCGCCGCGCTGTGGCGCGTGCTCGGCGCACGCGGACGCCTGCCCCTGCCGGATCGCGCCCATCCCGCGCTGTGGGTCCTCAAGCAGCTCGTCGCCGTCAGCGCTTTCGCCGGTATCTACATCGCCTACCACGGCCAGCTCGGGCGCGAGGCCGGGGTCGAACTGCTCGCCGCGCTGCTCGGCCTGAAGCTGCTCGAGATGCGCAACGCGCGCGACTACTACGTGGTCAGCTTCCTCGGCTACTTCCTCGTCGTGACCAATTTCTTCTACTCGCAGACCATGTTCACGGCGCTCTACATGCTCGCCCTGGTGGTCTTCATCACCGCGGTCCTGGTGCAGTTCAACACCCCGCCCGCCTACCGCAGCAGCCGCGCGGTGCTGCGTCTCGCTGGACTCATGACCGCCCAGGCGATGCCGGTGATGATCGTCGCCTTCCTGCTCTTTCCACGCCTGCCCGGCCCGCTGTGGGGTCTGCCGCAGGACGCCTTCGACGGCGTCACCGGGCTGTCCGACGAACTCACCCTGGGCGAGGTGGCACGCCTCGGCCTGTCGGACGCGATCGCGTTTCGCGTCGAGTTCGAGGGTGCCGTGCCGCGCGCCCGCGATCGCTACTGGCGCGGCCCGACACTGATGCACAGCGACGGGCGCACCTGGCGCGTGGCACGCATCGGCGACGCGGCCGAACAGCGCGTCGAGGCGCGCGGGCCGCGCTACCGTTACCGCGTCACGCTCGAACCGCACCAGGAACGCTGGCTGCTCGGCCTCGAGATGGTCACGCGCGCCGAGCCGCCCGCGCTGCGCACCGCCGACCTGCGCCTGGTCGCGGCCAAGCCGGTACGGCGGCGCGTCAGCTACGCGCTGAGCTCGGTGGTCGACTACCGCCTGCTGGGCTTGAGCGCGTCCGAGCGCCGCGCCGCGCTCGCGCTGCCGGCCGGCTATCATCCGCGCGCCCGCGAACTCGCCGCGCGCTGGGCCGCCAGCGGCGGCGGCCCGCTGGCGATTGCCGAGCGCGCGCTGGACTTCTATCGCCGCGAGGGCTTCGTCTACTCGCTGACCCCACCGCCGCTGCCCGGCGACGTCATCGACGAGTTCCTGTTCGAGACGCGTGAAGGCTTCTGCGAGCATTTCGCCGCGTCGTTCGTGACCCTGATGCGCGCCGCCGGGGTGCCTGCGCGCATCGCGACCGGCTACCAGGGCGGGGAGTTCAACAGCCTCGCCGACTATTTCGTCGTGCGCCAGCGCGACGCCCACGCGTGGGCCGAGATCTACGACGAGCAGGCCGGCTGGGTGCGCGTCGACCCGACCGCGGCGGTCGCACCGACGCGCGTCTCGCTGGGACTCGGCGACGCGTTGCCGGCGAGTGCCGGCAGCGCGCGCGGTGCCGACGACGGCGTCGCCGGCGCCTTCCTCGCGCGCCTGCGCGATGGCATCGAAGCCGTCACCCACGGCTGGAACCGGTGGGTTCTCAGCTACACCACGCTCCAGCAGCAACGCCTGCTCGAACGCTTCGGCTTCGACGGCGTCGATGCGGGCAAGCTGGTCGTCGCGCTGACCCTCGCGCTGGCCGCGGTCACGCTGGTCCTCGCCGCGCTCATCCTTGCCGCCACGCGGCGTCGTAGCGATCCCGCCCAGCAGGCCTGGCAGGAGTTCTCGCGCCGCCTCGGCCGCGTCGGTCTCGCGCGCGCGCCGGGCGAAGCGCCGCGCGCGTTCGCCCACCGGGTGGCACGCGCGCGGGCCGACCTCGCCGCCGAAGTGATCGCCATCACGCGGCTCTATACGCGGTGCCGCTACAGCCGCGCCGGCGGTGACGCGCGCGGCCTGCTGCGGCGCGTGCGCCGCTTCCGGCCGCGCCGCCGCTGAAATGCGGCGCGCGTACGGGCGCCTGCTTCAGGCCCCGTCCGTGGTGCGCGCGACGGCGCTGTCGACGCTATCGACGCTGCCGTCGTCGGCGCCGTCGAATCCCGCGCTGTAGAGGCGCGTATAGGCGCCGCCCGCCGCGAGCAGCTCGGCATGGCGGCCACGCTCGACGATGTGGCCGTGCTCGAGGACCGCGATGCAATCGGCCTGCTCGATGGTCGACAGGCGGTGTGCCACGACCAGGCTGGTGCGCCCGGCGCGCAGCGCCTGCAGTGCATCGTGCACGCGGCGCTCGGCCTCGTTGTCGAGCGCGGCTGTCGCTTCGTCGA
>JAUIFX010000157.1 GCA_030429865.1 Gammaproteobacteria bacterium | reverse complement strand
ACAGCTGCTGACCACGGCCAATCCCGAGGTACTCGCCGACCAGGCGCTGTTCGAGCGGCTCGGTATCAGCGCCGCGCCGGCGCACCACGCCTGACGCACCGCCTCTTGCCGCTAGCCTACCGCCAGCGCCTCGGCGAAGCGCTCCGCGCCATCGACCGGGCGCACCTGCGCCGCTGGCGCGAGGCGCGCGCCGGCGCGCAGGGCGCGACCTGTCTCGCCGACGGGCGCACGCTGCGCAACTTCACGAGCAACGACTACCTCGGGCTTGCCGCCCACCCGCGCCTGGCCGCGCGCGTCGCCGCCGAGTTGCCCGCGCAGGGTTTCGGCAGCGGCGCGAGTGCGCTGTTGTCCGGGCGTTCGAGCCTGCACGCCGAACTCGAACGCCGGCTCGCACAGCTGACCGGTCACGACGACGCGCTGCTGTTCTCTTCCGGCTACCTGGCCAACACCGGCTGCCTGCCGGCGCTGGCCGCGCGCGGTGACTTCATCGCCCACGACCGTCTCAACCATGCCTCGCTGATCGACGGCGTGCTCGCGAGCGGCGCCGCCCACCGGCGTTACGCGCATGGCGACGCCGCTGCCGCTGCCGCTGCCATCGCCGCGAGCGCCGAGCGCCAGGCCTTTCTCGTCACCGAATCGGTGTTCAGCATGGACGGCGACGTCGCTCCGCTCGATGCCCTCGCGCACGCCGCGCACCGCGCCGGCGCCGTGTTCTACGTCGACGATGCCCACGGCTGCGGCATCCTCGGCGCGGACGGTTTCGCCGGCGCGCGTGCACGAACCACCGACGAAGGCCCCGAGCACGTCGTCATGGTGACGTTCGGCAAGGCGCTCGGCAGCAGCGGGGCCGCCGTGCTCGGTAGTGCCGAGCTCGTCGACTACCTCGTCCAGCGTGCCCGCACCTACGTCTACGACACCGCGCTGCCGGCCGTTTGTGCAGCCGCGGTGCTCGAAGCGCTCGACATGCTCGCCGAGGACACCTCGCTGCTCAGCCGCCTGCGCACCAACATCGCGCATTTCCGCGCTGCTGCCGCGGGGCTCTCGTTACCCCTCGGTGCCAGCAGCACGCCCGTCCAGCCGATCATGATCGGTGATGACGCCCGCGCGCTCGCCATCGCCGCCGCCGTGCGCGAGGCGGGCTGCTACGTGCGCGCCATCCGCCCGCCCACGGTTCCGCGCGGCACGGCACGCCTGCGCATCGTGATCAGCGCTGCGCACGGGCCGGCCGATATCGACGCCCTCGTCGACGCGCTCGACCAGGCATTCACCGCCACCGGTTCGCATCCATGCCGTCAAGATGACCACGCGTGAACTCGACAAGCGCAGCATCGCGCTCGCCTTCGACCGTGCCGCGCCGACCTACGAGGCACACGACGTGCTGCAACGCGAAGTCGCTGCGCGCCTCCTCGAACGGCTCGATTACACGACCGTGCAGCCAAGCCGCGTACTCGATCTCGGCGCCGGCACCGGGCGTTGCGCCCGCGCCCTCGCCGGCCGTTACCGCAAGGCCCTGATCACCCAATGTGATCTCGCGCCGGCGATGCTGCGTATTTCCCGCGAGCAGGCACCGCGCTGGTTCTCGCGCCATCGCTACGTGTGCGCTGACGTGGAACAGCTGCCTTTCGCCGCCGGCGCGTTCGAGTTGATCGTCTCGAGTCTCTCGTTGCAGTGGTGCGAGGCGTTGCCGGCCGCGTTCGGCGAGGCGCGGCGCACGCTGCGCGAAGGCGGCTTGTTTCTCTTCTCGACGCTCGGGCCGGACACGCTGAAGGAACTGCGTGCGGCGAGTACGGCGGTCGACGGGAGCCCGCGCGTGAACCGCTTCATCGACATGCACGTGATCGGCGACGCGCTCGGCGCAGCGGGCTTCGCCGACCCGGTCATGGAAGCCGAACACATTACCGTGGAGTACGACGACGCGATGACCCTCCTGCGTGATCTCAAGGGGCTCGGTGCCACCAACGCCCAGTCCGCACGTGCCCGCGGCCTGCTCGCGCGGCGCCGCCTGCAGGCGCTCGTGGCAGCCTACGAACCGTTCCGCCGCAACGGCAAGCTGCCGGCGACCTACGAGGTCGTCTACGGCCATGCCTGGGCCGCGCCGCAGCGGCCCGCCAAGGGACCCACCGAGCAGGTCTTCCCGCTCTCGCAGCTGCGCCGCCGATGAACGTCTTCATCACGGGCACCGACACCGGCGCGGGCAAGACCCACTTCAGCGCGGCCGTGCTGCGCGCCTGCGGCCGCCGCGGCGTGGCGGCCATCGGCATGAAACCCGTGGCGAGCGGCGCCGAGCAGACGCCTGCCGGCTGGCATAACGAGGACGTCGCCGCGCTGCGTACGGCAGCGCCGCTCGCGGCGCCCGACGCGGACATCAATCCCTACCTGTTCGCGCTGCCGGCCTCGCCGCACATCGCCGCCGCCGCCGCCGGTGTCGACATCGACGTCGCGCTCATCGAGGCTGCCTACCGGCGCTGCGCGGCGCAGGCCGACGTGGTCGTCGTCGAGGGCGTCGGCGGCTGGCTCGTGCCGGTGACGGCGGATTTCCTCGTCGCCGATCTCGCCGCGCGCCTCGACCTGCCGGTGGTGATGGTCGTCGGCGTGCGCCTCGGCTGCATCAACCACGCGCTGCTGAGCGCGCGCGCCATAGCCGAGAGCGGCCGCCCGTCGCTCGGCTACGTTGCGAACGTCGTCGAGCCCGACCTGCAAGCCCTGCCTGCCGTGCTCGAGACGCTCGAACGGCTGCTGCCGGGTCCGTGCCTGGGCGTGATAAATTGGCGTGACGAGGAAAGCCTCGCGCAAGCCGCCGAGGCGCTTGTCGCAATCCTGACCGCGCCGCCAGGGGGCCCCTGACCGGCGCCGAGGAATCCTGTCCATGGTGCAGACCCCCGACAACACCGATCCGGCCACGCCGACCTGGATCCTGAGTCCGACGCGCTCCATGACCTGGCCCGAGGCCAAGCGCCTGGTGCTCGCGGTGGCGATCGTCAGCGGCGCCATCGGCGCATTCTTCTTCGCCATGGGCATGCCGCTCGTGCTGCCCTTCTCGGGTCTCGAGGCGGCCGCCGTCGCCGCCGGGTTCTACGTCGTGCTACGCGAGGGCGAACGGCGCGAGGTCGTCCGTCTCGACGGCGACCTGCTCGTCATCGAGCGAGGCCTGCGCGCACCCGAGGAGCGCCTCGAGTTCAACCGCTTCTGGGTGCGCGTGGAACTGCAGCGCGCGGCGAGCCGCTTGCACCCGCAGCGGCTCGTCGTCGGCACCCACGGGCAGCGCATCGAACTGGGCAGTTTCCTGACCGACGGCGAACGCGAATCATTCGCACGGACCCTGATTAACGCGCTGAAGAAAAACCGTTAGACTAAGCGGGCTAAGCCGCCGCGATTGGTCAGCGAGCGCGCCCGAGCCCGGTTTTCAACCCCGGGCCGGCCGCGGCCGCGACGTGCCGAACGCCGGCGACGAAATGCCCAAACGCCTGAAACCCGATAGTGCACCCAATCTGTTCGTGCTGTTGCCGGACGGTATCAGAAGAGCGAGAAGCATGAAGTTTTCCACCACCAACCGACTCGTCAAGTCCCTCGCCGCGCTCGGCGCCCTGCTGGGTCTGCCCGTCGCGGCCCATGCCGAATGGGGTCTCAACCTCACCCCCGGCGTGACGCCGTTCAGCCGCACGATCTACGACCTCCACATGCTCATCCTCTGGGTCTGTGTCGTCATCGGCGTCGTCGTGTTCGGCCTGATGCTCTATTCGATCCTCAAGTTCCGCAAATCGCAGGGTGCGCAGGCCGCCCAGTGGCACGAGAGCACGAAGGTCGAGGTGCTGTGGACCCTGATTCCGTTCCTCATCCTGGTCGGTATCGCGGTGCCGGCGACCAAGGCACTGATCATGATGGAAGACGTTTCCGGCGCGGACATGACCATCAAGGTCACCGGCTACCAGTGGAAATGGCATTACCAGTACGTCGACGAAGGCGTCGGCTTCTTCTCCACCATCGATGCCGACTCCAACAACGCGCGCCAGCTCGGCGCCGACATCGACCCGGCGACCGTCGAGCACTACCTGCTGAACGTCGACAACCACCTCGTCGTGCCAACCAACAAGAAGATTCGCTTCCTGACCACCGCCGGTGACGTCATCCACGCCTGGTGGGTTCCGGCCCTCGGCTGGAAGCGCGACGCCATCCCGGGCTACATCAACGAATCCTGGGCGACCATCGAAGAGCCCGGCGTCTACCGCGGCCAGTGCGCCGAACTCTGCGGCAAGGACCATGGCTTCATGCCGGTCGTCGTCGAGGCGCTGCCCGAGGCCGAGTACAAGGCGTGGCTCGAGAAACAGAAAGCCGCGACCCAGCAGGCCGCGCGCGAGCCCGCCGCCACGCAGAAGCTCGTCGCCGCCGCCGCCGAGTGAGCGGTCCGCCCTGATTACGACGATTTGCCCTTACCAACGCTTTCGATATCGAGCATAGAGGATCCATCATGAGTGAGGCAGCCACCCACCACGACGATCATCACGGTCATCATCCCAGCGGCATCAAGCGCTGGCTGACGACGACCAACCACAAGGACATCGGCACGCTGTACCTGATCTTCGCGCTGGTGATGTTCTTCATCGGCGGCGCGATGGCGATGATCATCCGCCTCGAGCTGTTCCAACCCGGCCTGCAGTTCGTCGAACCGCAGTTCTTCAACTCGATGACGACCATGCACGCGCTGGTCATGATCTTCGGTGCCGTGATGCCGGCCTGGACCGGCTTCGCCAACTGGATGATCCCGATGATGATCGGCGCGCCGGACATGGCCCTGCCGCGTCTGAACAACTGGAGCTTCTGGATCCTGCCGTTCGCGTTCACGCTGCTGCTGTCGACGCTGTTCATGCCCGGTGGTTCGCCCGCCGGTGGCTGGACCATGTACCCGCCGCTGGTGCTGCAGACCGGCGACGCGTTCCCGTTCCTGATCTTCGCCGTCCACTTTATGGGCGCCTCGTCCATCGCCGGCGCCATCAACGTCATCGTGACCGTGTTCAACATGCGCGCGCCGGGCATGACGCTGATGAAGCTGCCGCTGTTCGTGTGGACCTGGATCATCACCGCCTTCCTGCTGATCGCGTCGATCCCGGTGCTTGCCGGCGCGGTGACGATGCTGCTCACCGACAAGTTCTTCGGCACCGCGTTCTTCTCCGCGGCCGGCGGCGGCGACCCGGTGATGTTCCAGCACATCTTCTGGTTCTTCGGCCACCCGGAGGTCTACATCCTGATCCTGCCGGCGTTCGGCATCATCTCGGCGATCGTGCCGACCTTCGCCCGCAAGCCGCTGTTCGGCTACAGCTCGATGGTCTACGCCAGCGCCGCCATCGCCTTCCTCTCGTTCATCGTGTGGGCCCACCACATGTTCACCGTCGGCATGCCGCTGGCGGGCGAGCTGTTCTTCATGTACACGACGGTGCTGATCGCGGTGCCGACGGGCGTGAAGGTGTTCAACTGGGTCGCCACGATGTGGCAGAGCTCGATGACCTTCGAAGTGCCGATGCTGTTCTCGCTGGCCTTCATCGTGCTGTTCACCATCGGCGGTTTCTCGGGCCTGATGCTCGGCGTCACCCCGGTCGACTTCCAGTACCACGACACCTACTTCGTCGTCGCCCACTTCCACTACGTGCTGGTCACCGGCGCCGTCTTCTCGCTGATGGCCGCGACCTACTTCTGGCTGCCGAAGTGGACCGGCCACATGTACGACGAAACGCTCGGCAAGTGGCATTTCTGGTTGTCGACGATTTCGGTCAACGTGCTGTTCTTCCCGCAGCACTTCCTCGGCCTCGCCGGCATGCCGCGCCGCATCCCGGACTACGCCGTGCAGTTCACCGACTTCAACACCATGTCGAGCATCGGTGGCTTCGTCTTCGGTATTTCCCAGATCCTCTTCGTGATCGTCATCGTGAAGTGCGTGAAGGGCGGAGCCAAGGCCAGCGACCAGGTGTGGGAAGGTGCGCATGGTCTCGAGTGGACGCTGCCGTCGCCGCCGCCTTACCACAGCTTCAGCGTGCCGCCGGAGCCGTCCACCATCGAAGGCGGCATGCGCTGAGGCGCCGCGGGGTGCCCCACCATGGCCCGGCCCGAACCCACCGAACAACGCCGCCAGCAGCGTCGCGCCGCCGTGCGCATGGCGCTGGTGCTGGCGGTGATCGCGGTGGCGATCTACGGCTGGGCCATCTACTCCCGGGTGCAGTGACGTGAATGCCCCGGAGCTGCGCGCGGCCAACCGCCGCACCGTGACGAAGCTGCTCATCGCGACCTGCGTGATGTTCGGCTTCGGCTACGCGCTGGTGCCGCTGTACAACGTGTTCTGTGAGATCACCGGCCTCAACGGCAAGACGGGGCGCTTGAGCGCGGAAGCGGCCGATGTCCTGACCGTCGACGAGTCGCGGCTGGTGACCGTGGAATTCGTGACCAACGTCAGCGCCGACATGCCCTGGGCGTTCCGCCCGGTGGTGGCGAAGATGCAGGTCCACCCCGGTGCGGAGAACCTCGCCTACTTCGAAGCGAGCAACGAGGCCCAGTGGGCGATCACCGGCAACGCCGTGCCCAGCGTCTCGCCGAGCAAGGCCTCGCGCTATTTCAACAAGACCGAGTGCTTCTGTTTCACGCAGCAAGCGCTCGACGCGGGTGAGACCCGCACGATGCCGGTGCGCTTCGTGGTCGACCCGAAGCTGCCGCAGGACGTCGACGTGCTGACCCTCGGTTACACCTTCTTCGAGTCGCTCAATACCAGCGCGACAGCTGACGACGACGAACCCCGTTCCTGATCCGGGCTTAACCCCCTCAATCGCCAACCAGAGAAAGAGAGTCATGGCTGAAGCACAATCAGACTACTACGTACCCGAATCGAGCCAATGGCCGTTTACGGCGTCGTTGTCCATCTTCCTGATGTTCGTCGGTGGCGCGCTCACGCTGAACGGCGGCGGCATGGGTCCGACCGTGCTGGCCATCGGCGCGCTGGTGTTCGTCTTCATGCTGTTCGGCTGGTTCGGTAACGTCATCAGCGAGAGCGAGGGCGGTATCTACAACGACCAGGTCGACGTCAGCTTCCGCATGGGCATGGCTTGGTTCATCTTCTCCGAGGTGATGTTCTTCGCCGCGTTCTTCGGTGCGCTCTACTACGTGCGCATGTACGCCGTGCCGTGGCTTGGCGGCGAAGGTTCCGGCGCTGCCACCAACCAGTTCCTGTGGCCCGACTTCGTCGCCGCCTGGCCGCTGCTGCAGCCGCCGTCGACCTACGGCTTCAGCGACTTCCAGGAGACCATCGGCGCCTGGGGCGTGCCGTTCTGGAATACCCTCATCCTGCTCACCTCCGGCGCCACCGTCACCTGGGCGCACTGGGGCCTGAAGAAGGGCAGCCGGCAGCAGCTGGTGCTCGGGCTCGCCGCGACCGTCGCGCTCGGCGCGCTGTTCGTCTACTTCCAGGCGGAGGAATACGGCCACGCCTACCACGAGCTCGGCCTGACCCTGAACTCGGGGATCTACGGTGCGACGTTCTTCCTGCTCACGGGCTTCCACGGTTTCCACGTGACCATGGGCACGATCATGCTCGCGGTCATCCTGGCGCGCTCGATCAAGGGCCATTTCACCGCCCGCCACCACTTCGGTTTCGAAGCCGTGGCCTGGTACTGGCACTTCGTCGACGTCGTCTGGATCGGGTTGTTCATCTTCGTCTACTGGATCTAGACCAGCGACGACGTGGCGGCGCGCGGCACGCAGCGCGCGCCGCGCAGCCCGGGCGGACGCCGCCGCCGGCTCCGGGCAACCCAGCGCCACTTGTTCAAGTGGCGCTTTGCTTTGCGCCTCAGCCCTTCGGCTCGATGATGCCGAGCGCGTAGAGCACGCCCAGGATGATCACGAGCCCGAAGGACAACGCCACCCGCACGGTCAGCGCCCGCACCGTCGCCGTGCTCTCCTGGCGCCGCCCGCGGCGGAAGAGGTTGAATGCGGCGGTTGCCAGCGAGGCGAGAATCATGACGAAAATCGCGATGATGAAGGCTTTGATCAGGGGGGAGTCGGCCATCGGACCATCCGGTGAGAAAAGATTGCCGCATTATCCTCCCACATGACCGCCCGACCCAACTTCCCGTGGCGCCGGGCCGTACTGTTCGTCCTGTTCGCGACGAGCTGCACCTTTCTCGCGAGCCTCGGCCTGTGGCAGCTGCACCGCGCCGAGACCAAGCGCGAGCGCTATACCGAGTTCAGTTCACGCCTCGGTGCGCCGCCGGTCGATCTCGCCAACCTGCCGACGGACTATGCTGCCGACGATTACCGCTGGCGCCGGGTCGAGCTGCGCGGCGAATACCGCGCGCCCGACGTGCTGCTCGACAATCGCGTGCAGCAGGGGCGCCCCGGCTACGAAGTGATTACCCCGCTGGTCACCGCGGCCGGCACCCTGATGCTGGTCGATCGCGGCTGGACGGCGCTCGGTGCCTCGCGCGAGGTCGCGCCCGACGCGCCGCCACCCGACGGTCCGGTGATGCTGACCGGGTTCCTCGGCGAGCCGCCGGTGACCGGTGTCGCCATCAATGCGGCCGCCGGGCGCATCGAACAGCTGTCGCCGACCATGCTGCGCGTGCAGCAGGTCGATCCGTCAGCGCTCGCGCCGTTGCTCGGGCAGCAGCCGCTGCCCGGCATCCTCTACCTCGACGCCGGCGCGCCAGGCGCGCTGTCCGTCGACTGGGCCCTGCCCGGCGACGGCTCCGCGCGCCACGTCGCCTACGCCGTGCAATGGTTCGCGATGGCGATCGTTCTGGCCGGCATCGGCGTATGGAACTGGCGTCGCACGAGAACCACGCATGAATGAGACTTCGCCCCGCCGCGGCCTGCCCGCGCGCGTGACCCTGCTCCTGGTCGTCACGGCCTTCGTCGTGCCGATCCTCGTCGCCTGGTGGATGGCGCGCGTACAGCCACCGGCGAGCGGCAGTCACCTGGTCAACCGCGGCACGTTCATCCGCCCGCCGATCGACATCCGCGCCGACTCCGCGCTCGGCCCGCTCACCGCGATTCCGCTCGAGCCGAGCGAGTGGGCGCTGGTCTATTACGCGCCGGGTGACTGCGGGCAAGGCTGCCGCGGCGCGATCGAGATGCTGCAGACCATTCGCAGCGTGCTCGGCCAGTCAACCACGCGGGTGCGCGTGGCCGCCGTGCTCGATAGCGCCGCCGACGTCCCCGCGGCCACCCACCTCGTTGCCGACGCCGCCGCGCGTGCGCGGCTGGCGGCGGCGGCGGGCGCGGGCACGGGCGCCGACACGCCGCTCGATTCCGGCGTCGTCTTCCTCGACTGGCGCGGCCAGGTAATGATGTATTTCACCGATACGTCCACGCCAGCCGATATCAAGAAGGACCTCAAGCGCCTGCTGCGCGCTTCGCAAATCAAGTAGCCCGGACCGGACCATGCCTCGAATCGCCCGCTTCCTCGCCTGGCTGCTGCCGGCGCTCGCCCTGTGCGTCATCGTCTTCGGCGCCTACGTGCGTCTCAGCGACGCCGGTCTCGGCTGCCCCGACTGGCCCGGCTGCTACGGACGCCTGACGGTGCCGGAAGCGGGCCCCGCGGTGCACCTCGAGGATCCCGCCTGGTCGAGCCGGCCGCTCGAGAGCGGCAAGGCCTGGCGCGAGATGATCCATCGCTACCTGGCGAGCGCGCTCGGCCTCGGCATCGTCGTCATGGCCGGCATCGCCTGGCGCACGCGGCGTGCCGCGGGCCTGAGCCCGGTGGTTTACGCCCTCGTGCCGCTGGTCGTCTTCCAGGGTCTGCTGGGCATGTGGACGGTGACCCTGTTGCTCAAGCCCCTGGTCGTCTCCGCGCACCTGCTCGGCGGCCTCGCCACGCTCGCCCTGTTGTGGTGGAACCTGCTCGCGACGCGCCGCCTCGACGCGGCTCGTGAAGCCTCCGGCACCCTCGCGTGGCTCGCGCCCCTCGCGCTCGCGGTACTGGCCGGGCAGGTCTTCCTCGGCGGCTGGACGAGCGCCAACTACGCCGCGCTCGCCTGTACGGATTTTCCCACCTGCCACGGGCGCTGGTGGCCGCAGACCGATTTCGGCGAGGCCTTCGTGCTGTGGCGCGGGCTCGGTGTGAACTACGAGTTCGGGGTGCTCGACACGCCGGCACGCACCGCCATCCACGTGGCGCACCGCCTCGGCGCCCTGGTTGCGACCCTGGCCGTGCTCGCCGCCGCTATCGGCGCCGTACGCAGCCGGGTTCGGCGAATCCGCCTCACCGGATGGTGTATACTCGCCGCGCTCCCTATCCAGCTTCTGCTGGGTGTGACCAACGTGCTCGGCGGTCTGCCGCTCGCCGTTGCGGTGGCCCACAACGGTGGCGCCGCCGTACTCCTGCTCACGCTGGTCACACTGGTCCGTTTCACCCGGCGAGCCTGATCGGATTCAACCATGGCCTCGAACACCCTGACATCGCATCCCCTCGGTCACTGGCGCGAATACGCGGAGTTGTGCAAACCGCGCGTGATCGTGCTGATCGTCTTCACTGCGATGATCGGTATGTTCCTGGCCACGCCGGGCAGCGTGCCGCTCGCCGTGTTCGTGCCGGCGACGCTGGGTATCGCGCTGGCCGCGGCGTCGGCGGCCGCCATCAACCACGTCGCAGAGCACCGCATCGATGCGCTGATGGCGCGTACGCGCAATCGTCCGCTGCCGCAGGGCGGCATCAATCGCAGCCACGCGCTGGCCTTCGCGCTCGCCATCGGCGGCCTGTCGATGTACCTGCTCGTCGCCTTCGTCAACACCCTGACGGCCGTGCTCACGTTCGCCTCGTTGATCGGCTACGCCGTCGTCTACACGATGTATCTCAAGCACGCGACCCCGCAGAACATCGTCATCGGCGGCGCCGCCGGTGCCGCGCCGCCGGTGCTCGGCTGGACCGCGGTGACCGGCTCGGTGGAACCGCACGCGCTGCTGCTCTTCCTCATCATCTTCGTCTGGACGCCGCCGCATTTCTGGGCGCTCGCGATCTACCGCCGCGAAGACTACGCCAAGGCAGCCATCCCGATGCTGCCGATCACCCACGGCGTCGCCTACACGCGCCAGCAGATCCTGCTCTACACCCTCATTCTCATCGTCGCGACGCTGCTTCCTTACGCGACCTACATGAGCGGGCCGGTCTACCTCGTCGGCGCGCTCGCGCTCGATGCGGTGTTCCTGTACTACGCGGTACGCATGCAGTTCGACCATGACGACGCGCTTGCCATGCGCACGTTCCGCTACTCGATCCTGTACCTGACGCTGCTCTTCGCCGTCTTCTTCCTCGACCACTACTGGAACGCGTTGCTCGGGTTCGTCGGCCTGGCCTGAGCGCAGCCATGCCCCGCCAGCGTCCCGCCGCCGTCCTGCCGCGTTACTCCGACGTCGATACCTACCACATGACCGCCTCGGTTATCGACCTCGCCATCCGCCGCATCATCGCCGTCGGCGGCAAACTCGGCCACGTCGCCGGCCTCGACAACTTTTGCTGGCCCGACCCCGTCCAAAGCGACAAGACCCCCGAC